>DEHU01000313.1:2418-7205 GCA_002352125.1 Competibacteraceae bacterium UBA2792 | reverse complement strand
TCCCACCGCCACCCCGATCAGCGTGAGCGCAGCCAAAACCGCCGTCAGTGCCTGCACCGATGTCATGGCAGGATTCGGACCATTGCATTCACGGCTGATAGTAGCGGCGGTACCACTCGACAAACGCCCGTAACCCTTCTTCAAGGGACGTCTTAGGATGATAACCGTAGGCGGCCTCCACTGCGTCCAGACTCGCGCTTGTCTCCGGTACGTCGGCCGCCTGCGCGGGCAAGAGGTTGATTTTAGGCTTCTTGCCAATCATTGCCGCGAGCATGTCGACAAACAGCCGCACTTCGACCGGGCGATGATGGCCGAGATTGAAAATGCGATAGGGTGGGGAAGGCACCGTCGTCGGTGGGTACAGCAGCACCTTCATCAATCCATCCGTAACATCGTCGATGTACGTGAAATCGCGTCGATTCAGCCCTTCCGCGAACAAATCGATGGGTTCCTCGGCAAAGATCCGTTGGGCAAACAGCGTGGGCGCCGTATCCGGGCGACCCCAGGGTCCGTAGACATTAAAAAAACGCAACCCCGTCATCCGCAGCTGGTAAAGATGCGCATAGCTGTGGGCCATCACTTCGTTGCTCTTCTTCGTCGCCCCATAAAAGGACAAGGGGCGGCTGGTGTCGTCGGACTCCCGGAACGGTGTGTCGAGCCGGGACCCGTAAACACTGCTGGAGGAGGCAAAGACCAGGTGTTTCGGAGGGTGGGCGCGCGCCGCCTCCAGAACATTGAAGAAGCCCACCAGATTGCTCTGCACATAGGCGGCCGGATGGTTGACGCTATGGCGGACATTGGCCTGGGCGCCGAGATGGACCACATAGTCCGGCCGAAACTGACCCCACAGCCCCAGAAGCCGGGCAGCATCGGAAAAATCCAATTGCAGGAACCTAAAATCCTTAAATGCAGAAAGTTCCGCTAAACGGGCCCGTTTGAGCTCCACCGAATAGTAGTCGCTGAGACTGTCGATCCCCACCACCTCGCAGCGTCGGGACTCCGCCAAACGACGGCAAACATGGTAGCCGATGAAGCCGGCGGCACCCGTAACGAGGACTTTCATGTGTCGCGTCTAGGTGAAACGGAAGCCTCCCGCTAGCGGAAAAACGTGTCACCCTCTTACGATTGACCCCCCTTGCGGCTACAATCGCGACAGGAAGTTGTAAACTTCCGCTTGCCGCCGGAATACCTCCGCTCCACAGTTGCACGCTGCTTGTCTCCCCACACGCTTATCGCATGAAGATCAAAGCCTATCTCAAACCGCACTGCGGCTGGTCCAATGGTGTACGTGCCATTTTTCGCAAATATAGCCTGCCGTTTGCAGATATTGACATCATCAATGACCGCGCGAACTACGCGGAGATGGTCCAAAAGTCGGGCCAACCGCTCTCTCCCTGCGTGGAGATCGACGGGGTGATGCTTTCCGACATTTCGGGCGAAGAGGTTGAGAACTATCTTCTTTCCAACCAGTTGGTTACCCCGACCGACCGCTCGACCGAGGCCCCCACCAACGCCGGTTGCTCCGACGAAGAACACGCCAAGATGGCCACGAAAACGATCCGCTTCTTCTGACCTCGCGCTTCGCCAACCCGTTTCCCTCTGCCGGGCCGGATTCGCGCACTGCGTGACCGGCCCTTTTTTTGCCTTTTTCCCGGCTCGCCAGCTCGCTTTCGACCGGACGACCTAGCCAACTCCACCCCATTTCCCAGCCTTTTCGCCCGTGCCCGATCACGGAAAATGCCCATGAACAGCCGCCCTGAAAGTTCCTCCTCCCCCTCACCCGCACTGGGCCTGCCCAAGAAGCAGGGTCTCTACGACCCTTGGTTCGAACACGACGCCTGCGGCGTCGGGTTCGTGGTGGACATGCACGGGCGCAAATCCCACCGCATTCTCGAGCAGGGCTTGCAAGTGCTGCGCAACCTCGACCACCGCGGCGCCAGCGGCAGCGAAATCAACACCGGCGACGGCGCGGGTATTCTGCTGCAGATGCCGCACGGGTTTTTTCAGGAGGTCTGCAAAAACTCCCGCATCACCCTGCCTGCCGCCGGCGAGTACGGCTGCGGCCTTGTCTATCTGCCGCGCAATCCGACGGTGCGCCGCAAGATCGAGGAGAAGTTCGAACAGGTCGTGCAATCCGAGGGCCAGGTCTTCCTCGGCTGGCGCACCGTGCCCACCAATAGCGCGCCGCTCGGCGACACCGCCCTCTCCTGCGAGCCCTTCATGCGTCAGGTCTTCATCGGCCGTGGCGCCGACGTGACCGATGACGCCACGTTCGAACGCAAGCTCTACATCATCCGGAAGCGCGCCTACACGGAGATCCGCACCTCCACCCTCGCCGGCGCCGAATACTGGTACATCGCCAGTCTCTCGATGAAGACGCTGGTCTACAAGGGCATGCTCACGACCGAACAGGTCGACCAGTACTTCCCGGACCTCAAGAATCCGCTGATGGAGACGGCCCTCGCGCTCGTCCATTCCCGCTTCAGCACCAACACCTTCCCGAGCTGGGAACGCGCCCATCCCTACCGCTACCTGGCCCACAACGGCGAAATCAACACGCTGCGCGGCAACGTCAACTGGATGGCCGCGCGCCAAGCGTCAGTCTCATCGCCGCTGTTCGGTGACGACATCTCCAAGCTGTGGCCGATCTCGTATGAAGGCCAGTCCGACACGGCCTGCTTCGACAACGCGCTCGAGTTCCTGGTGATGGGCGGCTACTCGCTCTCCCACGCGGCGATGATGCTGATCCCGGAAGCGTGGGCCGGCAACCCGTTGATGGTCGAGGACCGGCGTGGTTTCTACGAGTATCACGCCGCGCTGATGGAGCCGTGGGACGGGCCGGCCGCGCTGGCCATGTTCGATGGCCGCTGGGCGGTTGCAGGGCTCGATCGCAACGGGCTTCGCCCGCTGCGTTATGCGCTGACGGAAGATGGCCTGCTTGCTGTCGGCTCCGAAACCGGCATGTGCCCGCTGGACGATCGCAAAATCCTTGAGCGCGGCCGCATTGGCGCGGGCCAGCTGATCGCCGTCGATACCCATGAGGGGCGGCTCTACCATCACGAAGAGATGGTCGATGCGTTGGCAAGCCAGCATCCGTATGAAAAATGGCTCGAAGCCATGATCCAGCTGGATGACAGCCTGCAAGGCATTGAGCCGCGCCTGTTCGAGGATCGCGCCGATCTGCTGCGCCGCCAGGCGGCGGCGGGCTTCACGCTTGAAGATCTTGAGCTGCTGCTTGCGCCCATGATGGAAGATGGCAAAGAGGCGATCGGCTCGATGGGCGATGATGCGCCGCTGGCCGTGCTCTCCGAGCAGAACCGCCCGCTTTCGCATTATTTCAAGCAGAATTTCAGCCAAGTCACCAACCCGCCGATCGACCCGATTCGCGAGGAACTGGTGATGTCGTTGGTGTCGGTCGTCGGCCCTCGCCCCAACCTCTTGGATCTGGGCAGCGGCGGTACGCACAAACGCTTGGAAGTCAAAAGACCGATTCTCGACAACATCGATCTGGAACGGATTCGCCGCATCGAGTACCACGTCGACAAGGCGTTCCGTACCCACACCCTCAGCATTTGCTATCCCGTGGAGCGCGGCGCCGACGGCATGGCGCGCGCGCTCGAAGATCTTTGCCGCGAGGCCGCCGACGTGGTGCGGCACGGCAATAACATCATCGTGTTGTCCGACCGGAGCATGGATGCGGACCACATCGCTATTCCCGCCCTGCTTGCCACCGCTGCCGTCCACCATCACCTGATCCGCGCCGGTTTGCGCACCGAGGTTGGACTGGTTGTGGAAACCGGCGAAGCCAAGCGCGTCCACGACTTCTGCTTGCTGGCCGGTTACGGTGCCGAAGCCATTAACCCTTACTTGGCCTTCGATACCTTATCCTCGATACTGCCTGGCTTGCAGCAGAAACCGACCGAAACCGAAGCGCACGAGCGCTATACCAAAGCCATCTCCAAGGGCATCCTCAAGGTGATGTCCAAGATGGGTATTTCCACTTACCAATCCTACTGCGGCGCCCAGATTTTCGAGGCCATCGGGCTGGCTAGCGAGTTTGTCGATCGCTACTTCACCGGCACGCAGGGCGTAATCGAAGGCGTCGAGCTGACGGAAATCGCCCAAGAAACCGTCCGGCGCCACCGGTTGGCGTTCGGCGATGCACCTCTCTACCGTAACGCGCTGGACGTGGGCGGCGAGTTGGCGTTCCGCATTCGCGGCGAGGAACACGCCTGGACGCCGGAAACCATCGCCCTGCTCCAGCACGCGGTTCGTGCCGGCGACTACCAGCAGTTCAAACGGTACAGCCAGGCCATGAACGACCAGCGCGACCGCTTACGCAACCTGCGCGGCCTATTCGAGTTCCGCCTCGCCAGCCAACCCTTACCCCTGGACGAAGTCGAACCCGCCAGCGAAATCGTCAAACGGATGGCCACCGGTGCGATGTCCTTCGGTTCGATCTCCTGGGAGGCGCACACCACCCTGGCCCTCGCCATGAACCGGCTGGGCGCCAAATCCAATACCGGCGAAGGCGGGGAAGACCCGGCCCGCTATGCGCCGCTGGAAAACGGCGATTCCATTCGCTCGGCGATCAAGCAGGTAGCGTCTGGCCGCTTCGGGGTGACTACCGAATATTTGGTCAATGCCGATGCCCTGCAAATCAAGATGGCTCAAGGCGCCAAACCCGGCGAAGGCGGCCAGCTCCCCGGCCACAAGGTCAACGACTGGATCGCTCGGGTGCGCCACTCCACGCCTGGCGTCGGTCTGATCTCGCCGCCGCCGCACCA
>DEHU01000313.1:0-2407 GCA_002352125.1 Competibacteraceae bacterium UBA2792 | reverse complement strand
TGACCTCGATCCAAAACGCCGGTTCGCCTTGGGAAATCGGTTTGGCCGAAACCCACCAGACACTGGTACGCAACCATCTGCGCGGCCGTATCGCCGTTCAGGTCGATGGCGGTTTGCGCACGGGCCGCGACGTGGTGGTCGGTGCGCTGCTGGGCGCGGATGAATTCGGCTTCGGCACCGCCGCTCTGATTGCCGCCGGTTGCGTGATGATGCGCAAGTGCCACCTCAANNACCTGCCCGGTCGGCGTCGCCACCCAAGACCCGGAACTGCGCAAGCGTTTCCCGGGCCAGCCCGCCCACGTCATTAATTTCTTCACGTTCCTGGTGGAAGAAGTTCGCGAACTGATGGCGCAACTGGGTTTCCGCACCTTTGACGAAATGATTGGCCGCGCCGACCGGCTCGATATGCGCCGCGCCATCCACCACTGGAAAGCGCGCGGGCTGGATTTCACCCGCTTGCTGGCTATCCCCCCCGCTCCGCTCGGGGTCGCCACCCATCGCTGCGAGGAACAGGATCACGGCCTCGCCGACGTGCTGGATCATCGTTTGATCGCCAAAGCCCAGCCAGCGCTGGAATCCGGTCAGCCCGTGCGGATCGACATGCCAGTACGCAATACCGACCGCACCGCCGGAGCTATGCTCTCCGGGCAAGTTGCCCGCCGCTACGGCCATGCCGGTTTGCCAGACGACACCGTGCACGTCGATCTACGAGGTACCGCCGGCCAGAGCTTCGGCGCTTTCTTGGCGCGCGGCGTTACGCTCCAACTTCGCGGCGAAGCCAACGACTACGTCGGCAAAGGACTCTCCGGCGGCCGGATCATCATCTGCCCCGATCCGGCCAGCCGCCTGTGCGCCGAAGAAAATATCATCGTCGGCAACACGGTCCTTTATGGCGCCATCGCCGGCGAATGCTACTTCCGAGGTGTGGCCGGCGAGCGTTTCGCCGTACGCAATTCCGGCGCTTTGGCCGTCGTCGAGGGTACCGGCGATCACGGCTGCGAGTACATGACGGGCGGCGTAGTGGTCGTGCTCGGGCAAACTGGCCGCAACTTCGCGGCCGGCATGAGCGGCGGCATCGCCTACGTGCTGGACGAAACCGGCGATTTCGTCCGCCGCGCCAACAAAGCCATGGTCGCGCTGGAGCCTTTGAACGACGCCGAAGAAACTCTCAAGGTCCGAGTCCTGCACGACGATTGGAGCGGCTTAGCGCAAGCCGAACTGCCGGAAGACATGCTGCGCCACGACGCCCAGCGCTTACAGATTTTGGTGGCCCGCCATTATTTGCATACCGGCAGCGAACCCGCCCATCGCATATTGGAGCATTGGCGAGATTTTTTGCCAAAGTTTGTCAAAATCATGCCGCTGGACTACCGACGCGCATTACAGGATATGCAAGCCAAGTCCCGCACTACCCGTCTCGACGAAAAAGCCAGCTTGGCCATGGGAGCTTGAACGATGGGGAAACCAACCGGTTTTCTGGAAATTGCCCGCCACGAGCATGGCTACGCACCGGTCGCGGAACGAATTACCCACTTTCGCGACTTCGTAGCGCCTCTGCCGGAAGCCGCCGTCCGCGAACAGGCCGCTCGCTGCATGGATTGCGGCATTCCTTACTGCCATCGCGGCTGTCCGGTCCACAACATTATTCCCGACTGGAACGATCTGGTATATCGCGGCGGCTGGCGCGAAGCGTTGGAAGTGTTGCACTCTACCAATAACTTCCCGGAATTCACTGGGCGCATCTGTCCTGCTCCCTGTGAAGCCTCGTGCACGCTCAACTTCAACGATTCGCCGGTGACGATCAAAGACATCGAGTGCGCCATCATCGACAAAGGTTGGGCGGAAGGCTGGGTCCAGCCGCAAATCGCCACGCATCGAACCGGCAAACGGGTGGCCGTGATCGGTTCGGGGCCTGCCGGTTTGGCCTGTGCCCAGCAACTCGCTCGCGCCGGTCACACCGTGGTGGTGTTCGAGAAGAATGATCGCATCGGTGGGCTGCTCCGCTACGGTATCCCCGACTTTAAGCTAGAAGCCCGGCTCATCGATCGCCGGCTAGCTCAACTTCGGGCTGAGGGCGTCGAATTCCGCCCCAATAGCCACGTCGGCGTCGATATTCAGGCCCGCGCCTTGCTGGCCAAATTCGACGCAGTAGTGCTGGCTGGCGGTGCGGAACAACCGCGCGACCTGAACGTGCCGGGCCGGGAACTCCACGGTATCCGTTTCGCCATGGATTTCCTGACCCANNACCGGCTCCGACTGCGTCGGCACTTCGATTCGCCAGGGCGCGCATTCGGTAACGCAGTTGGAAATCATGCCCAAACCGCCGTTGCACGAAAACAAACTGTTAACTTGGCCAAATTGGCCGCTCAAGCTGCGGACTTCTTCCTCGCACGAGGAAGGCTGCGAG
>DEHU01000210.1:20379-22004 GCA_002352125.1 Competibacteraceae bacterium UBA2792 | reverse complement strand
TTGCGCTCGCCCTATTTTCTCAAGCTGCTGGTCGCCCAGACCACCGCCGGCGAAATCCCCGAAGGCCGCGCCGCCCTGTTCGGCGGCTTCGCCCGGCAAGCCCTGCAACGCGAGATCGAGGCCGATCACCCGCTGTTTCGGCCCGGCGCGCTGCTCGGCGAGCGCGACCGCCAGCGGTTCGGCCAGCCCCGGACCTGGAAAACGCCCCACGAACTGCCCCGGCAAGGCATCCTGTTCGACAAGCTGAGCCACCTGGCCTTCGCGATGCAAGCCCGCCGCCAGCCGGGCGAAGCCTCCCAAGTGCGCATTGCTTACCCGGACGCCCTCGCCCTCCTCGCGCACGACCGCGCCGGGGACGTGCTGAAAGCCGGCGAAGCGCTCGGCGTGCTGGAAGAAGACCTGGGCCGGGACGAAGTGCTCTACGTCCACCAACTGCTCCAGGAATACTTCGCCGCCCGCTGGCTGGCTGCCCACCCCGAACCGCAGTGGGTTCAGGTCGAATGGCGAGCCGGCCGGGTCTCCCCCAACCTTCAGGACACCCTCGCCGGCCTGGCCGACTCCGACCCCTTGCCGCCGCTGCCCGGCACCGGCTGGGAGGAAACCGCCGTGCTGGCGGCGGCGATGGCGGCCGATCCCGACGCCTTCGTCGCCGACCTGATGGCCGCCCATCTGGCGCTGGCCGGGCGCTGCGCCGCGCAGCCGGACGTGCCGGTGTCCGACGCCCTGAAGGACCGCATCCGCCGAGCCTTGCTCCAGCGCACCCAAGACCCCGCCGCCGACCTGCGGGCGCGCATCGCGGCGGGCCTGGCCCTGGGCGAACTGGGCGACCCGCGTTTTCATCGGTGCCAGGGACCGCACGGCGACTACCTCCTGCCCCCGCTGATCGCCATACCCGGCGGCACGTATTCCATCGGCAGCGATGAAGGGCTCTACGAGGATGAAGCGCCCGTCCATCCCGTGGACCTTCAGCCGTTCCAGCTCGGCCAGTTCCCGGTCACCAACGCCGAGTACGCCCTGTTCCTGAAAGCCGGCGGCTACGAGGACGAGCGCTGGTGGGAGACCGACGCCGCCCTCGCCTGGCGGCGTGGGGAAAGCACAGCGGAAGGCGCCAAGCAGCAATGGCGGGAAAATCGCCAGACCTTGCAGGCGAATTTTGACAACATCCGCAACGCACACCAGCAAGGACGCATCACCTCCCAACAAGCCGACTTCTGGGAGGAGATCGCCGATATGGATGACGAAGCGTTCGAAGCGCTGCTGGATGAATGGTATCCCCCCGGCCGGCAAACCCAACCGTCGCTCTGGAACGACGAAGCGTTCAACAACCCGGCCCAGCCGGTGGTGGGCGTTTGCTGGTACGAGGCCCGCGCCTACTGCGCCTGGCTGAGCGCGCAAACCGGCCGAGCCTTCCGCCTGCCGACCGAAGCGGAATGGGANNTGACGCGAGCCGTTGCAACGCCTTCGAGACCCACGTCCGCCGAACCACGCCCGTCGGCGTCTTTCCCGGTGGCGAAACGCCGGAGGGTTTGGTGGAGATGACCGGCAACACCTGGGACTGGACCGGCAGTCTTTATCAACCCTATCCCCACGTCGCCGCCGACGGCCGGGAAGACCCGGCGGGCGTC
>DEHU01000210.1:0-20335 GCA_002352125.1 Competibacteraceae bacterium UBA2792 | reverse complement strand
CGCAAGCCCCAGGTATCGGCGTAACGGACGTGATTGATCCAACCTTGAACCGTGGCGTCGAATTCGGCGAAGCTGATCGCGCCATCGCAGTAGGCTTCCCAGCGAGCGCGCAAGCGCCGGGTGAAGTCGCGCGCGTTGCGGGACTTGACCCGCCGGTGAGTGGGATAAACGACGAACCCGAGCCAGGGAATGCCGATCTCNNTCCCCCCTTTGCAAAAGGGGGGCGAGGGGGGATTTCTTGCGGTGCTGGCGCATCAGCGACGATTCCCCCCTTTGCAAAAGGGGGCGAGGGGGGATTTCCTTACGAATGCCCCTCGCTGATTTTCTTGGCCATCGCCCGATAGATTGCCTCCATCACGCCGTCAAGCTCCTGCAATACTTGGCGATTATCAAAGCGCAACACGCGCAATCCCTGGCTTTCCAGGAAAGCGGTACGCCGACGGTCATGATCGATCTGCGCCGGTTCCAAGTGCTGCGAACCATCCACTTCCACTACGAGATTCGCTTTGGGCGCATAGAAATCGGCAATGTAATCGCCGATAGGTTTCTGTCGGTAGAACTGCACGCCCAACACTTGCTTGCGACGCAACTTCGCCCACAGTCGTTGTTCGCAATCCGTCATCCTGGAACGCAAGGTGCGAGCATTATCTTTGAGTTTTTGGTTGTATTTCAGCATCTTGTGTGTTTCTCATATTCTAAATCCCCCCTCGCCCCCCTTTTGCAAAGGGGGGATATTATCATTACTATTCACCGTGTTACCTTGAAGCCAGATGAACCCAGAGCAAGGCGATATGAGCAAAAGCCTGAAAGCGGTTTACGAGAACGGGGTTTTTCGCCCCTTGGAACCGGTTGACCTGGCGGAACATCAGGAAGTCACCGTCACCGTTCCCGATGCTCGCGGAGCGGCTGCCAACCACGAGATCAGTTGCTACGACATTGCCCAGCGGCTAGGAATCGTGGGGATGCTGGATCAGCTTCCCGGCGACCTCAGCACCAACCGCCGGCACTTCGATGGATTCGGCCAGGAATGATTTCCCGAGTCCTGCTCGATACTGGTCCGCTCGTCGCCATCCTTTCGCAACGAGACGACTATCACCGGGTTTGTGTCGAGCAACTCCGCCAGCTATCGCCGCCCCTGCTCACCTGCTGGCCGGTCCTCACCGAAGCCGCCTGGCCACTCCGAAAAGAACCCCTGGCGATTCAACGGCTCTTCCAAGGCTTTGAAACCGGCTTGTTGAAGCTGTTGGCGCTGGATGAAACCGCCGCGCCCTGGATCGCGGCATTCCTGCATCGCTATCGCGAGTTGGGCGCCCAGCTCGCGGACGCCTGCCTGGTGTATTTGGCCGAACACGAAAAGATCGAGACCGTGTTCACCCTGGATCGCCGCGATTTCTCGGTTTATCGCCTAAGCGACAAGCGCGCTCTCAACATTCTTCCGGAAGCCTGATTTTTCTAAAGGGGAGAGCGAAAAATCGCGCGAAGCGCGCTGCGCGCGATTTCGCCGCTACGCGGCGATCAGTGATCAGTGTCTCAGATGGGGGACGAGCACGCCAGCCGAAAACCGATGCTGCCGCTGCGGATGACGGGCGCGCCGAAGTCGCGGCAGGCGGCGCGCGCGCTGGCCTGGTCGCTGCTCCAGGCGCCACCGCGCACCACCCGGCGGGCGTCGCCCGCCGGGTTCGCATTTCCGGGGCGGTCGTATTCGTTCAGACACCACTCCCACACGTTGCCGCTCAGGTCCAAGGCGCCCGCCGGCGATGCCCCTTGCGGGTACATTCCCACCGCCGTGGTACGGCCCAACTCGCTTTCGTAAGTGTTGGCGCGGTTGCCATCCCACTCCGGCCCCCAGGGATACACGTTCGCCGGGTCGCCGCCGGTCGCCGCCTGCTGCCATTCGCACTCGGTGGGCAACCGCACCTCGTAGCCCAGCCTGGCGCTCAGCCAGCGGCAGAAAGGTACGGCCTCCAACCAGGCAAGGTTTTCGGCGGGATGGTTGTCGCGCCGGTTGAATTGCCGGCCCGGTTTTTCGGGTGGTTGATCCACCCAAAGGCCCCGCCACCACTCGGGGTTGTGATAGCCGTCCTCCGCGTCCAGGAAAGCACGGTACTGGCGGTAGGTCACCGGATACTTGGCGATCTGGAAAGGCTCGACCGCAAAGGTGCCGGCATCCTCTTCCAGCGTCACCTCGCCGCCGGGCACTGGGCACCAGACGATGTCCGGTAGACCGTCGGCGCGCAGTCCCACGCCGGGGCGGGGATCGCCCAGCAAAGCCAAACGCACGCCGATGATGGCGCGCTCCTCGTGGGTCGTGGCCGGTTCGTCCAGCGCGGCCAGCATCCGATCGCGGTCGAGGGGACCGAGGAAGTCCCGTTCCAGTGCGGTGAAATCCGTTGGCTTCAGCTTGAGGTGCTCCCGCATGGCGACCACCTCCACCACCCGTTCGTCGGGCCAGCGGTGTTCGGCCTGGCGGTCGTGGCCGTGCCAGTACGCGGCCAGTTGCGCGATTTGCCGGCGCAGCCGGTGATCGTCGGCCGTGTCCTGGATCCACTGTTTCAGCCGGGGCCAGTTACGAAACAGGGCCTCGTGCGCCACTTCCACCACCGGTTGGCCGTCCTCACCTGGTTCGCGCACCAGCAGGCGGGCGTCCACGAAACGGTCGATCAGTTCTCGGGCGGCAGGTGAGCGGTCGATCATCGGCAAAGGCGCCCGTTGCCGGGTCGCCACCCCGCGCTCGTCCACTTGCACCAATTCCCGGAACACCGGCGCCAGCTCCGCTTGCGCGGCGCTTTCGAGACCTTGAAAAGTCTTTTCGGCGCGTTGGCTGATGGCGTGCTGGACGCCCCCGAAGCGCTCGTAAGCTCCGTCCGTCAGCCGGCCATTTTCGGTGCGGACCTCATACAGTTCGTGCAGCGCAAAGGCCAGCAACGCCAGGGCGCCGGAACCGGTTCCGGTGTCCTCCAGAATGCGCTCCACCAAGCCCTCGTCAAACTCCAGCCCCGCCTTGGCCGCCGGTCCGGTCATCATCTCGTAAAGTGCGCCGGGTCCCGGCGGTCCCAGCGGGTAGGAGCCGTCGCGCAGCAGCCGGTCGAGTCCGGGACAGTCCAGGCAACGGTGAAAGAAGTCGGCGCGCAGGGTCGCCACGACCCGCACCCGCGACGACCGCGCGGTCGTGGTGAGCAACTGGACGAACGGCTGGCGCAGCGCGTCCCGCGTGAGCGTGAACAGTTCCTCGAACTGATCGACGAACAGCAGCAATTCCGCCTGGGCGGGACGGTCGGCGAGAATCTGCTCCGCCAGTTCGATGGGGCCGTAGCCCTGCTCGGCACGCAGGCGCTTGATGATCTCGGACGAGCGGCAGCCTTTAAGCCTGGGTTCCAACCGGGCGGTCAGGATGGGATAGGGATCGCCCTCGGCACCGCCCGGCGTGAATTCCAGCCACGGCCAATCTTTGCCGCTAGGCAGGGCATCGGCCTGCAACCGGGGAATCAGGCCCGCCGCCACCAGCGACGACTTGCCGGACCCCGAAGCGCCCACCACCACGACGAAGCGATTCCGGGGATCGGCCAGCTTGCGGACCAGATCGTTGGTTTCTCGATGGCGGCCGCAAAAGATCGGCGCGTCCTCGGGATTGAAGCGCCGCAAACCCGGAAACGGCGAACCCGTCCAAACCGATGGCGTCGTCGGGACGGAAACCGGCTGCGCTTCCAAGACTTGATCGACCAATTCCCCGCGATTGACCAAGGGATCGCGAAGCGCGCCGGCTAGCTCGTCCAAACGGGTTCGCCGATCCAGCCATTCCCAAACCTCGCGCGGTTCGTCCCCCAACCGAAACGCGGCGCGGTCATCGATGGGGATATCGAAATAATCGGCCAGATCTTGCCATTCCTGGCCCAACCGCTTGCAAAACGCCAGTTTGATTTTCCCGTCGTAAGAGGGCATCCCTCGGACTCCTTCCGGTTTACGCTTTTATCTTCGGCAACTCCACCACGTCGTTCCGACCGGCTGCGATCAGCCCTTGCGGTAGTTCGCCCAGACGCCGGCGGTTTTCCGGCCATTCCCAAATACCGCAGGCTTCGTCGCCCCGCTCGAAGCGCGCCCGGTCGGCGGGCGCGATTTCAAAATAATCGGCTAACTTTCTGGTCCGCTTGAGCCATCCGCCGCGCGACGCTAAAAGAGGGTATTGAGCAGATTCGAGGGCGAATATTGATCGGTCAGGACGCGCGCCTTCGCGTCCCAGTCGCGCTCGGTCGAAAACAGCGGCAGAAGCCAGTCGCCGCCAAACCCCAGCGGTTTTAGTTTCTCTTCCAGAGCAACGGCATTCGCTTTGACTGCATCGAGCGGCGGCAATCCGTCCATCTTGATCAGAATGATGCGGTTTTTCAGGGCGATTCGAAGATTGTAGAAGGAGCCGAACACCGCTTGGTAGGTGGTCGATTCGTGGTGATACAGGCGGCTGCTCGAAAAGGTGTTTGCCGCCAGCACGCCATCCGGCGTCAACAAGGCTTTGACTTCGAAAAGAAATTCTTGAGTCAGCAGATGCTCGGGGATGTATTCGTGATCGAAGGCATCCAGCATGATCAAATCGTATTGCCGACCGGATTTGCCCGCGCGTTTCACGAACACCCGCCCGTCCTCCTCGAACACCTGGATCTGCGGGCTTGGGTTAAAGCCGAAGAACTGTTGCGCCACCTTCACCACCGCCGGATCGATTTCGACGATATCGATCCGGGCATCGGGAAACATCCTGGCCAGCGCCATCGGCAACACCCCTCCTCCCAACCCGATCACCAGAACCTTGCGAGGATGGGGATTCAAATACAGCGCGCCCATCATCATCCGGGTATAGGTGAAAACGAACTGGTTCGGATCAGAGAGGAATTGGCAGGTTTGCCGGGTGGTTTGGTTGCGCCGGGTGAAACTCATGCACCGCTCGCCGCTCTCTTCGTAGACGACGATATTCCGATACAGCGACTTTTCGGTGTGAACGACGGTCATGGCGGTGGACGGCGATGTCGCGAACGACGCGAACGACGCGAACAAAGCGAGCAGCGCGTTGAATCTATTGCTTCGACGCATTCCCGAAATTTCCGAAAACCAGGGCGAGCAGGCCAAGCAGCAGCGAAACGCCGATCAGACCAGCCAAGATTTGATCGATCTCGAAGTAGAGAACGAGATAGAACGAAGTCAAGATGGTGCCCGCCGCGCTGCCGAAGGTCGAGACAAAATACAGCAGCCCGGCAAAATGACCGCTGTGCCGCGATTCGTTCACCAGCAGGCGAACCGCGTAGGGAGACACCATGCCGGCTATGGCGGTCGGGGCGAAGAACAGCAAGGCCGCGGACGCCAGCGAGCCGTAGCGCGGGTCCCGGATTCGATCGAAAAGCCAGTCGAGCAGCGGATCGGCGAGGAAAATCACCGGGATGACCGCCACCGCGCCAGCGATCAAGAGCGACGCCAGCCGGCGTAAAGACGGGTCGCGCAACGACCAGCGCCCCCCCAGCAAGTAGCCGACCGACAGCGCCAGCATGAACACCGTGATGACGCCCCCCCAGACGTAGATGCTGTTGCCAAAATTCGGGGCGAGGATACGCCCGCTCAGCAATTCGATGGCCATCACCAGGAATCCGGACCATCCGGCAATCAGGAATACGAACAGGCGATGCAATATCGAATCCTCGAAACGGTTCGGACCACCGGCGCTCGCATCGCCAGCGATGGCGAGACTATCACAAAAAACGGTTTCGCTTGGGCTTGCAATCGTTTTGGATCATGGTATATATGGTTATGCGGATATACGGATGAAAAGCCATGTCCTACCCTCATCGCTTTTTTCAAGCCTTGGCCGACACCACCCGGCTGCGCTGCCTGATGCTGATGGTGGCGGAAGAGGAAGTCTGCGTCTGCGAGATGACCCACGCCCTGGGCGAAATCCAGCCCAAGGTCTCGCGGCATCTGGCGGCGCTGCGGGCGGCCGGTTTCATCCTCGACCGCCGGGAGGCGCAGTGGATTTACTACCGCCTGCACCCCGGCCTTCCCGCTTGGATGCGGGATATCTTGTCAACCTGCCAACGGGCGCTGGCCGAACAGACTCCCTTCCGCGACGACCGTGCCGCGCTGGCGGATATGCCCAATCGCCCCCAGCGCCGTTGCATCGCCTGAGCGAGGCATCTTCTCATGGCAACCTTATCCACTTCTCCCCAGTCGGCGAACGCACTCGCCGACGCGCCGAGCCGGTTGCGCGCCGCATTGCGTGACCATCCGGTCGAATTCAAATGGCTGGGCGGTATCGTCGCCGTGTTCCTGCTGGTCTTTTTCATGCCGGTGGGTACGGCGCGCTTCGATAATGCCGTTCTCGAAGGGTTGGCGCTGTTGAACTGGTACGCCCGCGAGCATGTGATGCTCTGCCTGATCCCCGCCTTCTTCATCGCCGGCGCCATTGCGGTGTTCATCAGCCAGGACGCGGTGATGAAATACCTTGGCCCTGCCGCCAACAAAACCGCCGCCTATGGGGTGGCTTCGGTGTCGGGTTCGATTCTGGCGGTGTGTTCCTGCACCGTGCTGCCGCTGTTTGGTGGCATTTATCGGCGCGGTGCGGGGTTGGGGCCGGCGATCGCGTTTCTCTACTCCGGCCCAGCGATCAACGTGCTCGCCATCGTGCTGACCGCCAAAATCCTCGGCGTGGAATTGGGCGCGGCGCGGGCGATAGGCGCGGTGACTTTCGCGCTGGTGATCGGATCGCTCATGCACTGGATTTACCGCCGCGAGGAACAGGTGCGGGCAGGAACGCAAAAAGGTTTTGCGCTGGGCGCCGGCCAAGGCCGGCCGCTCGGCGACACCGCCGCGTTTTTTGCCCTGCAAATCGCGGCGCTGGTATTCGCCAACTGGGCGCCGGCCCGCGCCGAAGACAGCGCGGTTTGGCACGCCATCTTCGCTTGGAAATGGCCGCTGACCGCGCTAGCCGGCATCGGCTTGGCCGCGTTGCTGGCGTGGCGCTGGCGGTGGAATTGGCAGCCGCTGGCCGCGACCATCGTGACCGTCGCCATATTGGCCGGGCTGGTTCCACGGCATCCCGAGCTTGCGTTCGGCGCCGGTCTGATCGGTTTAGCTCTGGCCGCCGCCAGCCAACCGGGCGGCGGCGAGGAATGGCTGGATCAGACCTGGAGCTTCGCCAAGCTGATCATGCCGCTGTTGCTGGGCGGGGTATTGCTGGCCGGGTTCCTGCTGGGCCGGCCCGGTCACGAGGGTATCGTCCCGTCCGCATGGATCAGTGCGGCGGTGGGCGGCAATTCGCTGGCAGCCAATTTCTTGTCGGCGCTGGTGGGGGCGCTCATGTACTTTGCCACCCTGACCGAAGTACCCATCGTGCAGGGCTTGATCGGTTCGGGTATGGGGAAAGGGCCGGCGTTGGCTCTGCTGCTGGCCGGGCCGGCTCTGTCGCTGCCGAACATGCTGGTGATTCGCGGCATTCTCGGCACGCAAAAGACCGTGGTTTACTGTGCGCTGGTGGTGGTCATGGCGACCTTCACCGGTTGGATATTCGGTACGCTTTATCCGTGAGGAGCAAAGACCATGAAACTGCAAATTCTCGGTAAGGGTTGCGCGAAATGCGTGGCGTTGGGCGAACACGCCGAAGCCGCTGCCAAAGCCTTGGGCTTGGAGTACGAGTTGGAGAAAGTCACCGACCTGAATGCCATCATCGATGCCGGGGTGATGAGCACGCCGGCGCTGGCGGTGGATGGCGAAGTGAAAAGCGCCGGCAAAGTGTTGTCGATCGAGGAAGTCAAAAAGCTGTTGAGCGCCTGACGGTCGAGCAAACGCTGCGCTAGACTGAGCGAGAGGCGAGTACAGCGAGGAGGCGAAATTGAAGCGATTGTTTAGATTTGGCTTAGATTAATCCTCCGGGCCAACATGGATCACGACCGCAGCCACCATCACCACCACGGCGCAACCACCACAGGCCGCATCCTGTGGCTGGCAACCGGACTGACTCTCGCCTATGCCGGCGTGGAAGCCGGCGTAGGATGGTGGGCGGGATCGCTGGCGCTNNGACGCCGGCCACATGGTCAACGACGCCGCCGCGCTGGCACTGGCGGCGGTGGCGGCGTGGCTGGCCCGCCGCCCGGCTTCGGCGCGGCATAGCTACGGTTTCGGCCGCGCCGAATTTCTGGCAGCGCTGGCCAACAGCCTGGGTTTGCTGGTGCTGGTGATCTGGATCGCGGCGTCCGCCGTGCAACGTCTGCGCGACCCGCAACCGGTCGTGGGCGAAGCCGTGTCGTTGGCCGCTGCCGCTGGATTGGGAATCAACATCCTGGTGGCGTGGCTGCTCGGCCGGGGCGAAAAGAACCTCAACGTCCACGCGGCGCTGCTGCACGTTCTCGGCGATCTGCTCGGTTCGGTCGCCGCCCTGCTGTCCGGCATCGTGATCGCCTTCACTGGCTGGACACCCATCGACCCGCTGCTGTCTTTCGGCATCGGCGCTTTGATTGTCGTGTCCAGCTTGCGCTTGCTGCGCGAAGCCCTGCACGGGCTGATGGAAGGCACGCCGTTCGATCTCGCGCCCGAGGAGGTCGGACGGGCGTTGGCGACCGTGCCCGGCGTGGCTTCGGTCCACGATCTGCACATCTGGAGCGTGGCCCCGGAGCGAACCCTGCTCACGGCCCATCTGGTGGTGCGGGAGCTGCGCCAGTGGGAGACGGTGTTGGATGCCTGCCACGCCCTGCTGATCGAGCGCTTCGACATCCATCACGCTACCTTGCAGCCGGAACCGGAAACCCGGACGGTGCGTTGGCTGGAGGCACCGCACCGCCAGCGGCGGGACGGTCCACGATGAACGAACCGGCCGCATCCCCGCTCGGGCCGCTCGTCGCCAATACCCTGCTCAGCGCAGTTCCCGCATTGCTGTTGGTGGCCGGTCTAGCGGCCGGCATCGGCGAGCTATTCCAGGTGCCGGGGCGCTACGCCGGCCAAAGTCTGGCCGTGCTGGCCGGACTGCTGCTCGCCATATCGCCGTTCTTGCCCCAACACCTCCCGCTGAACCGCTTCGGCGCAGCCAATTGCGTCACCTTGCTGCGCGCCGGCATCGCCGCGCTGCTGGCTGGCTGGATCGGTCGATCCGGACTGGCGCCGGACCAAAGTTGGTTTGTCGCCGGGCTGGCCGCTTTCGCTCTGTTGCTCGATGGCATCGACGGCTGGCTGGCGCGGCGTTACGGCACGGCAAGTCCGTTCGGTGCCCGCTTCGACATGGAGGTGGATGCTTTTACGATTCTCGTCCTGGCTGTTCTGGTCTACCAAACCGGCAAAGCGGGCGGCTGGGTGTTGTTGTCGGGTGCCATGCGCTACGGCTTCGTCGCCCTCGGTCGCGCCCTACCCTGGCTGAACCGGCCGCTGCCACCGCGCAAACGCCGGCAGACGATCTGCGTGATGCAAGTCATCGTTCTGACGGCTTGCCTGACGCCACCGTTTGTCGTCCCCTGGACGACGATGCTGGCCGCTCTCGCCCTCGGGCTGCTAACGCTATCCTTCGCCATCGATGTCGTCTGGCTGGCCCGCCAGGACACCCTGGCCGAAGCACGGCGCTAACTCGCTGCCGATCACCGGATCCGATGCTCGCCGGCAGCGACCGGCGCCGAAGCGGCTCGAACCGGCTGCCGGCCGTCCAGCGTCCGCAAGAGCAATGGCCCCAGCGTCTCGATACCCCCTAACGCCGCCGCGCCGGGCGTCATCCCCGGTTTGAATCCGGCCGCTACGAACGCATCGACCAGTTCGGGATTGCGCGAGAACAAGTGGACCGGCACTTGCCAGGAAATATCGCGGCCGCCGACCACCGCCGGCGGCTGGTGATCGCCGAGCACCAGCAACAGCGCGCCCGGCGGCGCGTACTGGCGCAGATAGCCGCCCAGCACCGCCAAGCTGTAGCGGACGCTTTGGATATAGGCTGCCGCCAGCTCTTCTCCATCCAGCCGGCGATTTAATTCCACCGTTGCCGGGACGGCGGGCACGGCGGCGGCGACATCGAACTGGGTCCAATCCGGCTGGTACGGCGGCAGCGGCGCGAATGGCGCATGGCTGTTGATAGTCGGGAAGAACACGAATAGCGGCGGGCGGCCAGCAGCCGTTGTCTCCTTCTGGTGCACCCGATACAGACTGTACTGATCGGGAATGACCATCCAGCCATAAGCCGGCCCGGTGTAGTCCAACCGCTCGGCGTTGTAAACCCGGTCGAAGCGATAGAATTGGCCCTCTGGCCACGGATATTTGAGTCCCGGCATGATCGCGACGGTACGGTAACCGGCGGCGGCGAACCGGCCGGCGAGCGTGCCCCGGCCGGAAGCCAGCAAATCCTGGTAATCGCTCTGATCGGCGATGCGCAACCCGGACAGCAGGCTGGAATGCGCCAGCCAGGATATGCCGCCGAAAGTGCTGGACTCCACCCGGGCCGAGACGCTTCGCCAGCCGGCGGCATCCAGCGACTGCTCCAGCGCGGCGAACTCGCCGGCCAGTGGAGCGGCGAAGCGGGGATCGTCGAAAACCAGCGCGCCGTAGGATTCGAAAAACAGAACGAACACGTCGCCCCGTTCGAGCCGCTTCAGGTCGGAACCGGGCAGCGGCGGTTGCGCGGCGAGCCAGCTTCGATCCCGGAACACGGTCGCGGCCAGCGTCGACCGGACTTGCTCGGCGAGCATCCCGGAAACCGGCAACGCAAACCAATGTTCGGTCGGCAGGCGCGAATTTAGCCGGCCGGCGCCGTACAGCGCCAACAGCGCCAGCGCCAGCGCACCCAACCAGCGCACGCCAGCCGGTCGAGCCAGCGCGGCCGCGACCGAACCGAACGCCCAGCGCAGGATGGCGACCGACGCGGCCAGGCAAACCAGCAGCGCCAAACCGGCCAGCATCAACTGCCAGCCGGCGATGCTGTCCACGAGCATGGCCGCCACGCGGGGAACGTGCTGGCTGTCCCAGTACAAGTTGATGGATCGCCCCATCAAGGCCGGGACGGTGACATCCAGATAGCGCCCGAGGACGAGGACGAGATAGCCGCCGGCCAGCGCGTTGCGCATCGCGCGGCCCGGCGTGCCGCGCCACGCGGCAACGAGCGCGAGCACCAGCAATAACGCGGCCAGTTCGATGGACAATTCCGGCACCCAGCGCACGCCAGCCGTCGGCCAGCGGTTTTGAAAAGTCAGCGCTGAGTTGAGCACCAGCAACGCCAGCGCCAGCGCGGCAAGTCGCCGCGGCCGACCGGCGCCCGGCGGCCCAATTACCGCATTTCCTTCATCATTCGTTCCGGTGGAGTTCGACACGATGCGAATTTGACGAGTCATGTTTTGGAATCGTAGCGAATGCGGTAGATCGCGCCAGCGTAATCGTCGGACACCAGCAGCGAACCATCCGGCATCACCAACAGGTAAGCGGGCCGGCCCCAAGTTTGTTCGTCGTGCAGCCAGCCCTCGGCAAACGGTTCGTAGCCAACCGCGCGGCCATCGCGCAAAGTAACCAGCGTCACCCGGTAGCCAATCTTCTGGCTTCGATTCCAGGAACCGTGCTCAGCAATGAAAATCTGGCCGCGATAGCGCTCGGGAAACTGGGTGCCGGCGTAGAACGCCAACCCCAGCGGGGCTACGTGCGGCCCCAGCTTTTGCGCTGGTGGCGCGTAATCCGCGCAGTGCTTTCCTTTGCCGAATTCGGGATCGGGCAGGTCGCCGGCATGGCAGTAAGGATAGCCGAAGTGCAGGCCGGCACGGGGAGCGTGATCGAGTTCGTCCGGCGGTAGCTCGTCGCCTAGCCAGTCGCGGCCGTTTTCGGTGAACCACAAGGTTCGATCTGCCGGATTCCAAGCGAATCCGACCGTGTTGCGAATGCCTTGGGCAAAAGTTTCCATGCCGGATCCATCGGGGTTCAGCCGGCGCAGTTCCGCGTAACCGGGTCGATCGCAGATGTTGCAGGGCGCGCCGACCGCCACGTAAAGCTTGCCATCCGGCCCGAAGGCGATATAGCGCCAGCCGTGCGCTGAATCCTTGGGTAACGCGCCGGTGATCAAAACCGGTTTGGGCGGATCGTCGAGCCGGTTTTCGATGTCATCGTAGCGCCAAATACGATCCACGGCGGCAACGTATAAGGCACCGTCGCGAAATGCGATGCCGTTCGGCATGTCGAGGTTGCGAGCGATAGTCCAACGTTTTTCGGCACGGCCATCGCCGTCGGCGTCGCGCAGCGCATAAATGCTGCCGGCGCTTCGAGTGCTCGCGAAGATCGTTCCCCGGTCGCCGCGTACCATGACCCGCGCGTTTGGCACATGGCCGGCAAAGACATCGATGACGAATCCGGGTGGTAGCCGGATTCGTTCCAGCGGCGGGCTGGCAGTGCAACTTTGGCTAAGCGAAACGGACAGAATCAATAGTAAGTGCAACAGCATTTTTCCGGACATGACAAAACACCTCAGAGCGGACGCTTGACGGAAAACTATTCGTAACTGGCGAACGATCAACGATTGGCGTAATATTTCGACAACAATCTGATCGTTTTCCAAATTCGCCATTCGTCCGGGGGCAGCCATCCTATATGACCATAGCTGACGCATGATCCTCCGATTGGGACGTCATCCCGAATATGCTGAACCCCCGCCTCATCGACATCCCAGTGCGGGGGTTTTCGTTTGAACCCAAACCCGACCTAGACGACGGGAGACGAATCGAAATGAGCAGGGTAGACGAAGAGCAGGAGGTCTTGAGCGAGGGCGAAGTGCTGCAAACCAACGAACGGCCCAGCGAGGAAATGCAGCGTTGCCTCGACGAAATGGTGGCGGTGCTGCGCAAGTATGACATCGGGGTCACGCTGTGCTTAGCCAGCGACCGGGAGTCGGTGCTGATGTACCGGATTCCCGAGTGGTGCGCGGTAGCGTTGAACGACGGTACGCCGGAAGTCAACTCGGATAAACTGTGGCAAACGGACGACCTGGAACAGCTCATGTCTCGCACTTACCGGCTGACCACCGCTCTGAGTCAAATGAACGAACGCCTGCATAACGAATCGGTGCGGCTCGATGAGTTCGTCAAGAATCTAGGGCAGCATTTACTGGATCCCAATCGCAAGACCCACTGATAGCGATCCCGGAAGCGCATCGCGGCCGAAAACGCGCGAGGAAATCGAGCAATGAGGCAAGGCGCTGGATTTCGAGGCTAACTTACCGGAAGAAAAGCTCTGGTGGCCGTTTTCGAAACAAACGCACTCAAAGGCTTGGTGCGCGCACGTCTCCCCGGCTGGCTGCGGGACAACTTTGGCAAAAAGTAATTTTTGCAAAACAACCGCTATGTTGCTGACCACCCGCCAACGCTCCCAACTGTTCTCGCAACTGGCGACGATGGAACACGCCGGTATTGCACCGGCGCAAGCGTTTTCCATGATCGGGGGCGATTTGCCAACCGACGCGCGGCAAGCTTTGGCGCAAACCGCTGCGCTTCTCGCCAAAGGCTCGGATCTGGCGAAAGCGGGACAAAGCAGCGGCCTATGGCTGCCGTGGGAAGCGCGATCAGTGCGTGCAGCGGCCATGAGCGGGCGGCTAGAACCCCTCTACAAACACCTGGGCGAACATTACGCCAGTCGTGCCCAACTGTTCGACCGGTTGCAATCGCGGCTGATTTTTCCGTTCCTGATCCTGACGCTGGCGACCTTTGTCGCCCCCTTTCCGGCGCTGTTCCAAGGCACTATCGGACTCGGCGGCTATCTGCTGCGAGCCGCCGGGCCGCCGCTGTTGCTGTACGGCGGTCTGCGTGTGCTCGCGTTCGCCTATCGCCAGCAGCTCGCCCGCGAAACCGGTGCGACGTGGGCTAAGCTGTTGCTGGCAATCCCCGTCCTCGGCGGATTGCTGGCCCGGCAACAGCGGCGCGATGGCCTGTTCGGCTTGCTGTTGCTGCTGGAATCCGGCGTACCGATCTTGGAAGCGCTACCCTTGGCCGGAAAAAGCATCGCCGATCCCTTGTTGCGCACCCGGTTCGCCGGCGCAGCGGCAGCGTTGGCCGATGGCCGCTCAGCGGTCGCCGACACGCTGAACCGCTACGGCGTGGTGGACGATCCCGGCGCGGTGGCGCTGTTCGCCAGCGGCGAAGCAGCAGGCCGGTTGGACGAAAGCATCCGCCATCAGTTACGCCAATGGGACACGCAATTGGAGTTGCAATGGGATACGCTGGCGGAATGGCTACCCCGCCTGTTTTACGCGGGGATAGCGATCTTCATGGCATGGGGAATCGTCAGCGGTTATCGGGGAATAATCGTTCCAGATTGATGGTTTCAACGGAGAAAGACGATGCCGACATTCCACGACTTGCGTATCCGACGCCGCGAGCTGCTGGACGAATTGGAGCAAATGGAGGCAACGGTCGCCGAGTTGACCGCGATGCTGGACGGCATCGCCGAACCGATACCGGCGGAATTCGCCGAACATTACGAACATCGCGCTTGGCTGCAACGCCAACAAGCCGGCGTTCTGGTGATTTTGAGCGAAACGGAACGGGCCTTGCTGGAGTTCGGCGCAGACGATTGGGACGAGGTTTGAAATCAGGCCAATCCCAATAACCGCCCCTGCTCCTGCTCCTGCTCCTGCTCCTGCTCCTGCTCCTGCTCCTGCTCCTGCTCCTGCTCCTGCTCTCGCTGCTGCAAAGCCCACATCTGGGCATACAACCCGCCTTGCTGCAACAGATCCCGGTGCGTGCCCTGTTCCCGCACCCGGCCATGATCCAGCACCAAAATCTGGTCGGCATCGACGATGGTAGACAAGCGGTGAGCGATCACCAGGGTCGTATGTTCGGCGGCTACGGCCCGCAAAGCCTGCAAGATCGCCTGCTCGGATTTGCTGTCCAGCGCCGACGTGGCCTCGTCGAAGATCAGAATGCGCGGCCGTTTGAGAATAGCGCGGGCGATGGCGACTCGTTGCTTCTCGCCGCCCGACAGCTTCAAACCGCGTTCCCCAACCACCGTTTCGTAACCGGCCGGCAGCGCGGCGATAAAATCGTGCAGTTGCGCCATCCGGGCGGCGGCAGCGATCTCCTCGCGGCTGGCCTCGGGCCGGGCATAGGCCAAGTTGTAATACAGCGTGTCGTTGAACAGCACGGTATCCTGCGGCACGATGCCGACGGCAGCGCGCAAACTGTGCTGGGTTGCGGTGCGAATGTCTTGCCCGTCGATCAAAATGCGCCCGCCGGTCACGTCGTAAAACCGGAACAGCAGCCGCGCCAGCGTCGATTTGCCGGCTCCGCTCGCTCCCACCACCGCCAGCTTGCGGCCCGGTGGCACGGTAAAACTCACGTCGAACAGGATTTGCCGGTCGGGTTGATAGCCAAAATTGACCGCCTCAAAACGCAACTCGCCGTTCGTCACCGCTAGCTCGACCGCGTTGGGCGCATCGCGAATTTCTGGCGTCCGCTCCAACAAACGCATCAAATCATCCATGTCGGCCAGCGCATACTTGATCTGCCGGTAGACAATGCCCAGAAAATTCAGCGGGATGAACAATTGCAGCAACAAGGCGTTGACCAGCACCAGATCGCCTAGCGTCATCTGGCCGGCGGCGACCCGGCCGGCGGCGGCGAACATGATCAGCGTGGCACCGGCAGCGATGATGGCGCCCTGCCCGAAATTGAGCACCGACATCGAGGTTTGGCTGAGCACGGCGCTGTTTTCCCAACCGGCCAGGGTCGCGTCGCAGCGCTGCAATTCCCAGTTTTCGTTACCGAAATATTTGACCGTTTCGTAATTGATCAGGCTGTCGATGGCCTCGTTGCCGGCCTGCGATTCCAAGCGGTTCATCAGATGCCGGTGCTCCATCCGCCAGTTGGTGATCGCCAGGGTAAACGCCACATAGGCGGCGACGCTGCCGAAGATGACGAGCGTGAAAACGGCTGGGTAACGCCCCAGCAGCAACACCGCCGCCAGCAGAAATTCCACCACCACCGGCAGGATGCTGAAGGCCAAATAATTCAGCAGCGTGCTCAAGCTGCGCGCACCGCGCTCCAGATCGCGGCTGATCGCACCGGTTTTCCGTTCCAGGTGAAAGCGCAACGACAACTCGTGCAAATGAGCCAGGGTCCGAACCGTCAACCGGCGCATGGCACGGTAGCGAACCCGGGCGAACAGTACGTCGCGCAACTCGCCAAACAGCGCGTTGCCCAGCTTCAACGCACCGTAGGCGAGCAGCAAGGAGACCGGTAGCACGACGGTCACTTGATGGCTGGTGTCCAAGCTGTCCACGATCTGCTTGAGCATCAGCGGCACGCCAATGTTGGCGAGCTTGGCTACGATCAAGCAACCGAGGGCAAGCACCACCCGGCCGCGATATTCCCAGAGGAAAGGCAACAGGGCACGAACGTTCGTCCAATCGCGGCGTTCGTGATGAGGAGCCTCGGTATAGCGGAGATCGGGACGCATGATGGTTCGTTCACCCAAAAACAAAAGGCCACCCCGCAGGATGGCCCTGGCAATACGACGACACCGCAGAACGACGGGTTATTTCGGCGCTTCGGCGGCTGGAGCCGCATCCGTCTTGATGCCGGTCTCGCCCAGCATGTAGACGATGGAATCCTTGATATTGGCCTCGGTCAGCGAGGGATCGCCGCCCTTGGCCGGCATGGCGCGGATACCGCTCACGGCGTGAGTCACCAGCGTGTCCAAGCCCTGAGCGAAACGGGGTTCCCACTGATCCTTGGCACCGGTTTTGGGAGCGCCCAGCGTACCGGCAGCATGGCAGGCCGCACAGACCTTGTTGTAAACCTCCACGCCGGACAATTTCACCGCGACGGCTGGCTTGGGCTGTTCGAAAGAAACCCGGGCGACCGGCTTGATGCGTTCGAGCACGGCGGCCTGCTTCCGCGAGTTATCGTCCGGAGCCACGTTGCCGACGACGCCAACGAGGGCGGCGACCATGAACAGCACGACTGCCAGCAGCACCAGTCCGGAAATCAGGATAACGGACGTGGTCATTACGGATTTATCGACTTGCGGGTTCACATTCTCACCTCATTGAGCGCGTTTTCAGCCTGCACTTTCCCGGGCGCGTCACGGCGGATTCGACTCGACCGCTCTGTGGTCCGCCAAGCGAGGATCTTCGTGGCAGCACCGTTGGTGGGAAGGTTTGGGTTCGGGCTTGTTATGTTGTGGCTTGGATACGGCTAAACGCAATAATTATAACGGTATTTGGCCTTGCCTGAAACCCGATATGCGAACCCTCGACCGGCCCGTTGACGCATCGTTGCCAACGACATGGACCGCCGTATCTCGCTCGCCGCCGGGAAAGGCAATTTTGCTTTCGAGAAACGAAACGATGCGGCGAAACGACGAAACAACCTTGCAAACGCTGGACGAGAACCCGAAATCCGGGTATTTTATTCGTCTTTCCTTCATGCGCCCGTAGCTCAGTTGGANNGTCGGCCTCCGGAGCCGAAGGTCGTGAGTTCAAGTCTCGCCGGGCGCGCCAATCGCTTCGAGCGGTTACCACAACGCCTCGATAGCTCCGCGATTCCCTCCATACGGAATCGCCACGCGGCCACGGAACGATCGGGCCCGCCGGTTCGATCCCAGCAAAACGATGGCCGCCCGGTTAGGTTGGCGGTTCAATAGGTTCAGGCTCGATAGGCCGCACCCCACGAAACCGTGCCAACAACCGGAACGGACATCGCAGAGTGCGGTATCGGATCTTCGATGCGACGCCCACCGACGCGCGACTGGCGCGTGCGACACGGCTGATCGGGCGCCATTAAATCGTGACGGACCTCGTGCACGAGCCACGCGCTGTAACCGCCCTGCCCGAGATGCCCGTCCGCGCCTTCGCGATCTACCAGCCAAAGATACAGGACGTGCTTCAAATCCTGCCCTTGCCGGCCCACCACCTCGATAGCCCACAATTCGTCTCGCACGCGAGCTTGCGCCTGGGTAGCGTGCGACGTTTGGCAACCGGTGATCGCCGTGCGGATCGCCTCGTAGACCACGTTGGCGAACGTACCACAAGGATTTGATATGAAAGGATACCGCCGATTACCTACCAGTTCGGCGTTGAGCGCCGACATCGTATGGTCATCGCCCGGAGCGAACTCGATCAACTTCTGTCTGGAAATATACCGCAAGCATAAATCGCTATCGGTTGGCGGCTCGTAGCCATACTCGACATCACCAGCGTTTCGTGCCCGCGCCAGCACCGGCCCATGCCAACCAGCCCGAAAATTCACCCATACATCGGGAGCAATCGATCTACCCGATTCTCGCGGCAGGCTTCGGACACACGCTAGCAGTTCTTGTCTCGTATTCATGACTATTGCCTCCACCCAGATTTCCTTGTGATAACATGTTGGCAATATCAATAAGCAAAAAATATTCCTTTTTTATTAACTAATTAATTATATTATATTTTATTGATTTGAGAAGCCAAAAGAATTGAAACATCAATTTTCATGGGGCCATTTTGATCCGACCTGCGGTCAAGCTTAAGAAACCGCCATTTCCGATCTCGCTATCTAGCGAGGGATAGCGGCTTTCGTGCAACCTCTCAAGCGCGCGGGTCGCCCAGCAGATAACGCCCGGTCAATCTGTGGAATGCCTCGGAGGTTCGAGGTCCGGCCAAACCGTCCACTCTCACGTAAATCCCGGGCAGGGTATTCAAAAATCGCTGCAACACTTCCGCCCAAGGCGAAGTTTCCGTTTTGGTGTAACGCAGCAACGGCCAAACCGCCCGTTCGCTGGTGCCGGTGAACTCGATCAACCCGCGTTCCGCCAGCCGCCGCAGCAGCACTGCCACGCCACAACGTTGGGCGATGGCGGTTTCTTGCCAGGTATCATCGGCAACATATTTTCCCTGGCTGTAGTAGGTCGAATAATTCCACAGATAGGGCGAGAGCACATCGGGATGGTGCAGCCGATAGCCCCAGCCGCCATGACTTTCCAGCTTGAACAAGGTACCGGCGATGCTCCAATCTCCCCACTGGTCGAGATGGTGCAGGCACAGCGCATCGACGGTACTATCCTCCCAAGCGAAAGGCGGCTCTCCTCGAAGCGGTCTTCCGTCCGGCAAATGTCGGGTACGGCCGGTCAACGGATCACCGTTGTGCAGGTGAACGCCGAAATCGCAGGCGGTATCGGCGTAATGCAACACCGCGACCACGAACCAAGGCACCCCGATCTGCTCGCTCGCTAGGCGATAGCGATCCCGATCAGCCAACAGACCCTCCGCCAACACATCCACTTCGGCCATTCGTGCTGCGCGGATATCGCAGGCGGAAAACAAACGTTCATAGTCGGTTTGCAACTCCTCGTTCAAGACGATGCGGCTCATCGTGGGAAGTCCATTATGGTTGGTCGTGGAGAGTTTGCGTTGACAGCTTCCCCAGCCTAAAAGCCGGGGATTCATTCCTGGCGCACTTTAGCGAGCAGCGAATAATCGCCTTACGCGCGCTTAGACGCCGGCGGCGCGCAAAGCGAATTTCACCGCCAGCCAAATCCCCAGAACGAACAATACGGTCAAACCCAGTCCCACGATGATGAAATGGATGGGCCGACCGTGCTGGAAATCCCGCTCTTGGTTGCGCGAGCTTTGCACGCCGAAAAAGGAGGACAGCACGCTGAGGACGATATCCAGCGCACCGGGCTGTCGGTGCAAGTCCTTGGGATCGGCTTTGGGTGGTGTGTCGGGAGTAGTCATTTCACAAGATGTCGTGTCGATATGGTTGGTTGAGTGTCGGGATTTGATCGGCTCGCCCGATTCCCTACGTTAAGGCAACGATGGGGCGCGAATCGCCGCCGAACTTTGCTACATTAAAGCATCAATCTGCTTAGCTTCCATGATGCCACCCAAACTGCCCTTGCTGTCGGCGGCTGCGCCGAATGACCCCATCGCTTGGTGGCGCGGGCAACCCCTCGGTCGCACGGCTTTTTTGCGCCATGTCGCCAGCGTCGTCCGCCGCCTGCCGGCTGCGCGTTTCGTCCTCAACCTGTGCGAAGACCGCTATCTGTTCATGGTCGGGTTCGCCGCCGTAGGCGCGAACGGCCAAACCAATCTGTTGCCCTCCAGCCGAGCCAGCTTGCACCTGCAACGCTTGGTCGAGGATTATCCCGACAGCGGTCGAATCGCAGATGGGGACATCGAATCGTGGCTGAGGGCGGACGCCGCAGATAAGGCCGACCCCCTCGTACCCGAGTTACCGGGCGAGCACATCACGGCGATTGCGTTCACTTCCGGCAGCACCGGCCGCGCCAAACCCAACCCAAAATCTTGGCGCGAGCTGGTCGGCGGTGCGCGGCAGGCGCAACAACGCTTCGGGTTCGACCGGAGGACCACCATCGTGGCGACCGTGCCGCCCCA
>DEHU01000174.1 GCA_002352125.1 Competibacteraceae bacterium UBA2792 | reverse complement strand
TTCATTCATCGGCTTAACAAAATCTTTGTCACGACATTAAAGGAAAACCGCTTGGTGAGCCTCAAGCCGGGCGATGGCTATTTTCATCTCCAAGACCTGGAATGGACGCCAGAGCAGTTGCGGGAAGGCATGACCGTAAAATTGAAGGAAGTTCCCTTCAAAGTGCAGCTNNAACGGCGACATTGACTGGGTGATCACTAACCGATCCCCAGGTTCCATCGACACGCAGGTTGTTCAAAGAGAAAACAAGGTGCGTTGGATGATCGAACAATTGCATCGCGAACTGAAACAACTGACGGGCATCGAAAAATGCCAATGCCGCAAACAACGCGCCCAGCGCACCCACATTGCCTGCTGTTATCAGGCGTGGTTGTCATTAAAAGTCAGGGCTAAAAAACTAAAAACCACTCTCTATCGCGTCAAACACACTCTCTGGAGTCACTATCTGCGCAACAGCCACACGTCCCCGTGTATCAGCCTGCCTAGCCAAAAGGCTAAGCGAAAGTCCTATGCAGTATGAATTAAATCATCCGCGTATCCCAGTATATCAATCCGCTTAACCAATAGATCAAGCGAAAATCCTGATTTGATTTCTTTTGATGGGTTACTTAGGATAGCTAAATTATGAAGGCCAGGCTAATTTCCCGTAACAGTTTTGATCTTGTACGCCTTTTTGCTGCTATGCAAGTGGCATTTCTTCATTCAGTTGAGTTTATGTCACCTCATCATATCACTTCTTTCTGGTTTAGAATCCTTGAGAATTTTCCTGGAGTACCAATATTTTTTTTTATCAGTGGATTTTTGATCAGTCGCTCATATGAAAACAATAACAGTATTAAAGAATATGGAGTTAATCGTGCATTGCGTATTTTTCCTGCCTTACATATTTGTGTATTATTGAATATTCTGTTAGTAGCTGCAACAGGGTATATGACACACGTACATGTTGGATATGGTGATATTTTTTTATTGTATTTGGCGAAGACGACAATATTTCAATTTTATAACCCAGATTTTATGCGAGGTTTTGGTGATGGGGTATTAAATGGTAGCCTTTGGACAATTTGTGTTGAGTTGCAATTCTATATATTGCTTCCATTGCTATATAAAGTTATGGATGGGCGCACAAAAAAGGATGCTAATATAATATTAATGTGTACTATAATCATTTTCTTATTATTTAACCGTCTGCTTTATCACTATCAGGGTGATTATGCGAATACAATATATTGGAAGTTGATTCGGGTAAGCTTTTTCCCTTGGTTCTATATGTTTTTGGTTGGAGTCTTTTTTCAAAGAAACTTTGATTTTTTTTGGTCTATATCAACGCGAGTTAGTTTAATCACACTATTGATAATCTACTTTGGGTACGCATCACTAATGCGAGCCGCAGGTTTAACTGTAGATAATAGTATTGGACCATTTCTCTACTTTCCCTTGGCTTTTATTGTATTTCGTATCAGTTTTTCAATGCTGACAGAAGTGGCAGAGCTATTGAATAAGAATGATGTTTCATATGGTATTTACATTTATCATATGCCGATAGCAAATGTTTTTATATATTATGGATTGATTAATTCTATGATTTATCCTTTGCTGGTTTTATTATTATCTATTCTTATATCACTTTTCTCTTGGTTTTTGATCGAGAAACCATGCCTACGTTTAAAGCGTCACCCGCTGAATCCAGTTGGTATTTAAATTATTTAACCAATGGCGCTAGTTTTTCAGAGGTTGAATTGATCGATAGGTAACGGGAAGAAGCCTTTGTCTTCGGGCTGGATGGTATCCCACTGGATCAAGAGATTGAAAGCAGCGACGATGAAAGCGAGCCGCGCCAGGACGCGTCGAGCACGCGATACATGATTTTTTTGAAATGGCCGATTAAGGTTAGCATGGAGAAGACAGTCTTGATCGGCATCCGGTCGTTCCAGATGCCGCGCGGGCAGCACTTGAGGTTGGGTGGATTGCCCAGGCGCGCGTGGAAGCCCCGGTCGGCCAGGATGACGGTTCGATCCTGGAAGTGCTGGACGAGGGGATGAAACTACGTATCGTGGGTGTTGGCCGGGGCGGCGAGCCATTCGATGACCTCTCCGCGATGGTTGACGAGCAAGCACAGTTTCGCCCCGACGATCCAGCGAGGGTTGGAGAGGCCCTTGCGACCGATTTGCCTCGGGCTGCGCCCCTAGCGGATCGGGTGGATCAGCTCGATTCCGTAGCTGTCGATCACCCCCAACAAGGTCGGCGGGGCCAGAAACAACAGGGTCCATTGTTGGTGAGTTTTGAGCTGTCGAAACAGTCGAGTGCGTTCGGGCAGGCAGGGAAACAAGAGCCGGTAATCCCGCGTCAGTCAACGATAAAAGGCGCGATTGCCCACGCCCTTGAGCGCGTGCAACACCCCCAACGTCACGATCTCGCTCGGCCACAGCACCGCTTGCGGGTGCTTCGCCAGGCTTTGCATCCGGTCATCGATCCGGCAGAACAGCTCCGTGATAAAGTCGATCGTGGTCAGGACCGCGCCCTCGCTGGGTCAATTGTTAAATGTCACTACAATTGACCCGCGTGCGGCCCTGACCGCTTCACCCCAAAAAACTAGCACCAATGGTTACTATGATAAGCTTGTTTATCTCAGTGAATCATTACTAAAAATTCGGTAGTGGCTCAATAAGGTGAGCAAGGTTATCCTAGGGCGATGAACTGTTATCATTGTGGCAGTACACAAACGCGTAAGCATGGAAAAGCCTGTAATGGCAAGCAGCGTTACTGGTGTGGTGGGTGCGGACGCAGCGTCCGGGAGGACCCGGACGCACCGGGCTATACGGAAACGGCAAAAGCACAAATTCTGCGTGCCTATCAGGAGCGCGCCTCTTTGCGGGGCTTGACCCGCATTTTCAGGGTGTCGCGCAACACGGTGTCGGCATGGCTCAAAAAAAGCCCAGAATTTGCCGCCCTCGTCGGCTCGGGGTGATCTGGCTGTGGCTGGCCCCGTGTCGGCGTACCCGCCAGATCGTCGCTTACGCGCTGGGTCCACGCGATGATGCTACCGCCCAGCTCCTTTGGGATCGCATCCCATTGGCTTACCGCCGGAGTCCGCTTGATACCGGCCACCTGGAGAGCTACGACAACATCTTGCCCGCCAACCAACATTACACCGGCTACCCCAAGCGGGGCCCCACGAATCACATTGGGCGTTTCAACAATACCCTCCGCCAACGTCTGGGCCACTTCGTTCGCAAAACCTTGTCTTTTTTCGTTCCAGATGCACGAAATCGCTATCCGTCTCTTCCTGCATCAATACAATTTGACTTGCTTACCTTATTGAGATACTACCAAAAATTCTAAATTGAACTACTACCAATTTTAGAGCTTTCGTAATAGGTTTTAATAAGGTTTTTTCTATTTTTAGTGGAGATCTTTACGATGCAACCCAATAATAATTGTAAAATTATGCCTTTCGTTTCTATTATTATCCCATCATATAATGAATCTAAATATATTAGGCTTTGCTTAGAGTCTTTAAGGAATTTAAATTATCCAGAAGATAAATTAGAGATAATCATTATAGATAATGGATCTACTGATGATACTGTTGTTATTTGTAGTGAATATACATCAAAAATTTATATCGCTCTAAATCTGACGGTTGCAGGTCTTCGTAACTTTGGCGCCGATAAGGCTATCGGTAAAATATACGCTTTTATAGACGCTGATTGTATAGCAGATGTGGATTGGCTAAAAAACGCCATAAAAGTTTTAAAGCAGGAAGACAATTGTGTAACAGGCTCAAAGTGTAATGTTCCGCCTGATGCAGGATGGGTTGAAAAAGTCTGGTTTTCTCAAAAAACCAAAGGGAGAGCTGAAGTTGTGTATATTAATTCTGGTAATTTAATTATACCAAAAGAAATATTTAATAAGATTGGCGGATTTAATGAGTCGCTTAAAACTGGCGAGGACTATGATTTATGTCTTAGAGCAAAAAAAATCACGAAGATTATTTCTGATAATAGTGTGAATGTAGTACATCTAGGAAACCCTAAGACTCTTGGTTCCTTTTTGAAGAGGGAGATCTGGCATGGGTTGGGTAGCTTTAGCTCTCTAAAAAATAAGTGGATTGATCTTCCATTATTTGGAACGATCATTTTTTTGATATTATTTATACTGCAATTTTTTGGCTTGATGATAATGTTTTTTTCCTATACAGCAAATATTTTCTTATTTTCAATCATTGGTCTTATCTTGCTTCTTGTGACTACGTCTATTTATCGGGTGAAATACGTGATAAAACTAAAGGAGTTTTTGCAATTAACAGTATTATACTATGTCTATTATTTGGGTAGATCGATAGCATTTTTTTATATTTTTACAAGAAGAGATTATACTACTTACCCTATTACAAGAAGAAATGACAAGCCACCCAAATAGCGGGTGGCTTGAGAAAAGCGAAAAAAGTAATAGCCAATGAATATTGAGGTAAGATTCCTACCGTATATTATTTTATTGTTAAACCAGTAGGCGCTGTGAGCTCACTTGTAGAGACTAGTCCTATCATATAATTGCCATTAGCATCTCGGTTTAATGGCCTGTCTGTTGTAACGATAAAATCATCGATCCATGCGTATTGCTTCTGTGGGACTCCACCATTCCAATACGTGAAGATATAATTATAATCAACCTTATCTGTTGGGCTGCTCAAGGTCCTCCGTGTTTTATCTTCAAAAACAAGGATGCCATTTTTCCAAATTCTGAAAATTCCCTGCCCAGCAATTGATGATAATTTTGCATACAATTCAATTGATTGCCAGCCATCTACGGTATAATAAGTGGCAGTTGTTGGTTGATAAGATTGTACTTCATTGCTAGCTGCAATACGCCCTTCAGGTTCTAATAATGCAGACAAATACCCTGCATTGCTGCCTGACCCGGTTGCAACATGGATTCTAAATACTTTGGCAACTGGAGAACTCGACCAAGACCATGGAGATGCAAAGTAAAAATAGCCTCTTGCCCATATTTCGCCCCCTTCATATACTGGTTCTGGAAAAGATAAAGTATCGCCACATATACCCCAGCAATCACTTCCGGCTGGAAACTCAACTCGCGCAGATTTTGTTCCCGAGTTAGCTCGAATGTCAGAAATGGTAACTCCACTCATGCCAGCTTTTGACCCAAGTAGCAAATCCTCATAATTTTTGGTTATTGTCCAACCATAGGCCAGGTCATAAGTTAAAAAATTCAGAAAAATTATCGATAATACGATGATTTTTTTATATAAAAAATCTACAAAATTCAAATTCTTCTTATGAAGAAGAAAAATTCTTTTTTCTGAGAAAAAAGACTGAAATATGGCTTTCATGCTCCGCTGTATAGCATATATAATCAGCTTAGTCATATAGCCACTTAGCGAATGGCAGTTGGTTGTAAGAAAATCTATTGTTACCTTATTCATTTCACATTTACCTCATCTGAAGCAGTAGGTAGTGATATCAAAAATAATCTCGGTTAGAACTGATTATATCCAACTAGACAGACGAGAGAAAAAAATCTGCTGATAGTAGGATATGTCTTCGTGGATACTAATTCGCATGAGTTGATGGATGTCCGTGGCAGAGGTATTAATACCACAACTTGTGGTCACGGCCGCGTCATAGTACTGTTGTACCCAATCCAAGGATTTCAACGAAACGTCGCCATTCGGATAACAGAACAGTCGCACGGATCGACCTAGTCGTTCCTGTAGTAGTCTTTGGCTTTCCAAAACCTCCCGTTCAATATCTTGATCGCTAGTGGCATCATTCAAGCGGGTGTGATGGCAAGTATGACTACCGATCTCCACCAATCCGCTCTCGACCATGGCGTATAGCTCATCCCAGTTCATCAGTGGTCTCTCGGGCCACGATTCCAAACCTAGTTCCTTCTCAATCTGATCCAGCCTTTCAGATAGTTCACGATCCATAAGTGTTTTGCACGCCGCAATCACTTTGGAAATCTCGCCGGGTGTTAGCGCCCTGTTGCTTGGCGCAGGCATCAGTTTTCGGAGCCATATCGTTGATGGACAGCCCTCAAGGTTTCTTGGTGTATGCAGTATTCGTGCAACACGATTTGGCCAAAATACCTTTTCAGTACCAATCATATGAGAAACCGCGAAGATGGTAGCCGGTGTACCGGTTTCTCGAAGAATGGGCAGAGCGAACTCGAAATTGTCACGCCAGCCGTCATCAAACGTTATTGCACAGGCCCGCAATGGTAAGGTCTTACCTCGTTGGGCCCGACCTACCCAATCACTTAAGCTAATCAGCTCAAATTTCGGCTTCAGCCAGTAAAGATGGCGTCGAAAGGTTGCTGGCGTCACCATCATGCCGGGTTCTTCGGCGGCGGCCCGAGGGTCATCTGCCGGCAATATTCGGTGATACATCAGCACCCACAAACGAGGGTGTCGCGATGGCCAGTGATGTGGTCCGGCTATAGCCGCCACTCGGCGGATGACCTGCTTGGCGAGATCTTGGATTGTCATCAATCAATATTCGTTGGTCTTTGGTTTCCAAATTGGATTTTTGTAAATCTAGATTAACAGCTTTAACGCTTCAGACATCGAAGGACAGGTTGGCGTTCGCAGCTCCAGTAAAACTTAACTGATCGGCTTCATTGAGTTATATGCAATCACTAATACATTGATTTTTAGTTGGTATACCCCAAAAAGAGTTGTCCGAACCATTGAGCTTAGACACTGTACAAAAACTCAATCGTCTAAAAAATGCTTAAAGTTTTTTGCAATAAACCTTTTTACTAATTCGCCATAATGTGTGGTTTAGCAAAAGACGGACCAATATGAACCACTCCATAAAATCATTATATAGATTAAATTTACATTTTTAGCACAATATGTTGGTTTTCAAGGCATGATAGAGCAATAATGGTCATTAATATTGACGAAAATTTTGTCAAATCGCCGTTAATTGTCACATTAGTATTATTTTTAATACTGATATCCTTCTAGGGCAAGCCAAATAATGTTATATTTAAACCATTAAATATGTTATATATTGTTACTAATGCAATTTTTATAAAAGCCATAATTTTTAAGCAGCAAGGTTTCAAGACAACCACTGGCAAGCCTGTCTCCTGATCGCTGGATGTAGCCCATGAATATTCTCTTTGCTATAGAAACGTCTGGTCCCGGTGGTGCCGAAGCAACCCTACTCAATCTAGCGGAAGTTATGACGGCACGCGGCCATCGCTGTATCGTTGCTGTTCCAACTGCCGGATGGGTTTCCGCCGCGGCGGAAAACAAAGGATTGGCTTGGGCACCCTACACGCGCGAGAGAAATAGTTCGCGACATGAGGCTATCTTGGGGTTAAGGCGCCTCGTTGCGAGCCGGGGCATCCAACTCATCCATGCCCACCTGTTCGACGCGGCTGTTTATGCCGCAGTAGTTTCGGCCGTCACGCGAGTACCGACCCTTTCGACAATTCATGGTTTCGCGGATTTGAAAGGCGGCGGTTATACGACTTGGGCTAAGTTCGCCGTGCTCCGGGCATGGGCGCACGATGTTGTATTTGTCTCGGCCGCCTTGGAAAAACAGGTAGTGCAAACATATCCGATCATCAGTCCTAAGGCGCGGATAATTCCCAATGGTATTCCTGTATTCCCCACCAATGACAGTGAGCGGAAACTCCGATATCAACACAGTACAGCGTTCACATTCGGTGCATTGGGTAATATCAGACCTGCGAAGGGATATGGGGTTCTTCTGGATGCGGCCGCCCAGGTTTGTCAGCGATACTCTGATGTCAGATTCCTGATCGCCGGTGAGCCAGATAAGGCAGGACTTTATGAAAGCTTATTGAAGAAACGTACCGAACTGGGACTCGATAGCCGGGTGGATTTTCTTGGCCATGTCGCGGATAGCTTGGCCTTTCTCCAACGCATCGACTGCATGGTTTCTAGTTCTCTCACCGAAGGCATGCCGCTGTCATTGATCGAGGCAATGGTGCAAGGCTTGCCTATCGTTGCGACTCGCTGTGGCGGTGTCCCGGAACTGATCGAGCATAGCGTCCACGGGTTGCTCTGCGAACCGGCCGATGCAGAGGCGCTTGCAGCGATGATGGGTCTGGTCCGCGACAATCCAGAACTTAGCACTCGTCTGGGTCAGGCTGCCGCACAGCGGGCCGTTAATCAATTCTCGCTGGAAGCGATGGCTAACCGTTACGAGCGCCTTTATGTTGCCGCCTTGGGAAAAAGAAATGGAGTCTAGAATCAACGCGTTTGAGTTGAAGACAGGGCAACCCCAAAAATCTATTCTCTTAGAAGCAGACCGTTGCCGTTTATACGGGCTGGATTTCGGGTATCTGTTTCACGGATTTTTCCGCGAAGGCGCGGCATTTTTTTTTCTCTGTTTCTATTACTTTGTTGAGTATACTCGATTTCAAACTATCTTTCCTCAGATTGGTTTTTTACCCTATGGGAGCTTATCCATTGCTCTCACTCTTCTTCTCTTGCCAACAGACCGATACCGCAAACATCCGAATTATCTTTTGGTCTTTTCTGTTTACGGCTTTATTTTTTTGACCTTCTTTTCAATGACATATGCGCTGGACAGTAAGGAAGCCTCTGATCGTGGTTATGTTTATTTAAATTGGCTGATCGTCTTCTTTATGACTGTTTCACTGATAACTAATGAAAGACGGTTTGTATTTTTTTTGCTTTTATATCTGCTGTGGAATTTCAAAATATCCCAGCATGGCGCAAGAATATGGGCAAATAGGGGCTTTGGCTTTGCGGGGTGGGGTATATCAGGACCTCAGGGATGGTTTCAAAACTCCGGGGAGCTCGGCTTGCAGATGGCTATGGTCTGCATCATTTCCTGTTGCTTTTTCATCGGTATCCGCCAATACCTGTCGGGATGGCGCCGATGGGTTATACTGACCATTCCTGTGACATCATTTATGAGCGTAATAGCTTCGAGTACTCGAGGTGATTATCTAGCTATGGCTGCGGGGTTGCTCTGGCTGACCTTGGTATCGAAAGGTAACCGAATCTTTATTATTATTCTCGTGACTCTCGCCTTGGCAATTGGTTATTGGGCGATGCCTCCAGAAATGTTGGCACGATTCCAAGTGGCCGGCTCTGAGGAAGACTACACGTCGATGACCCGCGAAACTCGCTGGAAGGCTGGTTTCGAGATTTTTCGCGATCATCCGATATTGGGTGTGGGAACGGGCTCATGGGTAACTTATTATTATACCCATTACCCTCGGGAACCTGGCCGGGAGGGTTGGGGCCTTCCTCACAATTCATTCATTGAGGTGATCGGCGAGCACGGCGGTTTCGGGTTGGCGTTTCTTGTTTTAATCTTTGCTGGTATGTTTATACTCAATCGACAAACCCGGGCGATAGCCAGCCATCTCAATGATCCAGTGGCGTCTTGGCTTAGCCGGGGGCTCGATGCCGCGACGGTGGCGTTTCTAGTGGGGGGGTCATTCATGTCAGTTTTTCATTATCCCTATGTCTGGGTACATGCGGCTATGATCGTGGGATTATACACGGCTACGCAGCGAAATTTAGCAGCGCCCCCTATTAAACCTCCACCTTCCACCCCTTCCCCGCAAATAGGTGAGGGGAATCAGAATTTGCCGGTGAGCCCATCGTGATGGGTCTGCGATCTTGGCCCTCGACGGTACTGGAGTGGCTGATATTCCGGTTGCGCATCGGGCGTTTTGGCGGACTACCACCGCGTTCGGCCCCACGTCGGCTGGTGTTCGTCTGCACCGGAAATATCTGCCGCAGTCCTTATGCCGAGGCGCTGGCCCATTCCTGTGGCTTGGAGGCAGTCTCGGCGGGTATCGATACCACCCCCGGTTTGCCCGCCCATCCCCAGGCAATTGCTGAAGCCCGTGCGCGGGGCATCGACCTATCAGGCCATCGCACTGCATCTTGGGCAGATGTGAGGCTCAGAAACGGAGATATGGTGATCGCGGTCGAACTGCGCCATCTCTTGGCGGTGCAGCGGCGGGTTCGGGAGGCCGGTTGTCAGATTGCTCTGATGAGCAGTCTGTCCCAGGACTGTTTTGCCATCGTCAGAGATCCTTACGGACGAGAACCAGCAGTTTTCCAGGCTGTGTTCGATTTGATAGAAAAACTCCTGCGCGATATGCAACGTAACTGGCACTCAGATCATTGAGAGGAATTATCCATCAATAAATCATGTAGATTTATTGATGGATAAGTGAGCTTTTGAAGTTTCAGAGGTTATCGGCCAAAAAACATAGCTATCTATATAAGTTTTTATGTGACCTCTCAGAAGGATTGCCGATTTGTGTTCGCCACTGATTTTTCTGCAGTGATGCTTCTTCTTTTTTGGCATTTTTCAACGCAGGAGAAAATGCGCTTAGGAGCTTTGAAATCATCGCGGTCGCGGTCGATTAGCGATCTTAATTGATGGTATCTTGCAAAGACGCTGAAATATTATTCATAGTGACGACCATCATAATAACGATCTCTAAAATCGGCACCGATGCGTTTTGATCCCCAAAGTTTTTCTTTTAAGTAATTGAATAAAAAGGAAATAATGAAATTTATGATAAATTATAACATACTAAATAAAAAGGTAAAATTATTTATGGAAAGGTCTGGATCTCGACCTTCTCGACCTTATGACTATCTAAATAGTCTCGTATGGATTGCGGGACGTCTCATCAAGGATCTGCTTGGGCGAATTCTCATATTGACCGGAGCACATCGCCGATACTTCCGTGGCCGAGGCATCATCGTCGCCTTTCATTCCGTGACGGCTGGACCATCCAATGGGGCATTGCGTTGTGGGGTGCGCGATTTCGAGACTTATTGCCGCTTCTTCGCCCGGTACCTGCCGGTTTGCACGATGACTGAACTTGTGGAGCATGTGCAGCGTGGAGCGGTGCTGATGGGTCAACTCGCAATTACTTTCGATGACGGTTACGCGGACAATGCCGAACTTGCCGCACCAGTCCTAGCGCGGTACCATTTGCCCGCCACATTTTTTGTCGCAACGGCTTTTATCGATTCGGAAACACAGGCTGCTTGGGATATCAAGGTGGGAATCCGCAGTCGTTGGATGAGCCGCCAGCAAGTAAAAGCCCTGCATGCGGCACAACATGAGATTGGGTCGCATACCCAAAATCACTGCAATCTGGGGATGGTGCCCGAATCGGTTGCGGTGGCCGAGATGGCCGGTTCCAAAGCCGACATTCTCGCCTGGATTGGTCAGGTACCCCGGCATTTTGCCATTCCCTACGGGCGTGATTTCCCAACATTACCCCGTATTGCAGCTATTGCGCGGGAACTCGGGTTCGATACCGTGACGCTTTGCCGAGGAGGGCTGCTTGCCCCGGCTTCGCAGGCAGTAGTCTGGGAACGCATCCCAGTCTCGCCAAACGATTATCTGTCGCCGTATGGCTGGTATTACGATGTGTTCAAAGAGATCAATCTCAACCTGCGGGGATCGTGATACAAAATTGGGTTTGCTACTTGGCTCGCAGGACTGCTCGTAAATACATTTTTAATTCGTGCCAGGCTGGTCCCCAATCATCCAGGCGGTCGACTTCGTGGCGGGTCGTAAATGGGTGAGGAGTTATGAAATCCAATAATCGCTTTCCTTTTTGTTTTGCCGTAAAGCAGGCCTGATCTCTCAGGCAAAGATAAAGACTGTCGAGATCACCCAGCAGCCAACGCAGACGACATCCAATACGGTAGAGCGGTGGAGTCGCCACTGGCTGATGGGCGGTGATTTGATACAGTAAATGAGGAAAATCGACACCTGCGTCGATGGCCAGTTGCAGCGAGCCCCAAAATCGCGTGTTGACTTCCATCAAATAAGGCTCTCCCTCCGGGGTCACCCGGAACTCGACCATTGCTACCCCATGCCAGTGGACGGCATCCAATAACCGTTTTGCCATATCCAGCATCTTCGGATCGGGGTACACGCTTTCCGACAGTACGCTAACTCCGCCGGTGGGGGGTTTTTCCCGGATGCGTTGATGCGCAAAGAACGTGATGGCCTGGCCGTGATCGTAAAGTGCGAAAATACCAGCGCCATGACCAGGAATATAGTCCTGCACCATGAAGGGATAGTTTTTAAAATAGGGTTTTTCCTGATGCAGCGTTCGCATTTCCGCGAGTGAGCGGGCAATCTGAACGGAGGAATGAAGCCAGCTATCTCCAAGCCATATCCAAGAGAAGCAGGGTTTCATGACAACGGGAAAGCGATAAGCCGACTCGATGTTATAAGCCGAGCCGTTTTGGTAAAGCCGCGACTGGGGATGGGGGATATGACATGCTTCCGCCAGGTTCATCAGCTTCCATTTGTCAGCCAGCATTAATACCGTATCAAGTTCCGGGAGCGGTAGCCGGCAATCCCCAAGCCGATCCCGGTGCATCATGCACAAATAGCTGCTGGCCTCGGTCACTGGATAGAGATGCTCGATTCCTTCGGATCGAATGATTCGATACAACCAGTTGAGGAATTGCGCAGGATCCCGCAATAACGACGGGCTTTGTAGGTATTTTTTTGAAAAGCGCGATTGCCCCGCCAAGGATCTGGCTGTTTCGTCGGATGTTAGAACCACGATATTGGGATGTCGTCCCAGTGATCGGGTGATGGCCAGCGCGCTCCGCTGATTCGCATCCAGAACCAGTATGCGGGTTGTTGTGGAAGAGGCGCTATGGCTCATGCTGTCGGTATCCCTAAAAAATTATACCCCACGGCTTCCGCCGTGGGGTATGCAATCTTAGTTATTTAACGCTCACGTTATCGAAGGTAGCGGTAGCGAGCACACCGTTGTTGTTGCTGGTGACCGCGAGGCCGACATATACGTTGGTCCCCATGTTGATGGTGACCGCCGAGCCGATTTGGGTCCAAGCGCTGCCGTCGATCGACTGATAGGCGATGAACGTATTTCCCGTGCGGGTCAGCTTCACCCAGTAGGGGGTCTTGACCGCCGCGCCGGGAGTGACCTCGGAACCGCCACCAGTGCTCATCCGGCGGATGAAGCGCACTCCATTGCTCGGGGTTAGCGTTACCAACGCATGGCGAGCGTTGGCGTCCAGATTCTCGCGGATCATCACTCCGGCCTTGGCAAACCCGCTGGTGTTGGTCAAGCTGGTAACGCGGGCTACGATAGATCTGTCGCCGCTCAATGGCTGATAAGCAAACTGGAAGGCATCCGCAGTACCCCAAATGTCGGCTCCGGCGCCCTTAAGGGTGTAGATCCCGTTCGCATAAGCGGTGCCTCCCACTAACCCCGCATTACCGATATCCCACCCCTGCAACACGCTGGGTGCTAGCGAACCCGAGTTGGTGTTGCTGGCACTAACGCTCACGTTATCGAAGGTAGCGGTAGCGAGCACACCGTTGTTGTTGCTGGTGACCGCGAGGCCGACATATACGTTGGTCCCCATGTTGATGGTGACCGCCGAGCCGATTTGGGTCCAAGCGCTGCCGTCGATCGACTGATAGGCGATGAACGTATTTCCCGTGCGGGTCAGCTTCACCCAGTAGGGGGTCTTGACCGCCGCGCCGGGAGTGACCTCGGAACCGCCACCAGTGCTCATCCGGCGGATGAAGCGCACTCCATTGCTCGGGGTTAGCGTTACCAACGCATGGCGAGCGTTGGCGTCCAGATTCTCGCGGATCATCACTCCGGCCTTGGCAAACCCGCTGGTGTTGGTCAAGCTGGTAACGCGGGCTACGATAGAACTGTCGCCGTTGAGCGGCTGGTAGGCGAAGTTGAAAGCGTCGGCCGAACCCCAGATGTCCGTGCCTGCCCCTTTAAGCGTGTAAATGTTGTTCCCGTAGCTGGTGCTACCCGTCAATCCGACGCTGCCGATGTCCTGGTCCATCCAGGGATCCGGCAAGGTGGCGGCGGCACTGGCGGTTACCGTTATGGACTTGGGGCTGCTGGTGCCGCCCGGGCCGGTGACGGTAAGGGTGGCTATGTAGGTGCCCGCACTCTTATAAGTGTGAGCTGGCGGATTTTGTACGTTGCTGGTGGTGCCGTCGCCGAAATTCCAGGACCAGCCAGTGATGCTGCCGGTGGAGGTATCGCTGAAAGTAGCCACTAGCGGCGCGGTTCCGCTCGTCGGGCTGGCGGTGAAACCAGCTACTGGGGCGGAGGCAGTCGTCGAAATAGTCTTGGTCGTAGTGCTGTTGCCGCCCGCATTGCTGACGGTTAGCTTCACGGTGTAAGTGCCGACTTTGTCATAGGTTTTCACAGCGGTGGGGGAGGTGCTGGTCGTGCCGTCGCCGAAATCCCAAATGCGGCTGGTGACGGTACCGGCCGAGGTGTCGGCTAGGGTTACCAGCAGCGGTGCGGTCCCCGAAGTCGGGGTAGCGCTGAAACTGGCAAGGGGGGCGGCTACCGTTGGGGCTGTCACCGAGATGGTTTTGGTGGCGGTAGTGCTGCCGCCCGCGTTGGTGACCGTGAGCTTCACGGTATAGCTGCCCGCTGCGTTGTAGGTTTTCGCGACGCTTTGTGCGGTGCTAGTGGTGCCGTCGCCCAAATTCCACACGCGGCTGGTGATCGTACCGGTCGAGGTATCGGCCAAATTGACCGTGACCGGCGCCGTACCCGAGGTTTTGTCCGCGCTGAAGCTCGCAACCGGGGCCGCGACGGCCATGGTTTGGCTGACTTCGTTGGAGAAGCCGCTTTCGTTCCCCGCGCTGTCGTAAGCTTTGACCGCAAAATAATAGGTCGAGCCATCGGTCAGACCGGATACCGTAGTAGTTGTTGCAGTGCCTGCACTTACGTTGGAGGCGTAGTTGCCGCTGGCGGTGCCGTAGTACACCTTATAGCCGCTGACAGAGCCGGTGCTGGCGTTCCAGGCCAAATTGACCTGTCCGGCGAAGACATTCGTTGCAAAGAAAACTGTTAGTACGCTCAACCATCCTAGCAGATGCCAGACTCGGTTGAGCAGCGTTGAAATCGAAGCCGTGGTAGACATTAATGTAGATCTCCTGAGTTATATGCCGCGCGAACGCAGCATCTTCCCGGAAAAACTACATTATCCATAATGAACTATGTCGTTCGCTTGGCGACTCTGCGACCTTGCCTCAAATGTACGAGGATTAGGCCAGTAGTTTTGCGTCCCAGCCTTTCGGACTGGTTTGCCTTTATCAAGCGGGTACTAAAATATACTCATCAAAAATAGAATGCAACTGTTTTTGCCGTTTTTTATAAAAAAATTGCTACAATGTATCTTAAATTATCATGTTCAGGTCAAAATGGACCGGTTGGGTCGATCAGGTTTATTGCCTGGGATCGCGATCAGCAGGACAACGAGCACGATCTTCCATGTGATGTAGTGCCATTTCTCTGTGCCCTCCCTCACGCAACCGCTTATCGCGAAGCAGAGGGATCGATAACGTGGGCACAAATGATCACGGCGCCCTTGTTACGAGGGCGCCGCATCAGAGCGAGAGGGACAGCAAGCGAGGGGAGCGGACGGTTATGACCGACGCGGTTGGCGGCAAAAGTCATCCGCCAGCAGATGGAAGGTTAGACGGAAGGAGCGTGGCGGTTCAGGCAAACACGTCGAGCAGGCTGCCCAGCATTTTCCCGGTCGTCGAAATCACCTTGGCGCCGGCCTGGACCTGATACAAGGCTTGTCGTTGGTCGACCAACGGTTCGGCCATATCCCAAACGGAGGAGACCTGCCCGGAGGTTCCAGTTTGTTGGGTTCCAGGCGATGTCGCGGTCGGATCGGGCGAGGTGATGGATTGGCGAGCGATGGTCTGGGCGCTGCTCTCCAGGAGCTTGACGCCCGAGTAGATGCTCGTGACACCGGAGGACAACGCGCTAGCGATCATCTTCTTCTACCTCGGCATGAAGTATCATAAATGTTCATAAAAAGAACATCATTTGATGAAATTATAGATCAATAAAAACATAAAATAAATTATTTATTAGCGATAAAGTATCAAAAAAATTCCGATAGTCTCGTAATGCGCCGAGAGATGGGCTTGTTGGCGAATGCGCTGCGAGATCGTCGTGGCCTAGCGTTTCCTGTCCAGCACCGCCGCGCCGCCCAGCTCGCCCAGCGTCGCCTTTTCCAAATCCGTCCATAGCGTGCCGGGGCCGGCGTGCAGAATGTTGACCCGCACGTCCTTGTTCAGGTTATTCGCGAACTCCCACAGGGTGTAAGCGGCCGGATCGCCGAACGCTGCCGCTTTCAGCTCGAAACCCTTCGCTTTCTCGCCCTCCACCCAAGCCACCGTATTGGCCTGCGCCTGACCTAGCTTCCGGGTTTTGTCGGCCCGGACCAGCGCGGTCTGCTGCTCGATCTCGGCCGCTTGCCGCAAGGCTTCCGCCCGGTGTTCGGCCACCTGTTTTTCCTGATCGGCCAGAATTTCCGCCTTCAACTTCTCGGTTTCCTGGGCGACCTGCTGGCGGCGTTGCTCGACCAATCCCAGCTCCGTGTTCAATTCCGCCTGTTTGCGGGCGGTGTTCTGCTTCTCCTTGTTGGTCAAATCCTGCTCGACGGCGATGCTCGCCTGCTGGATCGGGTCGAGAATCTGATCGGGTACGTTGACGTGCCGGATCAGCGCATCGTGGATCACGATGCGTTTTTCCTCGATGGTCTTGCCCAGCGCTTCGGTCAGATCGTTCTGGAATTTTTCCCGCCCCTCGCCGACGATGAAATCCTTGGCCCGGTAAGCGGAACCTTTCAGCCGCGACACCGATAAAATCTGCGGCATGATAATTTTGTCCACCACCGCCGGCAGATCGCCGTAGCTTTGATAAATCCAGGCGATGTGTTCCGGCAGGAGCTCGAACTCCACCGTCATGTCCAGGCTGATCTCGAAGCCATCGCGGGATGGAAATTCGACGAACTGGTTCAGGCTCAACACGTTGCTGGCATCCATCGGTAACATCGGTTTCGATGCAACCGGTGGTGCCGGCATCGCCTGTTTGGCCTGGGGAACGCCGCGCATCATGTTGCTCTCCAGGCGAGGCTTCTCGGCAGCAGGTTCCTGCGCCCGCTGCTGCGCCACGTAGTCCATCCGCTTTTCCATCTGTTCGGCCAACGCCCGCTTTTGCAAGTTTTCCATCGCGGCGTTTTGGGACGCTATTTGACCTTTGGTAATCACTTCGCCGCCGGTTTTGCCGAGCAGCGACACTTGGTTAACGCCGATTTCCAGCAGATCGACTTGCAGTTCCTTGGGGTTCACGTAGTACAGCCCCGGCTGCAAAATGTCTTGCCGCACGCCCTTTTCGCCCGGACCGGCGAAGGCGTCGGGGGTCGTCTGTTTGCCGGACAGGCTGGTGACCACACCAACGTAGCCCACCGGAATGCTGATGGCGTCCACGATGTCGATTTGATAGCCGTAGGGATTCAGGCGATGCTTGCCGGGACCTAGCACCGTGCGCCAAATGCCTTTTTGCCCCGGTTCTGCCAGGAACTCGCCGGGCGGCAGTTCGGCGCCGACCTTGGAAGTGACCACTCCCACCTTGCCGGGTGGAATAGCGACGACCGGCACGATCTTGTATTCGTACAACCAGGGATTGAGGAAATGCCGGCCCTCGCCGAGCACTTGTTCCCGAATGCCTTGCTGCCCCGGTTTGGCGAGGATTTGGCCTGGCGGCAAGGCGTCGCCAGTTTTGGCGGTGACGACCGCCATGTAGCCGGGCGCCACGTAAAACCGGCAGAAACCCCATTGCCAAACCAGCCAGCTCCCCACTAGCACGGCGACCAAGCCGATTGCGATTCCTGTCATCCGGTTCATGGTTTGACTTCCTTCGGCAGATACGGCTGGAACAAGCCCCCAAAGCTGTCCGGGGCGTCGCTGCCGAGCAGCGAGACGATGCGCGGTCCCAGTTTTTGATAGAAGGCATAGCGCGCCAGGTTCGTGCCGGTCTTGAAGGCGCGCACCTGGGCGGCGATGACGTCGGCCTGTGCCTTGTTGTTCAGCGCGATCACGTCGCGGTCGGCCTGCGCCTTGGCCAGGATCGCCTCGGCCTGAGCGGCGGCGGCCTGGTTTTCCAGTTTGGCGACTTCCAGTTCCTGGTTGGCCGCCGTTATTTTCACGGCCAACTCCTGTTGCGCGCGGATCACCGCCTGAATCCGGCTGGTTTCCGCCGCTACCTTTTCCTGGTTCTGCCGGGCCAGCATCTCCTGCCGGGTCAATTCGGCCAGCGAGCGGGCCTGCTCGATTTGCTGCTCGAACTTGCGGGCGTTCTGCACGCTCACCTCGCGGTCGCGGATGATGCTGGCGATGGCGTCCGGCGTCGCGATGTTGCGGATCAGCACCGATTTGATCGCCACGCCCCAACGCTTGGCGTTCTCGCGCAAGTGTTGCTCCAGGTTGTCCTGAAACCGCTGGCGGGTTTCCCCGACGATGAAGTTGATCGCCGGATGCTTGCTGCCTTCGATCCGGCTGAAGCCCCGCGCACGCGGCAGGATCAGCTTTTTCAGCACGTCTTCCATATCCCCGACCTGATGGGTGATCAGCGCGGCATGGCCGCGTTCGATGCCGAATTCGATGGTGCCTTCGACCTGGACGTTGAAGCCATCCAGCGTCAGAAAGCTGATGGCATCTTCGCCGCCCAGCACGAAGCGCTGGCTTTGCAAGGTCACTTCGACCACGTTGTAGAGGTAAGGGTTGAGGTAATAGGTGCCAGGATCGAGCACGCCCGGCACGACCCCTTTCATGTTTTCGCCGACCAGATAGGTGTTGCGTGCCTCGGACGGAAGTTGGCCGTCGAGCACGTCCCGGCCCACCAGCGAGGTGACGACTCCCACCGCGCCGGGGCGGATCGAAATGGCATCGAACAGTTGGATGCCGCAAGCGTAGGGATTGATGCGGTATTTACCTGGCCGCAGCACGGCGGCGACGATGCCCTTGGCGTCGTTGAGGCCGCTTTGCGAGCAATCGTCTCCGGCGATGATCTCGCCCGGCGGCAAATCCTTGCCGTACAGCCGCGTTGGCACGCCCAGCTTGCCGGCGGGGATATCGGTGATCCTGGCGATTTCCCAGCCCCAGGTGTAAGGGTTACGGAAATAGCGCCCTTCCGGCAGTACCTCGAACTGAATGCCCTTTTGCTCGGGTTTCGAAGCGATGATGGCGCCGGACGGCAAATCCTCGCCCGTCTTGCGGATCAAGATGGCGATTTCGCCAGGCCCCGGCTCGATCCGGCAGAAAAGCCAGACGAACAGAGGCAGGAACGACAACAGGCCGAGGCCAAGGCCGAAACCGGCCAACCGCCCCGGATTGCCGGGCAGCGATGGTTTCGGCAGGCGTTGCCACGGTTTAGATTTCGGGACGGGATGGGTCGCATTCATGGTTGTTTTCGCCGGCTCGACGAGCCGTTATCGCACGGGGAGAGAGCAGGGGATTTTCGTATGGATTTTGACCGGCTGTACCGTACAGCTTAGCAGCAGGAAAGCGGGAGTTCATGCGCGCGTTCGCTGTCGGCCATCCGGGCTTTATCCGTTACCGCCTCGCCGGAAAACCGCCAGGATCGATATCCAGCCGGATAGATAACGCCATTCATTTGATGGCGGAGCGGTTTAGTCCAGCCTTTGAAATATATCATCATCATAAATAAATATAAGATATATCAATATCTTGATTAAAGTATCTTGACTATTGTGACAATCGGACCAGCGATCTTCTTCCAGAGAAGCGCCCCCTGCGCTTGGCTCGGTGGCTTTTTCGCGATCTCGCCATCGCGCCGCAGCCGGTCAAACCCGGCTAAACTTTGCAGCATTCGCCCACGATTTGGGGTTGCCGCATCATGTTCCGCTTCGCTCTAGGTTTGTTGCTGGCCTGTTTAGGGATGCTGGCCGATGGTCTGTACGTTGGTTCTTGGGCGGCTCCACCCCAGTTCGACAAGCTGGAGCGGCCGGCCGGGGCAGTCGTGGTGCCGGAGCGTTTTTTGCGGCCGTGGGATGTGGTGACTTTCTTTTTTGATCGGGACAGGGGACCGGCGAATGGCGGCACGGAAGACGAACCGCGGCGGGCGGTGCGCATGGAACCGGCCTGGGCCGGCGAATGGCGCTGGTTGAACGGTCGCACCCTGCAGTTTCGACCAGCGGAGCCGTGGCCGCCGTTGACCCGCCTGACGGTGGAGATCGACGGTCAGCGCAAGCAACTGCTGGCGCTGTTGCCGGCGCCAGTGCGGAGTTCCCCCGCGCACCAAGCGGATAATCTGACGCAATTCGACCGGGTGACGCTGACGTTTCCGACGCCCGTGGATCCGGCGGCGCTGGCCCGGTTGCTGACCCTGGAAGTCCGCCCCTTGCCGGCGGTAGGACCGGAAGGGTTGCGGGTGCTAAACGCTAAGGATTTCGAGATCAAGGTAGGAGATCGCGCCGACCGTTCCGCCGAGGCTAATTATATCATCATCTTAAAAAATCCAATTCCCGGCAACCACCAGATCGACCTAAAGCTCCAGCTATCGGACGAACCCAACCTAAACGACGAACTGCAAACTCTATCGTTTCGCACCGCCGAGCCTTTCCATTTCAACCATCTCGAATGCGGGCAAGTAGGGGAGGCAGACTACCGGCATCGCGATATCTACGTCACCGACAAACAAATCAAGGACTTCGTTTACTGCAAACGGGATTCGGGCTACGAAAACGCCACCAAAGCTTCGCCAGCCTTGGTGCTGGTTTTTAACCATGACCTAGCGAAACCCGAAAGCGGAGATCGGGTGCTGTCGCCGTTGACCGCCCGTAACCTGCTGCACTTTACCCCGCCGGTCGAAGCTCTTAAGGCGACAGTATCGGGCTCCTACCTGATCGTGAGTGGCCGTTTCACCAGCGATCAGCTTTACACCTTGCGCCTGACACCAGCCGATCTACGCGACCGGCACGACAACATCCTGGCGTTAAAAGGCAACGAAGAATACCGCCTGGCCTTTGCGCCGGAACGGCCTTCCTTGCAATGGGACGCCGGGCAAGGAATCGTCGAGCGGCTGGGTCCGCAGATGGTGCCGCTGCGTGGGCGGGGATTTTCCCGGGTCGATGTACGCATCCATGCCATCGATCCGCTCGGCCGCGATTTCTGGCCGTTCCCGAACGAGCCAGTAACGATAGACGACGACCAAGAGCCACCTTTGCCGGGCACCGAGCCGCAGCCGCACCGGGAAGGCCGGGACATCGCCGTGGAGGAGATCGCCAAGCGCCTGAAAGCGCTGGGTTCGCCAGCGTTTTCGGACGTGGTGAACCTGCCGCTGACGAAAGGTGGCACGCTGGCCAAATTCGGTCTGGATCTGAAACCCTATCTCGCTCGCATCGCCAGTCAAGATCGGCCGGGCACTCACCTAGTCGGCTTGCGCCCACTGGACAGCACCAGCCAGCGTACTTGGATTCGCATCCAGGTTACCGATCTGGCGCTGACTGCCGTAGAGGAGCGGGAACAGGTCCATTTCTTCGTGACCTCGCTAGCCACGGCTCAGCCGGTGCCCGGCGCGGAAATCGAACTCGACGGCGTCGATGCCAAAGGCAACTGGTGCAAAACCCAACGCGGCGTCACCGACAACCAAGGCCACTTTATCTGGCAGGTGCCGGGCAACGACCGTTGCAGCCTGCGCCGGGCGAGCGTGCGCAAGGGCGAGGACGTGTTGGTGCTCGACCCGAACCGGCCGCTGCCGCGTTATGCCAAGGAACGGTGGAACACGCCCAAAGATAACGAGGCGGATTACGATTGGCTGAACTGGACGACGGCGGATTTGAGCGAGCGACGGGAATCGCCACGGCTGCTGTGCCATCTGTTCACCGAGCGGCCGATTTACCGTCCCGAGGAGCCGGTGCATATTAAAGGTATGGTCCGCGATTACCTGAAAGGTCAACTCCGCTTCGGCAAAGGTGGCGGCACGCTGGTCGTGCGGGGACCGAACGATCAGGAGTGGCGCTATCCCATCAAACTGGACGAGTACGGCGGTTTCTATCACCGCTTCGGCGAGGACACCCCGGCCACCGGCCATTACCGCATTCATTTCGAGATCGAAGGGAATTCGGGCGAAGCGCAAACCCCAGCCGCCGACACCGCGGAAAGCGACGCCGACGAGGCCGAGGCAACCACCGGCGAGGAAGGAGGTACCGCTGGCGACGAGGAAGAAAACGGCGAATCGGCCGATAACGCGTCTTGCGGCGAAGTGACCTTCAAAAAAGAAGCTTACCGCTTGCCGACCTTCGAGGTACTGTTGAACGCGCCGCGACAGGTCAGCTTGGAGGAGACGTTCACCGTGCAGTTGACGGCGCGCTATTTCGCCGGCGGACTGGTGGCCGACCGGCCCTTGCAATGGCGGGTCGCACAATTCCCGCACGCCTGGACGCCGCCGCAACGCGAAGGCTTTTTCTTTTCCAGCGACGCCCGCTTTTCGGCCGACAAGGATTTTCGCGCTACCCCGACGCTGCAACGGCAGAACCAAACCGATGGGGAGGGCGGCGCGAGCCTGACGCTCGACCCGACGGTGGAACCAACCGCCCAGCCGCGCCGCTATCTGATCGAGGCCACGGTCACCGGCCCCGACGAGATGCAAGCGCGCTACACCCTGCCGGTGGTGGCGCTGCCGCCGTTCGTGCTGGGCGTGAAATTGCCTCGCTACTTCGCGGAAGCCGATGCCGTGGAGCCCGAAATTTTGGTGGCCGACCCGGACGGGAAGCCGTTGCCGGGCCGGGCGGTGACGGTGCGCTTGATCAAGCGCAACTGGAATTCCGTTCTCCAGGCCAGCGATTTCTCGCAGGGCGCGGCCAAGTACGTTACCGAAGTGGTAGACGAAACCGTCAGCGAAACCACGCTAACCAGCACCAGCGAGATCCAAAAGCTCAAACTGCCGTTGCGGGAAGCGGGCGTCTACGTGGTGCAACTCGAAGCCGCCGACCGGCTGGGCCGCGCCCAAAAAGTCAGCGTCGATTTCTTCGTCGAAGGCAAGACGCCGGTCACCTGGTCGCAGCCGCCGGCGCAGACCGTCGCGGTGACGGCGGACAAGGACGCCTACAACCCCGGCGAGACCGCGACTCTGCTGGTGCAAAGCCCCTTCCAGACGGCGCGGATGCTGGCGGTGGTAGAAGAACCGGAAGGGCCGTTTCGCTACGAGTGGGTGGACGTGACGGACGGTTACGGCCGGTTTCCGCTCGCGGTGCGCAAGCAGCACTTGCCCAAGGTGCCAGTGCATTTTCTGCTGATGCGCGGCCGGCTGGCCGGCGAATCGCTGGCCCCGACCGCGCCGTTCGATCTGGGCAAACCGGCGACTTTGGCGGCAACCCATTGGATCAAGGTCAATCCGGTCAAAAATATGCTGGCGGTCAAGCTGGATGCGCCAACCAAAGCCCGCCCCGGCGACGAGATCGAGGTAGTGTTGAAACTGGCCGACGACGAGGGTAAGCCGATCGCGGGGGAGGCGACGTTCTGGATGGTGGATCAAGCCATCTTCGCCTTGGCCAAGGAACAGCCTTTAGACCCCTTACCGCATTTCATCGTGTCGCGGCGCAGCCGGCTGGTCGCTCACGACAGCCGCAACCTTGCGTTCGGCATTCTGCCGCTCAAGGAAATGCCCGGCGGCGACGGCGAAGCAACGGGAGAGGATTGGGGGCTGGACAACGTGTCGGTGCGGAAGAATTTCACGCCGGTACCGGTGTTTTTGCCCAAGGTCGCCGTCGGCGCGGACGGTCTGGCCCGCATCAAAGTCAAGCTGCCCGATTCGCTGACCGTGTTCAAGCTGCGGGCGAAAGCGGTCAGCGGTCCCGACCGTTTCGGTTTCGTCACGGGAGAAATTCAGATACGACAGCCGGTTCTGGCCCAGCCGGTTTTGCCGCGCTTCGTCCGGCCGGGCGACCGGTTCGACGCCGGCTTGATCGGTCGAGTGGTAGAAGGTGCTGGCGGGGACGGCAAAGCCGGGGTGAAACTCGATGGTCTGCGTCTGGAGGGAGCGAACGAGCAGCGTTTTGTGTGGGCGGACAAGAAACCGCAAAACCTCGATTTTGCGGTCGCGGTTCCCGATCCGGGCCTGCGCGCGGACGGCGGATTGCAGCGGGAGCAGGTACGAGTGCTGTTTACGCTGGAACGGTTGATGGATCAGTCCCGCGACGCGGTGGAGGTGAGCTTGCCGATCCAGCCGGATCGCCGGCCGGTTCGACGCGCGCAACTGGCCGATTTAGCGCCGGGCGCGACGCTGGAACTGCCGTTGCCGCCGGAACCGGTCCGGCCCGGTACGCTCCGCCGCGTGCTGACGGTCAGTACCGATCCCGGTATCGCCCGGCTTATCGCCGGGTTAGATGTGTTGCTGGCGTTTCCCTACGGTTGCACCGAGCAGCGCTTGAGCCAAGCGTGGGTGTTGTTGGCGCTGCGCGATTGGAGCGGCTTGTTGCCCGACGGCGACAGCGTGGCGCAACGGGCGAGCGCGGCGGTGCGAGCGGTGGCGCAACTCGTCGCCGAATCCATCGACGATCAGGGCTTGGTGGCGTTTTGGCCTAAGAGCCGGGGCTATGTCGCGTTGACCGCTTGGTCGCTGCAATTTCTGGCCGAGGCCAAGAAGCGGGGCGAGCCGGTGGACGACAAGCTGCTGGAACGGTTGACCCGGGCGCTACAACAATCTTTGCGTTCCGATTATCCCCGGCTATTGAGTGGCTCCGAGTATCTGGAACGGTCGATGGCCCTGGAAGCCCTGGCCAGCGCGGGTGTGGCCGACCAAGCGTATCTGGCCGAGCTGGCGGGGCAGGCTCAATTTATGGCCCCGGAAGCGGCGGCGCGGATCGCGGTCGCGCTGGCTCAAGCCAAACAGGCCGACCCGCAAACCTTGGCCCGGCTGGTCGCCCAGTTGTGGGAAGCGGTGGAAACCCGCAGTGTCCAAGGCCGCGCCGTGTATGCCGGGCTACGCGACGGCGCTTGGGGCAGTCCGCTGATTTTGCCGTCGGAAACGCGGACCTTGGCGACGATCACTCGCGCGGTCGCCTTGGCCGATCCAAGCGAGCCGCGCCTGGCGCTGCTGACCGACGCGCTGATTCGCTTGGGCCAACGAGACGGTTGGGGTTCGACCCAGGCCGACCAGCAGGCGATCCGGGCCTTGTTCGCCTATCGAGCCAATCCTGCTCTTCTGCATGGGCGATTCGTCTTGCGTGCCGGTCAAGACGGGAAAGCGGAGAGCATCGAAGTGGATCGTTTTATCCGCCGGAGCAGCGACGCAGCAGTGCCTTGGTCCATCGTCGCCGATGCGACGTCGGCGTCCGTGGCGGTGAGCGATAGCGTGAGCTATTTACCGGCGGCTCCAGGCAGCGCGGCCAAAGCGGAGGCGGCCGGTTTCGTGGTCAATCGCGACAATTTCCTGGTGCCGGCCAAGCCGGAACTACCGCTGGAACGCTTGGCGCCGACCGGCACGGAACCGGCCATCACTTTAAGCGTAGGGCAAGTGATCGAGGATCGCGTCGAAGTGGTGAATCCCGAACTCCGTCACCACGTCGTGGTCGAAGTGCCCTTGGCGGCGGGCATGGAGCCGCTCAACGCCCGGCTCGCCAACGCACCGGCCGAGGCCAAGCCAAGCCAAACCGATACCGCGACGGCCAGCTATCAGGCGAGATTGGACGACCGGATGATTTACGTGTTCGACGAGCTGCCGGCGGGGAATTACCGCTTTTATTTCCGCAGCCGGGCAACGATTCCGGGGAGTTTCACCCAGCCGCCCAGCACCGCCGAGATGATGTACCGGCGGGTGGTGAACGGCAGCAGCGCCGGAGTGCGGATCGCAATCGGTCGGTAGAGTCTTTGGGGCGGATGATCGGCTTGAACGGATCGACGCCGTTTCGATGCGGTTTCGGTTACCGCGATGATGGCAAGGGCATGCAGCGAGCTGTCGACGATCCGTTTCTCAACGGCCGAGTTGATGGACGAGCAGAAATGTTACTTGGACGGTTTTTTCCATTTCCCCGTTCTTCGCGCGAGGTGCGTCTGTGAATCGTCGTATGACTTATCAAACAATCCTGCTGTTGTTCGCGGCCTTGCTGTCGGTTTTCAGCGCCGGTCTGCCCTTCCCAATCTTCGCCCACGAAGGCGAAGACCATGGCGCGCCCCAACCCGTTGCGGTTGCCGTGCCGGGCGAGACGCTCCTGGCAGCGAGCGGCAGTGGCTCGCTGTTCGAGGCCGTTTTGAAGTACCGGCCCTTTGCGCCGAAGGAGACGGTGGCGGTGACGCTCTACCTGGTCTCCGCCGAGACCAATCGCCCGATTGCCGATGCCACCATCAGCGCCAACCTGTCCGAAGGCGACCGGAGCACCGCCGTCGCGTTTACCCCGAAACCCGGCGGACCAGCCGGCGCGTACAGCGCCACCGTCACCGCCGAATCTGTCGCGCCGATGTCATGGCTACTCGACGTGACGGTGGGTAGCGAGAGTGACTTGATCGGCGTCACCAACTTCCAGGCCAGCTCGCTCCGGTCCGATCCTGCCCTCAATATAGCTGCATCCCGCCGCGAGGGGATGGCGCTTCCACCATTGGCGATACTGATGCCTGTTGGTGCCTTGCTGCTGGTTACCGCTTTTGCGGCAGGCCGCGCGACTGCGCGCAAAGGAAAAGGAGTTTCCGCGTGACCCGAAACCTGGTTGGTCTACTGATGGCGTCCGCTTTCATGGCCGCTGCACCGTTCGTTCGAGCTCACGAGGGCGAAGATCATTCCGGCGCCGGTTTGGCGGTGTCCGCGCCCACGTCGCCTACCGCCCCCCTCCACGTCCCCATCGAGACGCAGTTCCTGGCCCAGATCGGGACGAGCCCGGCTCGCCGGGAAACCGTTTCCCGCACGCTCCGCGTCCTGGGTCGCACCCTCGTCCGCTCCGAACGCGAGGCCATCGTGACGGCGCCGCAGGAAGGCCGCTTGATCGCCACCAAGGACTACGCGATGCCGGCGCTCGGCGAGTTCGTGAAACGCGATCAAATCATCGCGATTGTCGAGGAATCGATCACGGCGCCCGACCTCGTGACGATCGCCACCGAACGCGCCCGCGCCGCCAGCGAGTTGCGGCAGGCCGAGGCAAGCCTAACGCTCGCCCGGCGCGAATACGACCGCCTGACCAAGCTGGCGGGGATCGCCACGGACAAGGACATCACCGCCGCCCGCAACGAACTGGAGGTTGCCAAGGCTAAGCGCGACGGCTACGTCGAGCAGGTCGCGCTGCTCGATAACGCTTCGACTACCGGCGTTCTCGCTCAAAAGCGGCGGGTCATCCGCGCGCCGCTCGATGGCGCGATTGCCCGGACCCACGTCACCATCGGCGAGAACGTGAGTCGCGACAAGCCGCTATTCTACATTGTGGACACCGCCGAACTACTGGTCGAAGCGAGCGTCTTCGAGAACGACGTGGCCTCGATTCTCGCCGCCCGGCGGGCGTTCTTCGCCGTGGAAGCGTTTCCCGGCGAATCGTTTCCAGCCCGCATCGTGTCGCGCGGCGTCGCTATAGATGAAAAGACGCGCGCGCTGCCGGTGCTTTTCGCGGTGTCCAACAGCGAAGGCCGTCTGTTCGGCGGGATGTTCGGGCGCGTCTACATCGAGACCGGTGCCGAAGTATCGGGGGTCGCGGTGCCCAAATCTGCGGTAGTCGATCTGGACGGTCAGCCCATGGTCTACGCGAAGACTGGCGGCGAGCAGTTCACCCCACGCCCCGTGCGGATTCTGGAACGCCTCAGCGACCGTCTAGTGCTGGCCGACGAAGGAACCATCAAGCCCGGCGATCGCGTCGTCGTTCAGGGAATCTACCAGGTCCGCATGTCAAAGCCCTTGCCGGTGGCGGGCGATTCGCCGGCCAAGTAAACCATCAAACACGGTCGATCGCGAAAGCCCGATCCTGCTCGACCCCGCGAATTCACCCCAATCTTAAAATGAGGTTTTCATGAACTTGCGAATGTTCACCGTTGCCACCCTCGTTGTAGCCTTATTGCCCGCCGCTATCGCCAACGCTCAGCCGGGTGCCGCCGACAGCCACGGGTATGGACGGGAGGCCGCTGCCGAAATTCCGGCGACCATCGACGGCATCCTAGCCGCCGTCGACCAACGCGTCGCGGCCATCGATCAGGCCATCGCCGACAAAAAACTGGCCACGGTTCACGGCGAAGCCTTCGCCGCCCGCGATCTGCTGGCGGCGCTGCCGGAAAAAATGACCGGCCTCAATCCGGCGGAAGCCAAGGCGCTCGATGCCGCCATCGGCCGCGTCCGCCAGCAAGCGGCGTTGCTCGACAAGTTCGGCGACGCCGGCGACGTTGCGCAGACCCGCACCGTCCTCGCCCGGTTCAAGATTGAGATCGCCGGCATTCGGCAACAGGTTACGGGGAAAGCCGGCAGCCGCGCGCAATGAGTATCGCGCCGCGCATCCCCAGCAGATGCGACGGCACCGATCCATCCCATTCCTTCACCCACCCCGTCGGCTGCGATCCCGAGCGACGGGGACTATATGGCCATGCTCAAGCAACTCATCCGTTTCTCGATCGAGAACCGCCTTTTCGTGCTGGCGGCGGCGTTCGCGCTCACGCTCTACGGTCTCTACGAGATGGCGAGACTACCGGTGGACGTGCTGCCCGACCTCAACCGGCCGCAGGTCACGGTGCTGACCGAAGCCGAAGGTCTGGCGCCCGAGGAAGTGGAATCCCTGGTCACTTTTCCCATCGAGACCGCCCTGAATGGCTCGACCGGCGTGCAACGGGTCCGGTCGGTATCCGCCGTCGGTCTGTCCATCGTGTTCGTGGAATTCGACTGGGGCAAGGACATTTACCTGGCGCGGCAGCTGGTCGGGGAAAAACTTGCCGCTATCCGCGACCGCCTGCCCGCCGGGGTTGAACCCCAGATGGGGCCGATTTCGTCGATCATGGGCGAGATCATGCTCATCGGCCTCAAAAGCCAGACGATCCCGCCGGTGCAATTGCGCTTGCTGGCCGACTGGACGGTGCGGCCGCGCCTGCTGTCGATCCCCGGCGTGGCCAACGCCATCCCCATCGGGGGTGGCCGCATGCAGTATCAGGTGCAAGTCGATGCAGAGAAGCTTCGCGCCTACGATTTGACCTTGGAAGAGGTCGAGCGCGCGGTTGCCAACGCCAACGAAAACAGCACCGGCGG
>DEHU01000101.1 GCA_002352125.1 Competibacteraceae bacterium UBA2792 | reverse complement strand
GCCCGCGCCGCCGACCTGATCGGCCAGTTCAAACAGGTGGCGGTGGATCAGACCAGCGCCCGCCGCCGCCGCTTCGACCTGCACCAAACCGTCGGGGAACTGCTGGTGACCCTGCGTCCCCAGCTCAGGCACACCGCTCACCGGATCGAGCTGGACATTCCCCCCGCCATCGAGCTGGACAGCTACCCCGGTCCCTTGGAGCAGGTGCTCGTCAATCTGGTCACCAACTCCCTGACGCACGGCTTCGCCGGCATCGAGGCTGGAGTTATCCGTATCCGCGCCACGCCGCTTGGCCCCGATCAGGTGCAAATCGATTATATGGATAATGGGGTCGGTATCCCCAAATCGATACTCAATCGTATCTTTGATCCTTTCTTTACCACGAAGCTTGGTCAGGGCGGCAGTGGCTTGGGGCTGTACATTGTCTATAATTTAGTTACTGGAATATTAGGCGGAACCATTCAGAGCCATGGTTCGATGGATCGTGGAGCCCGTTTCGCGCTCGTCCTGCCCCGGATCGGCCCGAGCAACAACGGTAATGCGTCATCCTAAAAATCCTGGTTCCGAAAACGCTCCAAAACTTATCGACAAAAATAACTTACGCGGTCGCCAGCATCTGGGCACTTGAGCGAGGCTGCCGCAGGAGCGGCGCCAAACCGCCGCGATAGGTCTGTATAATTTAAGATGAAACCGCATTTTTTTGTTGCAACACTGTTGGGTCTCTGCCTGTCGCGTGCCGTTCTGGCGGAACCCCTATTCGCTAGCGAGACGCTCTCGCTGAATGGCTTTGGTACGCTCGGCGGAGTCTACAACCTCGATGGCGGAGCGGACTTTATCCGCGATATATCTCAACCCGATGGTGCTCGCGGCGACGGCGTTGCTTGGGCGGTCGATTCCCGGCTAGGGCTCCAGGCTACCTGGCGGCCTCTGGAGGATTTCGAGAGCACGCTGCAATTGGTGAGCAAATATCGCCACGATGGCAGTTACCACCCTGAAATCACTTGGGCCTTCCTCAAATATATGGTCACCCCAAATGTGCAGATCCGCGCCGGGCGATTGGGGACAGATATCTATTTGCAGGCCGACTCTCGTGACATAGGGTACGGTTATCTTTGGGTCCGGCCACCGGTCGATTATTTCGGCCGGTTATCCGTTTCGTATTTTGATGGTGCCGATTTTGCCGTGACGCAAGAACTCGGCGAGGGAATACTGAAGGGCAAACTGTATGCAGGCCAAGCCCGCGAAACGCTCCCTGCTGATGGCGGTGCCCAATATTCCTTGGATGGTACGAGTGTTGCTGGGGGGCATATCGAATATCAGAACCTCAACTGGTTGTTTCGGGTCAGCTATGCAGCGATCCGGCTGGAAAACGAGACTCCCGCCGAGCCATTGCTGAATGTGCTGCAGAGTACCGGTATTCCCCAAGCAGTCGCTCTCGCTCAAGAGATGAGCCTCGCCAGAAAGCGTAGCGATTTCTTCGGCGCTGGCATCGCTTACGAAAATGGCCCATTACAAAGCCAATTGGCTATCAGTTACCTTGCATCCGATTCGCTTATGTTTCCAGACAGTAATTCTGGCTATTGGTCGATTGGTTATCGGATCGGGCAGTGGACTCCTTATCTGGTTTATTCCAGAATTAAATCCGATCACAATCAACGCGCGACCGGGTTGCCCAATATTCCGCCCTTCGATGCCATCAACGCCGGGGTTGCGCAAGCGTTATCGGGAAGCCGGGCCGATCAGGAGACATTCACCTTGGGCATGCGCTACGATTTCGCCCGGAACGTGGATTTCAAGCTGCAACTGGACTGGGTTGATAGCCGAGTCAATCCATCGTTGCTTTGGAGAAATCCCGATCCAGATTGGGATGGACAAGCGACAATAATCAGTGCCACCCTGGACTTCGTTTTTTGAGGCAAGGGATTGATCATGGCTCCTCATTTTTTGCGATCCAACTCTCCCTTTGAGTTCCAAGCGATCCTCAAGGCATTGCCGTTTGGGCGATGGTGGCTGATCGGGCTGTGGTGGCTGATCGGACTATTGCCATGTTTGGTCCTGGGCGCGCGAGCCGATGAGCTGGTGGTAGTCGTCAATCCGCAAAGCGGCGTAGAGCAATTGAGCAAGGCCGAAGTTATCAATATTTTCATGGGCCGCCAGAAAAAACTGCCCTCGGGCGCCACTGCGCTCGCTGTTGACCTGACCGGCCCAAACGCTGAAAAGAAAAACTTCTACGCTCGACTGATCGGTAAGGATCTGGCCGAAATCAACTCTTATTGGGCACGCTTGCTCTTTTCCGGGCAAGGTTCGCCGCCCCGGCAGGCCGAAACCGCCGAAGAAGTGCTGGATATCGTCGAGAACAACAAGGGCGCCATCGGTTATCTCGAACGGGGTCAAGCCAGCCAGCGGGTGAGGATCGTCCACGCCCTGCCCGAATAATAACCGACAGGTCTTGATACCTCGTGACTAAATCGCGACAGACTAGCCTCGTTCCCCGCGCTACCTTATGGATACTATGTATGGTGGCGCTAGTGGGGGTGGCCAGTCTGTGGTTGAGCAATACCTTGGCGGCCCAGCGAGAACGCCTCCAAACCCAGGCTCGACTGCAGGAACTGCTCGATACCGTCGAGCGTTCCGCCCGCATCGCTTGCTTTTTGCAAGACCGGCAGTTGGCCGGCGAAGTCAGTCAAGGATTGCTGAGCAATCGGATCGTGGCATGGGTCGCGATCTTCGCCGGAGCAACGGAATTGACCCAAGCCAGCCAGCGCCCGGCAACGGCTGGCATCAGCGCCATCGACGCGCCGGTAGACCCGGAATCGCTTATCGTCCGCAAGATAATTTCTCCCTTCAATTCCGATGAAATCGTCGGAGAAATCCGGCTTGCGCCCGACCGGGCCGAGATCGAGCGGCACGTCGGCCAAGCTTCATACTTCATCGGAATTTTACTGATCGTGCAAACAATGGCGGTCGGCGTGGCCGTGGTGCTGGTCGTGTATGGTTCGATTACCCGTGCCCTCAAGCAGATTTCAGGCCATTTGCGCAATCTGCCCGCCGAGCAGGGCGCGAAACTCCCTCTTCCCGCTGGACACGAAACCGACGAAATCGGTGGACTGGTCACGTACACCAATCGTTTGGTCGACCGCTTGGTAGGTTTGCTGAACGAAGAGCGGCATTTGCGGCTGCAGCGAGAGATCGAAGAGCGCAAATTCCGCTCGATTTTCGAAAACGCCGATACCGGGATTTTCCTGGTCGATCAGAGCGGCAACATGCTGTCCTACAATCCGGCTTGCCGGGAAATCGTTCGTGCAGCGGGCTATTTGACGGAGGGCACCATTTCTGGCATAGCCGGCTTTCTCGGTGGCAACGAGACGGAAGCGCAAAACTTGATCGAAGCCTGTTACGAGGAAGGTAATAACATCCAGCGCGACATTCATCTGTCCGGCAAAAACGGCAAATCCGATCGTTGGGTCCACCTGACGCTCAGCAAGATCGAGAACGTGGTATTTCAGGGTGTGGCCAACGATATCACCGAGCGGAAAATAGCCGAGCTCGCTGCCCAGAAAAGCGCCATGACCGATGCCATGACCGGGCTTTTGAACCGTATGGGATTCGAGACGAAATTGCGCAGCCGAATCGATCAGGACTATCGACAGTCGGGGCACGGCGTGGCTTTGATGTTGATCGATTTGGACTTTTTTAAGCAGGTCAACGACACCTACGGTCATGATGCCGGGGATCGGGTCCTGATCCACTTTTCCCGCCTGCTCGAAAGCGCGGTGCGCAAATCCGATGTGATCGGCCGCCTCGGCGGCGACGAATTCGTGATCCTGCTGGATTACATCGACCGGCCCGATGTTCTCGAAAGGATCGCTCAGAAGATCATTTCCAGCGTCGCCAAACCCATCGACATCGGCGAAGGAAGAACGGCGCACGTCGGTTCCAGTATCGGCATCGCCTTCGAGCAGGGCGAGGCCATCGATCAGGACGTACTGTTTAAAAAAGCCGATGAAGCCATGTATCAAGCCAAGCAGAGCGGACGCAATACCTATTGCCTTTTTACCGAGGCTGCCTCGCAAGTCACGATCTCGTCAAGCCCAGAGCGGTATTCGTCGTAATCGTGCGCTTCTCTGTTCCCGAAACAGGTTGTTACTCATCCGGTCAGCAATTCCCTTCGGCTTCGGCTTCGGCTTCGGCTTCGGCTTCGGCTTCGGCTTCGGCTTCGGCTTCGGTGAGGCCGGAATCGGGGTAATTTGTATCTTTTTTGTGTTGTGGTATCCGATTATATGCGAATTGACTATACGGACAGTAAAGCCTATATCACAAATTAGATGCTCAATCGGTTATTTGATCTTTTTTTACCGCCAAAGCAAGCAGCAGTAGCAATGGATTGGGGTTATATATTGTCTATAATCTAGTCATCGGAGTTCTGGGTAGAGCCGCTTGCATGGTGGTAAGCCCAGGTACGGTACGATTTCCGTTTTTGCGCTAGCCCGAATTGCTTCAGGTTACCAAGCCGACCAAGCGTCGTTTTCTCCGGCCAAAGTTCGCTACCCGACTTCCGGAAGGCGCGCGTAGAAGCTTTAGTGAAGGTAGCGCGCTTCATCGAGCAAAGATATCGTCGGCCAATCATGCCGGTATCTCGGATAAAAGGAAGTTTAATCTTATAGATTTTAAATAGTTGTAACGACATACATTCGAGTTAGGAGATTGCCATGACCGACGAGATGATGACGTTACGTAAGTTCGTTGTACCGGAATTCGTTTTTGGCGCTGGAAGCCGCAAACTCGTAGCCCGCTACGCCAAACTCTATGGCGCACATCGGGTGCTGTTGGTTACCGATCCTGGCCTGATCGCGGCGGGCTGGGCCGGAGAGGTGGAAGCGGTCCTCACCGAAGAGGGCATTCAATGCACGCGCTTCGCTGAAGTCTCTCCTAATCCGCGAGACTACGAAGTCATGGAAGGTGCCGCGATTTTCCTCGAAAACCGCTGCGACGTTATCGTCTGCGTCGGTGGCGGCAGTGTCATGGATTGCGGTAAAGGGATCGGCGTGGTCGCCGCTAGCGGCCAGCATATCTTGGATTTCGAAGGGGTAGATCGGATCGTCAAACCGGCACCCCCTTTGATCTGCGTTCCAACCACGGCCGGAACATCGGCCGATGTTTCCCAGTTCGCGATCATCACCGATACCGAGGAACGGGTGAAGATCGCCATCATCAGCAAAGCCGTCGTGCCGGATATCGCGCTGATCGATCCGGAAACGCTGGTCACGAAGGATGTCTACTTGACGGCGTGCACTGGCATAGATGCGCTGGTGCACGCCATCGAAGCCTTCGTGTCGACCGCTCACTCATCGATCACCGATCTGCATGCGTTGGAGGCCATCCGCCTCCTCCGCGAAAATCTCCACGCTTCCATCGCCCAACCCCACAATGTCTGGCTGCGCGAGCGCGTGATGCTGGCCAGCCTCCACGCCGGTCTCGCTTTCTCCAACGCCAGCTTGGGTGCCGTGCATGCCATGGCGCACAGCCTCGGCGGCTACAAGGATTTGCCGCACGGAGAATGCAACGCCTTGCTTCTCGATCATGTGATGGCGTTCAACTTCGACGCCGAACCCGAGCGCTTCACCAAGATTGGGGAAGTCATGGGCATCGATTTGCGCGGCATGACCTTGGAAACGCGTCGCCGGAAGATTCTCGATACCATCGCCGATTTCCGTCGGGCGGCGGGCGTGGTCGGCGCCCTCAGCGACCGTCAAATCAGAACCGGCGATATGACGGAGTTGGCGCACAAGGCGGTAGCCGACCCGTGCGTGGTGACCAATCCGCGTCGGATCGAGGTGGCTGATATTCGGGCCGTGTATGAAGAGGCGCTCTGAACCACCCGACGATTGGGATACGCTGCGCGAGAAAATCGTCGGCCTCGGCGAGCGTTCGGTCCGCAAAAATTACTATCCCGAGCTGCAGCAGCAATACGCGGAACTGAAACGATTTCGTCGATTGCTGGACCAGAGTAGCGAGCTGATCCTCGTTTTCGATGTGGCTACCCTGAGGGTCGTAGATGTTAACGATACGGCGTGCGAGATTCTGGGGCGCGACCGGAAAAACTTGCTGGAAACCGACCTTGCAAAACTCCATTCCGTATTTGGCGAAACGGTGTTGGAAGCCATTGCCGGGTCGGGGCATTCGATTCCGGTACGCGCCGAGGTTGCGTGCCCCAATGGTGCGGTGCGGACCCTGGATGGCTGGGCCAAGGTGGTCACGATAGATGACCAGCCAACGGGAATGCTCATCGCCCGGGATATCTCTGATCGCGTGCGGGCGGAAGAAGCCTTGCGCGAGAGCGAAATCAAGTATCGCCGCCTCCATGAATCCATGCGGGACGCGTTCGTCAGCGTCGATATGGCCGGCAATCTCCAGGAGTTCAATTCTACTTATCAAACGATGCTCGGTTATTCGGAAGAGGAGCTGCGCCAATTGACTTATCGGGACCTCACTCCCGAGATATGGCACGCCTTCGAAGCGGAGATCGTGGAAAAGCAGATCCTGGCACGGGGATATTCGGACGTTTACGAGAAGGAATATCGCCGGAAAGATGGGAGCATTTTCCCGGCCGAGCTACGCACTTTTTTGATACGCAACGCGGCTAACCAGCCGACCAGCATGTGGGCCATCGTGCGCGACATTACCGACCGCAAGCGAGCGGAGGTAGCATTGCGCGAAAGCGAGGCGCGCTTCGCCAAGGCTTTCCATCTTAGCCCGGCGCCGATGGCCATCTCCGAAATCGACACCGGCCGCTTCCTCGACACCAACGCGCAAGTACAGCGCATGTTGGGCTATACCCGCGAGGAGATGGTCGGTCACACCTCCACGGAACTTGGCGTCTTGGCCGATCCGGACACGCGCGAATGGATGATCGCACGACTCCGCGCTGGTGAGGTTTTTCGGGAAATGCCGACACGCTTTCGAACCAAGACGGGCGACATTCGAGAAGTGCTCTGGTCGGTGGAAGTCATCCATCTGGGCGAGCGGAATGTTTTATTGTCTCTTATATTCGATATCACGGAGCGCATGCGCGCCGAAGAGGCGTTGTGCGAAAGCGAGGCGCGCGTCCGGGCGAAATTGGACAGCCTTCTATCCCCCGAGGGCGACATCGGCGCGCTGGAGTTGGCCGATATCATCGACGTGCCGGCCGTTCAAGGGACGATGGATGAATTTTTCAAGCTCACCGGTATCGGCGTGGGGATCATCGATCTGCAAGGGCGGGTGCTGATCGGCACCGGCTGGCAGGATATCTGCACGAAATTTCACCGGGTCCATCCGGTTACCTGCCAGAATTGCCTCGAAAGCGACACACTCTTGTCGCGCGACGTGGAACCGGGTACGTTCAGGCTCTACCGCTGCAAGAACCAGATGTACGACATCGCCACGCCTATCGTGGTGGGCGGACGGCATCTGGGCAACTTGTTTCTGGGGCAGTTCTTCTTCGAAGACGAGCCGCCGGATCGCGAGTTGTTCCGCGCCCAAGCCCGGCAATATAGCTTCGACGAACAAGCGTATCTCGCCGCGTTGGACCGGACGCCGCGCTGGAGCCGGGATCAGGTCAGCACAGTCATGGCGTTCTACGCTCGATTCGCCAGCCTGTTATCGAGCCTGAGCTACGGCAACATCAAGCTGGCGCGGAGCGTGGCGGAGCGGGATATGCTGCTCGACTCGCTGAAAGCGAGCGAAGCGCGGTTGCAGGAAGTCGGGGATTTTTTGAGCACGCTGCTCGATGCCATCCCCGTACCGGTTTTCTACAAGGACGCGGCAGGTCGCTATCTCGGTTTCAACGAAGCCTTCACGGAGTTTTATGGCAAGAAGCGCCAAGAGCTGATCGGCAAGACCGTATTCGATCTTGCTCCCCGAGAACTGGCCGAAATCTATCACGCGAAAGATCTTGAGGTTTTTCAGCATCCGGCTCCACAGGTCTACGAATCGCATGTCATCGATGCTTGGGGTGCCACGCATGATGTGGTTTTCCACAAGGCCGCGTTCGCCGACTCAAACCGATGCATTCGCGGATTGATCGGCGTGATTCTCGACATCACCGAGCGCAAGCG
>DEHU01000039.1 GCA_002352125.1 Competibacteraceae bacterium UBA2792 | reverse complement strand
TCGTAAGCGCCCAGATGCGGGTTGTTCTGGCTCATCGAGCCGTGGCCCATCAACACCACTATCGGCGCGAATCGCGCGGTGAGGCCGATATTGCGAAGCAGCGCTGCCACGCGGTCGGCCTGCTCGACGTCGGTAAAGCCCAGGCGCGGCCGTTCCGGCGTGGCCGGTGTGTCGGGTGCCGCCGTCGTTGCCGCAACTTGGGTCGGCGCATCCGGCACCCAGCGGACCCCGACCGCTTTGGCGAGTTGTCCCTGCTGGCCAGGCGCGAACAGTTTGCCGGCTAGCACCGGCAACACGGCCGGCGCCAGGGCGTCGATCAGCACCGCCGACGACAGCAGGTTGCGCCGGATGCCGTGGTAGAACGCCCGCAACCGACCGTGCAGATCGCGACGCCGTTCGTGCTGCGCCAGCTCGGCCTCGGCGCCGGGCCGCCCGACTTCGCGGATCTCGTGCGCTGGCGTGACCACCACCGGGCAGAGCGGCGTCACGTCACGGTCGTCCAATCCCCGCCAGTTCATCGCCACGCCGAAGAAGCCGGCCGCGCCCAGCGTCTCGATTTGGGGGTTCAACTCCTCCAGATGGCGGCGGATGCCCTCCTCCCGGTCATCGATGCAAAAGACGATCTGAGCTTGCGGCCGTTGTTCGTGGCCGGTCCAGCGTCCGTGATTGTTCGCCAGCGCGTTGATCAGCGCGTCCCGGTAATGGTGCTCGTAGGCGCACTGCCACACCGCGCCTCGCATGGTCGCGGGCAAAGCGTCCAGCGGCGCCAACAAGCGCTCCAGATCGGCCATGGGCAGGGCGCGCAGTTCGCCGCCAGCAATCCCGAGATGCTGGGCCAGCCGGAACAACCGCCAGGCGCTACCGTGAACCGTATGCGTGTCCGGTTGCGCCGCCACCGGGCTGTGCAACCAGGTCCACACCATGTCGGCCAAGGCATCCCAAGCGGCGAGCGGTGCCCGCCCCTCCGCCAGCTCCCGCGCCCGGCCGGCCAAATACTCCGGCAGTCGCCCTTCGTGCAAGGCATGCCGCACCAACGCCTCCGCCGGCCGTTCGCTCAGATAGGCCCACAGCGCTGGCAGCGCGCCTTCTATGCCCCAGATTTCCCGGCACTGGCGCTCGATCCACAAACTGTCGAGGCACAGCCGCACCGCCAGATAATCCACCAGCGCAACCCGGTTTTCGTGGTTGGCCGGATAGTCGGGGTGTTGTTGCCGCCAGTTCATCATCCCCGACCAGCCGGGCAGTTCCAGCGCCAGCCGGGTCAGATAGCCTTCCCAGCGCGTTTCGGCGAGGCCCAGCCGCCGCAGTTCGGCCACCACCGCATCGACCGGATCGTCCGGCCAGCGAGCCAACATTTCCCGCCAACCCGATAATCCCGCGAACGTCCAAGCGGGATCGCGCTCGGCCCAGCGGCGCCAGGCCGCGTATAAACCCTCTGTCCGGTCAGATAGGTGCCAGGCCGCCAAGCCTTCGTCGAGGTGGGCAGCGGACAGGCGGATCAGGACCGGACGCACTTGATCGAACAGATCCCGGCCGGTTAAAGCCCGCAACAAGCCGCGCAGCGTGCTGCCTTCGCCGACGTCGTCGAATAGCCGGTCGAGCAGCGCCAACGCTTCCGCCTGCATGCGCTTGTGGACGATTGGGCCTTCTTCGTCCCGCGCGCCTTCTTTGTGGAATCGCGCCAGCAACGATTTCGCCAAGGTCAGTTGCAAATCCACCAGGTCTTCCGGATGAAGATTGAACGCCGACAGCCGGAAACCCTCCAGGCAGGCCCGCCACAGCTCCTCCAGCGCCGCGCCGGTTTCGGTCGCGCCATCCCGCCGCGCCGCTTCCAGCAAGCGCTGGCGCGAACGTTCCGGCACGTCTGCCTCGAATCGGCGGGTGACGTCCAGTTCCTCCATTCTCCAGACCAGTTCGTGCAGGGACAGCGCGTCCACTCCGTACACCAGCGAAATTTGCAGCACCTCGCCGCGGCGGATATCCCGGTCCCCGACCCGCGCCAGCACCATGCCGGTTTCGAGCGCCGGGCGCTGGGCGAACGCGGCGTCCAGATCCGCATCGACGATTCGCTCTGCCCGGAACAGTTTGCGAAACTCTGTTTCCGGCAGATAAGCGTGAATTCCGGTCAGTCGCTCGGCAGCGGCTAGCGCTTCCTCGAACGGTAGGTGTTGGTAGCCGTGTAAGGTGTTGTGATGGACGAAATTTAGAATCGGTGCTTGCGCCGGCAGGATATGGTCCAGATGGGCGATGGCGTGTTCGACCCGTTGGCGCGGCCCGGGCGGCGGCCGATGGGCCAGGTTGGCCGACGAATCCGGCGTGATCGCGGACATGGCATCCTCCCTCTACGGCAGGTGGGTGAAAATCGCGGCCAATTCCGCGATCTTGGCGCTCGCCAACGCGATGACCGGCGCGGGTTGGAATCCCATCACCAGCAACCCCAGCGCCAGCGGAACCGCCGCCGCCAGTTCCATCGGCCGCAGATCCTGAAGTTGTGCCAATTCCGGCCGGGTTGGGCCGGCGAACAAACCGCCGATGGTCCGGACTGCGTAGGCCGCGCTCATCAACACGCCCAAGCTCGTCAGCACCATCAGCCAGCCCCATCGCACGAAACCGCCGAGCAAGACGTGCAGTTCGGCGACGAAGCCGGCCAGGCCCGGCATTCCCATTCCCGCGAGCAAGGCGAGCGCGATCAGAAACGTGAAGCGGGGGGTGACTCGTACCAGCGACCCGTAATCGGCCAGCTCGCGGGTGTGGGTGCGCTCGTACAACAGGCCGATCAGCAAGAACAGTGCCCCGGCGATCAAGCCGTGCGCGATCATTTGCAAGACGGCCCCTAGCAAGCCAATCTCGTTGAGGGCCGAGATGCCGAGCACCACCACGCCCATGTGGCTGACCGAGGAGTAAGCGATCATCGCCTTGAGGTCGGTTTGCCGCCAGGCCAGCAACCCCCCGTACAGGATGCTGACCAACGCGATGCCGGCCAGCAAAGGCTGCAACAGCACTGTCGCCTCCGGCAAAATCCCGACCACCCGCAACAGGCCGTAGGCCCCCATCTTGAGCAGCACGCCGGACAGGAGGATGCTGACCGGGCTGGGCGCCTCGACGTGGGCCAGCGGTAGCCAGCCATGTAGCGGAAAAATGGGGATTTTCACCCCGAAACCGACCAGAAAAGCCAGCAGCAGCCAGACTTGTTCGCCGCGGGGCAGCCGCGCTGCCGCGTTGGCGATGGCCGTCATGGCGAAAGAGTGTTCTGGCGTGAGCCGGTAGGCCATGATCACGGCGATCAAGATGAAGATCGAGCCGCCCATGGTATACAGCACGAAACTGAGGCTGGCCGTGTGCCGCTTTTTCCCGCCCCACAGGTCGATCAGGAAAAATAGCGGGATCAGGGTCAATTCCCAGAACATGAAGAACAGCGACCAGTCCTGAGCCATGAACACGCCCAGCATGGCGAACTCCAGCACCAGCATCCAGGCGTGATAGCCCTTTGCGCCGCCCGCCACCCGGTCCGATGCCAGCAGCGCCACGGCACACAGCAGCGTACCGAGCAACACCATCGGTAGAGACAGCCCATCGACGCCCAAAGCGTAGGAAACACCGATGGTGGAACTCCAGACCACTTGCTCGACGAACTGGAGCGCCGCTGTACTCCGGTCGAACGGGACGAGCAGGCTCCATGACAGGAGCAGCGCCAGCCCGGCATGAAACAGCGCCACTCCCCGAATCAGTCGCTGCTGGGCCGCCGGTAACAGAGCGACCAGCACTGCCCCAAAAAAAGGAACCCACAAAATCAGGCTGAGCATTCTCATGGTTGTTCTTCGATTTGCCGCCAGCCCGTGGCAAGTCCCACGGGAAATTTAACTTATTGAATTATTTGTTAAATAATAAGCATTAATTTTACGTTAATTTATCTTCGATGTCAGGTTTATCGATACGGGCGCGGCCGATAAAAAAACCGCATCGATTTCAAACCGATACGGTTCTGTTCGACCGGGGCTGACGGTCGCTATCCCACCAGTTCGTACCACCGAATGTCTGGCGCAGCAGCCAACAATCCTTGGGCTTGGGCGAAAGCTGCCTGAATGTGCGAGGTTTGCAAGTGGGCATCGATGGCGGCATCGCTGGCCCACTCCTCCACGAAAGTGAAATCGGTCGGATCGTGCTGATTCTGGAGCAGCGTGTAGCGATAGCAACCGGCCTCCTGGCGAGTCGGTTCCAGCAGTTGCTCAAGCACAACTCGTAGCGGTGCCACGGCGTCCGGCTTGGCGACGAGACGGGCGACCATGTGGATGGTGGATGGGCTCATGCTCGGTCTATCCTCAGGGTTTACTGGTGTGCCAACGACGAATGGATAGCTTCGATCCTCAATCCACCAGAGCTTGGTAAACCAGTTGCCGGAACTGGGGACGAAGCGGATAAGTGCTGGAAGGGAACAATTGGGTTAGGAACAACGCGGTGATTTCTTCGGCGGGGTCTACCCAGAACGTCGTGCTGGCGGCGCCGCCCCAGGCGAATTC
>DEHU01000009.1 GCA_002352125.1 Competibacteraceae bacterium UBA2792 | reverse complement strand
CGCGCGCCCACCAACGCCAGCGCCACCTCGCTCGCCGCCGGCAAAAACAGCCGTGCGGCCAGTTCCGGCGGCTGCGCCCGCAGCCGCAGCGGAGCCTGGTCGTCGAAACGCAGCAAGAGCTCCGCCCCGGCGGAAGCGTGCGGTTCCACCGCGACGCGCAACAGCGACGGCGCCGACCGTTCCGGCAAGCGGTATTCCAGTTCCACGTCCGGCGTCAGTTCGAGGAAATGGGCCGAAGCCAACGCATCCAGCCCCTCATCGCTAAAGCGTTCCGCGACCAGCGCTTCGCGCGGCCGCTCGGTCAAGCCCAGCAAGCGACGACCGCGCAACCAAGCGAACCGGGGTGGTGCGATGGTCGGCTTAGCAACCGGCAACAAAGCGCGGTAAAACGTAAATAGCCCCATTAAATCCTGTGCTTGTGGAGTCAGGCGCGGGACCTCGCGGTGGGCCAGCGCCGTTTGACGCATGGCCAGCGCCGCCGTCAACCCGCCGTCGCGATAACCGTTGTCGCGCCCCAGCCGCAGCGCGACCCGCTCTGCATCGGCCAAAGGCAATCCGTTCGACAGAGCGCTCAGCCCGGTCAAACCCAAATCCCAAATCGAACCGTGCGCCACCGGCCGCGCGGCGCGGGCCTCGGCAGCGGTCAGCTTCGGCGCGTTCAATCTGGGAAACAGATAATCGGGATCTTGTTGGATCAACAATCGCGCGTGAAGTGGTTGCGTCGCTGTCAGGGTCAGTTCGTGATCGCCGTCCGGCAGCTCCAGATAGCCGGTCTCCAGGCGACCCAGCGTTTCGGCGCAGCCGTCCACCCAAACCGCCCGGCGCATCTCGGGGCCGGCCACGAAATCCAACGCCTGCCAAGGTCGGCCGTCCAGCCAAGCGTAAACTCGATAGGCTTGCCGGGTTTGGGTCTCCCCCGGCGGATAGCGCAACCGGTGTTCCAAGGCCAGCCGCGACGGCCCCCGCAAGCGGATTCGCAGCGGGGGCTGCGCTTGCAGCGGCCAGAACGGCTGCGCGGTCGCCTCGTCAGTCGGGCGCAACAATGCAGCCGGCACGCCGGCCAGCGGCGGCGCTTCCCCGGCAGGGGCTTGCGGTGGTTGGGCCGCAGCGGCCACCGGCTCGGCTGCAAAGACCGGCTGCGCTTCCGGCGCCGAAGCTGGTTCCGGTTCCGGCCCCGGTTCGGGCCGTGCCACATCCCGGTACGGCGCCAATTCGCCCAACGCCTCCCGCCGGGACACAAACAGCGCAACCTCCACCGCTTCGCTTGCCCGCGCCGGACGGCTTACGCGCGCCAAGCGCTCCTCCGGCCAATCCGGCGGCAACAGCAGCGAATCACCTTGTGCCGAAGGTTGCGCCGGTGCGCCAACATACAACCCGGAACCGTTGGAAACGGCGATTTCCAGATCCGCCAACGCCAAGCGGCCATCGGGCCGATAAACCCGTAGCCCCTCGCTGGCCGGCACCCAGACCGTCACGCTCTCGCCCGGCGCCAAGCGCACCCGATGCATTCGGGTTTCGTGCCGTTCTCCATCCCGAACGCGGTTGTCCGGCGCGGAAAATGGCTTGACGCCCTCCACCCAGAGCGGTTCGCTCGATACATTGTCCCAGCGCAGCGGCAGCGGGTAACGGCCGGCCATGTCGATTTGCACCTGATCGGGACCAGCCTCGGCCCCCGCTCCGAGCAGCAGCGCCAATAACGCCCAGGAGCGAAACCGGCCCGGCCGTCTCACGGCCGCGCTCCGGCCAGACAGGTGCCGAACCGCTGCCGCGCTTCGGCGTCCCGATGCAGTTGTTCCCGCAGCGGCTGCGCCAGTTCGAGGTGCACGAAACCGGAATGACCCAACATTCGCAAGGTCTGGGCGATTTGATTGGTCAATCCGCCCAATTCCTTGACTTGAAGGGGATACAGCAGCACCGGTTCGGCGAACGCGCCGCCCAAGCAGCGGGCGATCCCCTCGGCCGCTGGCGTCGGTTGGCGCTGGCTGGCGCTGACGATGGCCCCCGCCTTGCGGCCGGCCCCGGTTTTGCGCTTCTCGGCGGCGAATCCGTGCAACTGGATGACGGCCCCGGCCGGCCGGGACACGGCGGCGGCGCGACTGAAGGCCACGAAGTAGCTGTCCGGCCGGTGAGCCATGTCGGCGTCCACGTCCTCATCGTCGTCCTGATACGCGCGCGGCGCGGTGCTCCAAGCTCCGGCGGCGAAACGGCCGCTGGCGAACAGCTTAACGGCGATGATACCGGTATACCGGTCGCTCAAAGCGTGCGGTGCTTGCAGGATCGGAGCGCCGGCCAGCGGAGCGGCGAAGGCGTAAAAACCACGCCCGCGCCGCTGGTCGGGCGATTCCCGGATCACGGTCAAAACGCCGCCCTGTTCGGTCAATCGCTCCACCTGGAAACCCAGCGCCGCCCAGTCCGCCGTCTCGACCTGGCCAGCGAACGCGCGTTGGAAGAGCTGCTCGGCCTGGCGCAGTTCGTCTGGAGATGGCGGCTGATAATCACGGCCCTGGCTGTCCCGGAACAGGCTCTCTAGGGTCGCCGGGCGGGCGGCGAGCGCTGGCGCCGATAACGCCAGCAAGACGGCCAGCCAGCCGCGCCAGCGTCGCCCAATAGCTTTTTTTCGCTCCGAAACCGGTTTTCCTCGGAAATTTTGGCGCTTTTCGTCGATTTTTTTCACAGCCGCCCTTCTTCGCTGAACAGTTCGAGCACCGCCGGCAGGCCCGGCGTCACCCGATAGAGCGTCAGATATCCGCTGCCTTCTTCCAGCCACAGCCGGATTCGATAGCCGCCGGGCGGCGCGTCGTCGCCCAGCGGCAAAAAAAACCGTTGCCCCAAACCCGCCTGTTCGGTAGGCGTATCCAGCACCGGCACCGGACTGCCGTTGTCGGGTCGCAGGTCGTACAGCCACTCGCGCACGGTCGGCCGGGTGAATGGCCCCGGGCGGGCGCTACCCGGCATTTGCACCGTCGCCCGCAAACGAGCGCGCCGGCCGGTGCCGAACGGCGTCTGCAAAACGCCGGATAACACGTCCATGTCCGGGCTGGTCTTGGCGTAGACGAACTCTAGCCCCTCCCGATCCAGGCGATAGGCCAACCGCCGGTTCAGGCTACCGGCTCCGCCGCCAGCGTAATTGACAAACCAGCGGGCCGGTCCCGCGCCCTGCACCAGCACCGTGTGGGCACCGACCGGTAACGGCGGCAATCGCAGTTGCGCGCGCCGCAGCACCAGCATCTCGGCGAAAACCGGCTGACCGTCCACGCTAATTTGCACCAAATCGGGCCGCTCGGTATCGCGCAACACCAAGAAGGTGGGCGCCACCGCCGTCCGGCCCGGCGGGCCGCGCAGTTCCAGCCGCACCGGAGTCCCGGCCGCCAGCGGTTGGAACACTGCACCCAGGGCCAGATCGCGCAGCGGGGCTTGCGGGTCGCGCGGGTTGAGCAGATAGCGGCCCCGCCAGTCGCCATCGGGGTAATAATCCTCCCAATCGTAGCGCCCCGCCAAGATCTCCGGGTCGCGTTGAGGAGGACGGGTCTGCTTGTCGAGCAGAACCGTCCGGCCGTCCTGCATCCACGCTGTCGCCGCCAGCGGCAATACCGGAAACCACACGGGTTGACCGCGCGTTTCTCCCGCGCTGACAGGCTGATAATCTTCCGGCGCCCGCAGCTCGCGCCGCAAGTCAACTGGCCGGGTATAAGCGTTCGCCAACACCGGGGCAGCGGTCGCCGTTAAACGCACCCGGGCCACCGTCGCTGGTAAGGCGAACCCATAGGTGGCGGCTTCGGAAACGCGTCCGGCCAATATGGTCCCATCCAGCAGCCGGTCGTAGAGGGATGCCGCGCCGTTCGGGACCAAGTTTCCCTGGCGCAACGTCGCACCGCGCGAGTCGAGCCACTCGTAATGCACCATCGCCTCGGTGGCCGAGCCCGGCGCGGCCAACCGCAAATCCACCCGCCAGAGCGTAGGCTGTCCATCAACGTGCGCGATGGCGAATTCCAGCGGCAAATCCGGTTGCAGCCGGTACAGCCGCAAATACAGCGGTGCCGGCAACAAATCGAGCGGTTCGCCAACCGTCCAATAGCCGGCTGCGTTCACGATGAGCGGGCGCGGCGCCACCACCTCCAGCAGACCGGCGCCCAGCTTCTCCAACCAGAGAGTGGCCGATGATCCGTTCAGAGAAACCCGATAGATGACGGGTGGGCCGGGCTGGCGGCCATGCCAAACCAATTCCGCCTCGGCTTGGGCCGGGGCAGCCGCGCCGCCGGTGCCAGCCCCGCTCAGTGCCGGATCGATCTCCGAAAACTCCAAGGTGACCCAACCACCTGGCTCCGGAATCGGCAGCGTGCCGCGCAGGTCGCGATCCACGTACAAACCCGTCGGCATGACCGGTTGCCGCAACGGCTCCGCTTCGATGTTGAGCGCACCGTAAAGCCGGTAGGTCCGATAATCCCGGCCCTCGATCCCAATCGGGCCAACCGGATTCCAACGTTGGCGCAACAGTTGGATCTGCTCGCTCTGGCGAAGCAGCTCCGGACCATAGATGCTGGCTCGCGCCAGCGCCTCCTGTTGGTGGCGGGCGATGCGCTGCCAGCGCAAAGCGGCGGGCGGGTCGAACAGGTGTTGCCGGGTGTACACCCGCGCCACCACACTTTCGATTTCGGGCGCACGGCTGGCCAACCCCAGCCGCAACCACGCCGCGCCGGGAGTTTCTGCAAGGTCGATCATCAGCACGCGGCCGTCGGCGGGAACGATCTGGCGATCTAGATAGAATGCCGCCGTCAGCGGTCGGGGCTCGCCCGGCGGCCGGTACCAGCTCACCGTCGTTCGATGGTGATAGATAGCGTCTTTCAGCAACCGGCCCGAGCCGTCCACAAGCTGGTAATGGAGCGCGTAGCGCCATTCGATGCCGGGTTGCGCCGCTTGCTGGGCATCCAGGTTGGCGTTGCTCACCACCTTGAGGCTGCCGCCTTGGCCGGGAATAGAAAATTCTATCCAGCGTTCGTCTTCCAGCGGGTACGCGATGTCGGGCATCGCGTCGACGAACCGCGCCAGATCTGCATCGGCCATGCCGCTCAGATCGAAACGCTGCCGGAGGGTTTCCAGCGATGGCCAAACCCACCAGGCTACCCAGCCGAGCGCGCCGAGCAGGAGCAAGCGGCGCAGGAGATGGCCCAGAAAGCGGATCATGGCGCGCTAAACAGCAGCCAGATCGCCTGGGCGCTCTTAAACCGCTCCACCTCGATGGCCTGCGGCGGTATGCTGGCGACCACTTCGGCATCCGGCTGGCGCGGCGTCAGATTCACCGCCAACCGCAGGCGGCCGGCGCCATCGAGCGCCAACAGAAACGCTTGCTGCGTGTCGCGGTCGATCAGACGCTCGTAGCGGAACCCCGGCCAATCGCGCAACTGACGCAGATTGAGGATATCGCGCCGTTCGACGTAAGCCCGCACCGCTTCCCGCCAGGCCGGCGGCGTACCTTCGACCGTGACCGGCAGGCTGGCAAGATAGCGATAGAGATCGTCTTGCCGGGTGGGAATTCCCAACACCGCGAACTGAATTTCCTGCGCGGCATTTTCGCCCTGCTGGCTTAAGGTGGCCCGGACCAGCGGCGACAACCAAACCGTGCAGAACTCCTTATTGACCGCAGCGTTGAGATAGCGCGCCTGCGGCGAGCCAGCCGCTTCGTAACCGGCGGTCTCGGGAGCGCCATCCGCGAACCGCACGCTCAGGCCATCCTCGTTCAGCGCGGCCAGCAACTGCCGCCCCAGCGGGCCGAGAGAATCCGGCCTTGCCGCTCCGCCACTCCAGGCCAGCACCGCATCGGCGGTCGGCGCCGGCGTCTCCGGCCGGACGCCATAGGCCCGCACGCTCACGATCAGCCAGGGCGCGTCCCCAGCCTCCCGCAATACCACTTGACCGACCAGCGTGAACAGACTGCTGGCGTTGGCGGCGGCCGTCACGTCGGCAGTGCCATCCCGGTTGGCCTGGGGATGAGCACCTGCCAGCAACAGAACGTTCGCCTGCATCCGCTCGAACAGGGAGACGCCGTACTCGAAACTGTTGATCTCGAACAGGGGATGCGGAACCGCCACCAGATAATTTTGCCCCGCCGCCAGCCGGAAGACGTAGGTTCCCCAGTAACGGCGTTCGCCGCTGGCCTCGTCCTCGGCCAGAACCAAATATTCTTGGCCGCTGGCCCAATGGCGGTACCGCAACAGCTTGTAACCCACCGCCTGGGCGGCGCCGGTGAGCGCGTGCAATTCCGCCAGCCCCGCTGCGCTCCATTCGCCGTTCGGGCGGCCGCTCCGCGACAGGCTCAACAAAGGCGTCAAGATCTCCTCGTCGAAATACAGCAAATCTTCCAGTCGCGGCGGACGGTACCGGTCGGTGCCGCGTCCAGCCAAACGCTGCTTGTCGGCCAGCAGCCATTCCCGCAGATAACCGTCGATCCGGATATCTCCCACTCGCAACATCGCCTCGGCCTGGGGAGCGATCCGGACGGACAGCCGCAACCGGCGCAGATCGACGCGGTTGAGCACCAGTTCGGCAAACCCGCCCTCGCTCGTCTCCCGCTGCAAATTGGCCGACGGCGTGCTGGTCCAGTTGACCGGCAGTTCATCGACCAATCCTCGCAACCGCGCAAGATCCAAGCTCGGCGGCAGGCTGGCCCGCACCCATAGGGTGGTGGGCGGCGACATCGTTCCCGCCCGGAACGCCCCGGCCGGCACGCCGGCCAGCGCTTCGCTGCTCCGGGTCGTATAGGCGCGCACCTGCAATACATCCCGTCGCGCCATGACTTGATGGAACCGATGGAACGGCGTGTCCCAGCTACGCAACACATCCAGCGACCCGTTGGGATTGATGGCGCGCTGGGCACCCGCAACCGCCAGCGCCCGCCCTTCCAAGGCACCGAACAGCCCGCTGGCGGCAGCCAGCGTGCCCTGCTCGTCCAGCGGCGCCGGGACTTCGACCACCAGGTTGTTGGCGGCACGGGTATCGAGCACGTAAAACCCCCAGCCGCGCGCCGGCTCCTCTTCATGCAGATAGAGATAGCGCCGCTCTACCCAGTCAATCCGATATCTGGCGACGGCCAACCGCTCGGCGGCACGGTCGAGAGCGGTCCGGTCGCCGCCCAGATACGCCCGCAATTGCTCGATGCCCGCCTCGAACGCCGCTAGCTCCGTCGGCAGCGGTACCGGCGCACCGACTTGCAACCAGAAACGGCGAAGCCGCACGCTGTCATCGCTCAGCAGTTCCGAGAGCGGGCGCGAGGCCGACCGGACGATCGCCCCGGTCCCGACCGCCGGCTGCTCCAACCACGGCCGATGCTCTGACAGGAGCGCGAGCGCGAACCCCAGCACGCTGGCGACCCCGACCGCCACCAGCGAGGTTTGTAGCGTGGCGCGTGTCAGCCGGGCGATGATTTCCTTGTCGTGCATCCGCATGGCGACCAGAGTGGTGAGCAGATAACCAAACCCATAAGCGTCCCCGACCAGCACCGTCGGCCACACCAGCGGCAACAACCAGCCGAGCGCTAACTTGTAGCAAAACCCTAGATTGAAGAAAAATAGCAGTTGACGCGGTCCTTCCAGGTGCAAGCCGGCGACGGCGGGAATTCTAAACAGCAGGCGGGCCACGCCTAGAATGAGGAAGGCTTCCAGGAAGGAAGTGAGGATTTTGGCCGGCTGATACCACTGCAATGCCAGCAGCGACGGAATCAGGATGCCGTTGAATTCCCAGCCGTAGTAAAGGTTCATGCGCGAGGCCAGGAAAGCGGTGGTCAGCAGCACGATGTACGCCTTGGGCGTGGCCAGCAGCGAGGCGGCCAGATCGTTGTAGGCGTAGCTCAGGTTGGCGATGCTGAAATTGGTGAATTCCATCAGGCCATAGCGGACGATCAGAAAAGTCAGGCCGACCGTCGCGAACACCGGCATCCACCCGCCGCGTATGCCCGTCTTCCAAAATTGGTTGGCAATCAACGATACGACGATCAAGCCAAAGCTGTGCAGCTCGCCACGATAATCGAAGTCCGCGTGAAAGTAATCGCTCCAAAGCTCGCCCACCGCCGGCCACAGCCAGCCGTCGCCGACCAGCCGCACCGCCACGCTGACCAGTACCAGCCCGAAGAAGCGATCCCGCCCGAACAGGCTGCTCCAAGCGCCAAAGCGGGAACAGCGCTCCGAAAAACCGTGCACCAGCAGGTAGGTGATGACGCCCTCGGCGAACACCACTGCCGCCGACAACGGCTTGACCAGCAGCAGGGGTGTCATGTAGCCGGGCACCACCAGCCCAGACAAATTCCAGCCGAAACGCAGGGTGCAAAACACCGCCACCATCACGCCGACCCAGACCGTGGTGGCAACGGAACTGGCCAAGCTTTCGGGAAACAGCGCCACGGGCATGATCGGCCGATTTCCGTTCGAACCCTACGCGAAATCGCCCCGCTTCCGCCGGGAAAGCGGCCGGGAGCGAAGATTCCTTTTCGACGACCTGACCCTCTCACCTTTGCCCTTTCCCAAAACGAGAGAGAGCGGAGCGTAGGACTTCGAATATCTTTCTAAGGTCTTCATCGGGTCGATTTCTGCGCGGGCTCTCAATGAGCAGTTGGCGGCGCATCGCCAAGGTCCAACAACCGCTTGACCTTGGCCAGCAACTCCGGCACATGCATCGGCTTGAACAGCACGGCATCGGCGCCGGCTGCCAGAATCTGCTCTTCGACGTCTGGACGCTCCATGCCCGTCAGCGCCAAAACCGGCAGGCGCGGATGATACTGGTTGCGCCACTCCAGAAACTGCAAGCCGTCCATGACCGGCATCATCATGTCCAGCACGATGAGATCCGGCATCCACGCTTGCAACACCGCAATCGCCCGCTGGCCGTCGGCGGCGGCGCGGGCATCGTACCCCTCTTTCCGCAAGGACCAGGTGACTAACCTCTGGATCATCTTGCTGTCGTCCACCACTAAAATCCGTTTGTTTTCGGCCTGCGCCAGATACAACTGGCTGCGCGTGGTGTCGTCGCCTTCGCCTCGCTCCTCGCCCCCAAAGCACGGCAGGCGCAGCACGAACCGCACGCCATCGCCCAGCGCGCTGGAGCCCTGCAATACACCCTGCCAATCCACGATCCGGCGCCGGACCGCTCGCAGCCGCCGAAACAGTGGCGTGGCTTCGCTGTCGTCACGGCCCAGCCAAGACTGGAACTTGGCGTTGGGCATGCCGAACCCCTGATTGCGCAACTCGTAAACCAGCCATCCCGCCTGTTCCCGCAATTTGATCGTCAATTGACTGCCGACCATCGCGTCCTCGATCAGCACCGCCAACAGCGTTTCCAAGGCTTCCCGCAAGGCATCGGAATCGGCCATCACCAAGCTGAGCAGTTCCGGCATGTCCACCGCTGTCCGCACCTGCCGCTCATCCATCTGTCTGGACAGTTCCGCTAGCGCCGCGCGCAACGGTGCCCGCGGCTCGACCGGATAGCGATCGAATTGCTGCAACGCAATCAAATCGGTCAGCAAATATTTTTGCGCCCGGTTGAGTAGGGCTACAGCCGTTTCCACCTGCTGGCGCAGGATCAACCGTACCGATTGCCGACCGCGTTCCTGGGATTGTTCCGCCTCGCGCAAATCCGTTGCCAAAACCATCGCCTGAAGATGATCGCGCAGTTGCTCGTGAACCCGCGCCGTCAATTCGGTCTTGACTAGGCTCAGATTGTGCAAAGTCGTCACGTCGAACAGTTCGATGAGAACACCCTGGAGCTGGAACGGAAGCGCTTCCGCCGCTTCGTCGGGCAACCGCGCACCTTCGGCCGCTAGAACCGGCTGAGCGCGCAAGGTATAGCGGTGCCGGGTATCGCCGGGCACATCGGCGGGCAAGGTCACCGTCTGGTGATCGACGAAAACCCGCCGCAAGGCTTGCCGCCCTTCGGAAAGGTCGATACCGCAGAGCGTGCTCAACAAATCCAGAGCAGTCATCTCGTAAGCCGGCAGTTGGCCTTGCCGCAGGATCGCGGCCATCGCTTCATTGGCTTGCAGAACCCGCCCGAAGGGATTGTAAAAAATGGCGGCGGTTTCCATCTCTTGGAAAACCCGCTCCAGTCTGAGCAGCCGTCTTTCGAACACTCGCAACGCCTGCTGCAGCGCGTGATGCAAATTCTCGCCGCCATCGAGCCGCAAGTATCGGAATCTTTCGCCGCTGGTTTGCGATGTCTGCTGCTGCTGCCATTGCAAACGGTGATAGAGCATTTCGGCAATCTGATCGCGAATATCGTCCACCAGCACGAAAAAATCGGGATTGGCCGCAACCTTGTCAGGCGAGACGCCCATCGCCCAGAACCCCAACAGCTCGCCGCCGAACAGCAGCGGCGTCATATATTGATCGATAGCGGAATCCGCTTTCAGAAACAGACGCTGCTCTAACCGCACGGTCTGGCGTTCGGCCACGGCGTCGCTGTAGGGTACTCGCCGGTAATCCCGGCGGCGCTCGTCGATATCGGCGAACCGACAATTCAGCGCAGCGATTTCCCGGACGTAATATTGGTCGGGAATGCGCTCCAGGAAGATCAGCCAGCCAAGGTCGAGCGTTTGCCGAACCAGTTCGACAACTTGGTTCCAAGGCTCGGGGGATGCGTAGAATCCGGGCAGTATGGCCTGCTCGCGCGATCGGCTCGCCAGATCGACGACGAGCGAACGCAGCGCCCTATCTTGAACCAGCGATTTATGCCAAAACACCACGGCAAAGACCGCCGCTTGGACCACGATCAGAGCCGTCACCGGCGGCCACCGTTGCGCGTACAACGCCAGCCAAGCCGATGCCGCGTAGGCTGCCAGAAAGGCGCCGGTCACCCACAACCCGAAGCGTAGCCATCCCCACTGATAAACGATGAGGTTGGCGAAAACCACCACGGCCAGAATGGCGAGGACAACCGGCGCCGACAACGGCCGGATCGGCTGGTCGCGAAGCAGGGTTTCGAGCGCATAACCCTGAAACGCCAGCAACGTCATACCGGCATCGGGCGGCTGGTCGAGAGGGGTGTGCAGGCTCGGCGTCTGGGGCGAGGGCAGTAAACCGATCAGAACGCTTCGCCCCCGAACCAGCTCGGGGATCAGGCCATTCCGCAACAACCGTTGCAGCGTAACCATCGGTAGATAGGCCGGGCCGCCTCGAAAATTGACCCAGTACGACCGTTCCGGCAAAGGTGGCCGATCACCGGCCAACTGGCTGGCTGCCCGGGCTTCCAGGGCGGGGTAAGGTTGACCTTGCAGCGCATACCAAGCGTACTGGCGGCGATAGATACCCCTGTCGGCTGGCGGTACCGCTACCACGCCAAACGGAAGCTCCCGTTCGAGAGCATCGACCGCTGCCGGCCACGGTTCCAGCCGGGCTTCGTCGAGATGGCCGGACGGGTCGGCGACAAGACCACGTCCGAAGACAATTTTATCCATCGCGAGGGCTCGCCGATAAAAATTTGGCGAGGCGTTAGGGGGAACAAAAGCGAACAGGATTTGCCGCGCTTCCAGCTTCTCCAGCGTGTCCAGAACGCGTAACCACGTCTGGTCGCCAGCGTTGCGATCCTCTGGATCAACCCCGACGAGCAATACCCGGGGGATCGCCGATCCGGCGGGACCGTAGCGCACAGCCAAATCGTAAATCACTGCGTCGGGAAGCTGAAAAACGCCAATGAAATGCAATGAAAAAGTTACCAACGATACTATGACGGCAAGAATAGCTCCGTTTAGAAAATTCAATATGTATATGAAGTTGCGAATTAACATCAAAAATAAAATTATCGGATGATGGTTAGGGTTTTCGCGAAATTATCCAGATAACTTTTTAATTTAGCATAAAATATTACGTTATTCTCATCAGCAAACACCAGATTTATGACTTAAAGACAGGAATCTATAAAGCATCTTGCGTCACTTTGAAGGACTCCACTCGACGCCTTGAAGGAGGGAAACAACAAGGGTTGCCGAATCTCGAACTGGGTAGCAATCCTACGTTGCATCCTTAAGCTTATCCTGGATGGGAAGCGGAAGGTCACAGACGGTGGCGGACAAAAAACCCGCACTCGGCGGGTTTTTTGCTTCCGTCAGGAAAGGTTATGTACGGCTATTTGGCGGAGAGAGAGGGATTCGAACCCTCGTTAGAGTTACCCCTAAACAGCATTTCCAGTGCTGCGCCTTCGACCGCTCGGCCATCTCTCCGAGATACCACGATGCCTCTCTAAAGATTGGACTGGAAAATATACTTGAAGCAGCAGTATTGAGGCAAGCAGCCCGGAATCGTCGCTTCGATCTCAGTTCAAGCCCTTCATGCTCAAGCGAACGCGGCCCTGCTTGTCGATCTCCAGCACTTTGACCTTAACCACATCGCCCACCGTCAGCTTGTCGCCGACGTTTTGCACGCGCTCCTCGCAAATCTGCGAGATATGAACCATGCCATCACGACCAGGCAAAATCGCCACGAACGCGCCGAAATCCATGATGCGGACCACCTTGCCCTCGTAGATTTGGCCCACTTCCACATCGGCGGTGATTTGCTCGATGCGACGTCGTGCTTCGTCCCCAGCGGCCTTGTCCACCGAAGCGATCTTGATGGTGCCGTCGTCGGCGATGTCGATGGTGGTACCGGTTTCCTCGGTGATGGCGCGAATGGTCACGCCTCCCTTACCGATCACGTCGCGGATCTTTTCGGGGTTGATGCGTAGCGTGGTAAAGCGCGGCGCATGCTCTGACAGTTCCTGACGCGACTGGGTGATGACTTCGCCCATCTTGCCGAGAATGTGCAGTCGCCCCTCCCGAGCCTGCTCCAGCGCCCGCTCCATGATCTCGCGGGTGATGCCATCGATCTTGATGTCCATCTGCAGGGCGGTGACGCCGCCGCTAGTACCGGCCACCTTGAAGTCCATGTCGCCCAGATGATCCTCGTCGCCAATGATGTCGGTCAATACCGCGAAGCGGTCGGCATCTTTGATCAAACCCATGGCGATCCCCGCCACTGGCGCCTTGATCGGCACACCGGCATCCATCAGCGACAAACTAGCGCCGCAAACCGAAGCCATCGAACTGGACCCGTTCGATTCGGTGATCTCCGACACCACCCGCACCGTGTACGGGAACTGTTCGGGTTTGGGGACTACAGCCTGCACGCCGCGCTTGGCCAGCCGGCCGTGGCCGACTTCCCGGCGTTTGGGGCTGCCGATCTGACCGATCTCGCCGACCGAATATGGCGGAAAGTTGTAATGAAACAGGAACGGCTGCCGGTATTCGCCTTCGATGGCATCGATGATCTGGGCATCCTTGTCGGTGCCGAGGGTGGTCACCACCAGCGCCTGCGTTTCGCCGCGCGTGAACAGTGCCGATCCGTGGGTGCGCGGCAACACGCCAACCCGGATGGTGATCGGCCGCACGGTGCGCGTGTCGCGGCCATCGATTCGCGGCTGACCAGACAGGATGCGACCGCGCACGATCTTTTTTTCCAAGGTCGCGAATGCATCGTCGATCGCTCGCGCGGTCCAACGGTCCGCCGCCTGGGCGGTCAGTTGCGCGGCTAACCGCTCGTGAATCTCGCGTACCCGCTGCTGGCGAGTCAGCTTTTCGGGGATCTGGTAGGCATCGATCAGGGCAGCTTCGGCTTCGGCGGCGACCGCACCTGCCAATGCTTCATCGCCGGCCGGCGGTTGCCAGCTCCACGGCTGTACGCCCGCCTCGACCACCAGTTCGTTGATGGCGCGAATGGCGACCTG
>DEHU01000012.1 GCA_002352125.1 Competibacteraceae bacterium UBA2792 | reverse complement strand
CCGCGCCTTGATCTACGGCTCCTACAAAAAACCGCGCGAGCTGATTTGGATCTTCGGCGTGCTGATCTTCCTGTGCCTGATGGCCGAAGCGTTCATGGGCTATCTGTTGCCTTGGGGCCAGATGTCCTACTGGGGCGCCCAAGTGATCATCAATTTGTTTAGCGCCATTCCGGGTATCGGCCCGGATCTGTCGATCTGGATTCGCGGTGACTACGTCGTCTCCGATGCCACCCTAAACCGTTTCTTCTCGCTGCATGTGATCGCTCTGCCGCTGGTCATATTAGGGCTGGTGGTCGCTCACATCATGGCTCTGCACGAAGTCGGCTCCAATAACCCCGATGGGGTCGAGATCAAAAAAGTCAAAGGTGCCGATGGCAAGCCGTTGGACGGGATTCCCTTCCATCCCTATTACACGGTCAAGGATCTGGTCGGCGTAATGGTGTTTTTGATCTTTTTCTCGGTGGTGATCTTCTTCATGCCCGAAATGGGCGGCTACTTCCTGGAGCACCCGAATTTCGATCCCGCCGACCCCTTAAAGACCCCGCCGCATATCGCGCCGGTCTGGTACTTCACCCCGTTCTACGCCATGTTGCGGGCGGTACCGTCCTTTGCCGGCACGCAAGTCTGGGGTGTGCTGGTCATGTTCGCCGCCATCATCGTGCTGTTTTTCCTGCCGTGGCTGGACCGCAGCCCAGTGAAATCCATCCGCTATCGCGGCTTTCTGTTCAAGTTGGCGCTGGTTGCATTCGTGGTTGCGTTTCTGATCCTCGGCTATCTTGGCGCTTTGCCGACTACACCGGCCCGCACCTCTATGGCACAGATTTGCACCATCGTTTATTTCGCCTTTTTCGCCGTGCTGCTGATCCTGCCGGCCATCGAAAAAACTAAGCCAGTTCCGGAAAGGGTGACCTGAAAATGAAAAAAATCATCGTTGCACTGATATTTCTGGTGCTGCCGGCTTTGAGCTTGGCGTCCGGCGGAGAAGGCTACCCGCTGCAGAAAGCGCCGATCGATCCGCATAACAAGGCTTCTCTACAAAACGGCGCCAAGCTGTTCGTCAACTACTGCATGGGATGCCATTCACTAGAACATCAACGCTACAATCGTATGGCTCGCGATATTGGCTTGACCGAGGAACAAGTCAAGGACAACTTGGTCTTTACTGGTGCCAAAGTCGGCGACCTGATGAAAAACGCGATGCCAAAGGCCGAGGCCAAACGCTGGTTTGGCGTCGTTCCGCCCGATCTAACCCTGATTGCCCGGTCGCGCGGGGTAGATTACCTTTACACCTATCTGCAAACCTTCTATCTGGACCCGACCCGGCCGTTCGGGGTAAACAACGCAGCATTTCCGAACGCTGGCATGCCGCATGTTTTGTGGGAGCTACAGGGCATGCAAAAACCGATCTACGAGGTTCACAAAGATCGCGACGGCCACGAATCGAAGGTTCTCAAGGATTTTGAGCTGGTGCAGCCGGGCAGCATGAGTCCGCCAGAATTCAAGGAAGCAATGGTGGATTTGGTGAACTTCTTGTCCTACGCCGGTGAACCCATCCAGTTGGAACGCCAGCGGATCGGGGTTTGGGTGGTGTTGTTCTTGGTACTGGCTACGGTGGTGTTCTATCTGCTCAAGAAAGAATATTGGAAAGACGTGCATTGATCTTGGCGCAGATTCGCCGGAGGGTTGCCCGCTCTCCGGCGAGTTTCTTTCCCGCTTTCCGTATCCATTCGGGGATTTCTTCTTTATCCCAATCGATTTTCTGCTATGACCTCGACCCGGCCTTATCTGATTCGCGCGCTCTACGAGTGGATCGAAGACAATCATATGACTCCGCACATTCTGGTCAACGCAGAATTGCCGGACGTGGAAGTTCCCAAACAGCACGTACAAGAAGGGCGAATCGTGCTCAACATTAATCCGGCTGCCGTGCGCGATTTACGCTTGGGCAACGACCAGATCGAATTCAATGCCCGCTTCGGCGGTGTGGCCCGTACCGTCCGCATCCCTATCTTGGCCGTCTTGGCCATTTATGCGCGCGAAAGCGGCCAAGGCATGGCTTTTAGCGAAGAGCAGGGCGGCGGCGGCCCCCCATCTCCATCCGGTGCACCTCAACCAGACAAGCCTCCGAGCCGTCCCGAACGCAAACCAACGCTAAAAATCGTGAAGTAGCGCAGGGAAGGAAGCTCTCTTTCTCAACCCCTCTTCCGCCAGTGGGAAAGGTAAAGCTAGAGCCGCTCAGTTGACGTACTCGAACAACGTCACGACTTGGCGCACGCCGCCCACTTGGCTGGCGACGTTGGCCGCAGCATCCGCTTCGTTTGGCCGTACCAAACCCATCAGATAAACCACCCCTCGCTCCGTCACCACCTTGACACGAGTCGGATCGAAGTCGTTGATTTTTATCTGAAACAAAGCAGTTTTAACTTTGGCGGTGAGCAATCCATCGTTGCTCCGATCAGAAAATGGCCTGGGTCGTCCGACCACCAATTCGTTATAGACCTCCCGGACCGGAGGCGTAACGCTGCGAGCAATCATTTCGGCCCGCTGCCGCGCCGCTTCGGATACCGCTTCGCCGGTTAGCAAAACGGTGCTGTTATAGCAAGTGGCGCTGATTCGATTGCCCGGCGGCAACTGCTGGTTCAACGCGTCGTAGAGCTTCAATTCGATGGTCTGGTCATCCATCACAGTACCGGTAGTACGCCGGTCGTGCGCCACGCTGACACCGACCGCCGTGCCACCGATCAACAAGCCGGCGCAACCGCTTAACAACATTATCGACAGTATTGCACTTGTTAGCCGCATCATTCCCAACATCATGACTGCCCCTCACCAAACAGCAACTCGTCCACCAAATCGCAGAGGCAATGGATAACCAGGATGTGGACTTCCTGAATCCGCGCTGTCGCCACCGCGGCCGCTCGAATTTCGATGTCCTCTGCGATGAATTTTTCGGCCATGCGACCACCATCACGGCCGGTTAGCGCCACGGTGGCAAGACCCAGCCCTCGGGCGGCGGCAGCGGCGGCCATGACGTTCGAAGAATTGCCGCTGGTCGATATCGCCAATAGCACGTCTCCCGAACGGCCCAAAGCTGTTACCTGCCGGGCAAACACCTGCTCGAAGGCGTAATCGTTGGCGATGGAGGTTAGCGCCGAACTGTCTGTGGTCAGCGCTATCGCCGCCAACCCCGGTCGTTCGATTTCGAAGCGGTTGACCAATTCGGCGGCAAAATGCTGGGCATCGGCAGCCGAGCCGCCATTGCCGCAAACCAGGATTTTGTTGCCTCGACGCAATCGTTCGGCCATCAGTTCGGCGGCCCGCACGATCTGCGGCCCCATCGCGCGCAAGGTGCGCTGCTTGGCTTCGAAACTGGCGGCGAAGTGTCGATCCACCCGCTGGAGCAAATCCATAACAACTATCCGGTGAGGTACAATGACCGAAAAAGCTTAACGCATTCGGCAACCCAGATGTAGCCATTCGGCTATGAAATTATAAATATTGATTTAAATCAAACAGTTAATTATTAATATAAAGATAAGTTTTCGCGAATCCGCTATCCTTTTTGGCAAAGTCGAAACAAATAGCGCACCGATGGAAATTCGACGACTCTCCTTGGCGGCAGGGGCCAGCGCCGCAAGCGGCTTGGCGGTCATCATCGACGTATTCCGCTCCTTTTCGAGCGAACCCTTGCTGATCCACTTGGGAACCGCTCGCCTCCTGCTCGAAAACGACATCGAACGCTGCTTCACCCTGCGGGGTGATGCGTTGCTGGTGGGATCTTATAACGAAGATCCTATCCCTGGCTTCGACCTCACCAACTCCCCCTACCGCATTCTTCAGGCCGGGGCGGAACGCTTTCGTGACCGGACCGTCATCCATCGGTCCACTTCCGGGGTTGGCGGCGTCCCGGCGGCGCTAGCGCGAGCGGACGAAGTGCTGCTAGCCTCTTTTCTCAACGCTCGGGCGACCGCTGCCTACATCCGCCAACGCAATCCGGCGATCTTGAGTCTGGTAGCAATGGGCAGTCGGGCCACCGTCCCAGCACCGGAAGACGAGCGTTGCGCGGATTACCTGGAAAGTTTGTTGAGCGGCAAACCTTACGATCACGCTGCTGCCCTCATCGAGATTCTGGCGCACCACAACGCCCGTAAATATCTTGACGCCGATAACCCCCACCTGCCAAAAGAAGACATCGTCCTGTGTCTCCAGCGAGACATGGTGGATTTCGCCCTGCGCGCCGAGCAGCGGGACGGCGTGATCGAAGCCGTGCCGATCAGAAGAACCGAAGCCAGTTGACGATGGCCGCAAATCCCCAGCCATCATCCGTCGCGATTCCTCTCGCGCGGCCTCGTCGACTACTAACAGCGGCGATGTCTGGAAATAATCTGATCCAATCCTGTTGGATTTTCGCCGCCTTGATCGGCGGGATTTGGATACCACTTCGGTTTGCCTTCCCGATGGCGTTTCGATCATCGGTGGCAGATTTCCTTTTCGATTTGAGCACCTTGATTCTGCTGCTGTTACCCGGACTATCGGCTTGGCGCAGGCTCAAACGCGCTCGGCGAGGACACGGATCGGTGCTGGTGCTAGTGCTGGCCGCGTTGCCGCTGGTTAGCGTGGCCGAGCCGACTTTGGGAAACGCCGCCACGGTTCTCTACTTCGTCAAGCTGCCCCTGATTAGGGGGTTCTGGATGGGTTGGCAATTCCTGCAACGCTTGGATTCCTTGCATCCGGTGGCCGCGCGACTCTGCTCGCTGGCTGGACTGTTACCGCTGATGGTTCACCTGTTCGCCTGCGGCTGGGTGGAGCTCGGTAGCGGTGCAACCGGACCTAGCGAAAACAAAATATTCGAGTACGGGCAAGCCGTATATTGGACTATCACCACGCTAGCCACAGTCGGCTATGGCGACGTTCATCCAGTGACGCTGTCGCAAATGATGTATGCCTCTCTGGTGATGATGGTGGGGGTAGGTTTTTTCGGCTTCGTTTTGGGCAATGTGGCCACGCTGCTGTTTCGCATGGACGCCGAACGAGAACGTCATCTGACCAAGGTAGATCGAGCTGAAGCATTCATGCGCTACCATCAAATCCCCAAGCCATTGCGCAAAAAGGTCAGGGATTACTACCACCATCTTTGGGAAAGCCGCCATCACTATGACGACCGCACGGTATTGGCGACTCTGCCTCCGACTTTGCGAGCCGAAATCGTTCTGTCTTTGCACGCTGCGCTCATCGACCGCGTACCCTTTTTCAAGGGTGCCAAACGGCGGTCGGTAGAAGAAATCATCCTGGCGCTCAAACCGCGAGTGGCAGTACCAGGAGAAGTTCTCTTTCGGGTAGGTGATCCAGCCGACGCTCTGTACATCATCCAGCACGGCACCATCGAAATTCTATCGACGACGGACGAAGTGATCGCGACGCTGCGGACTGGCGATTTCTTCGGGGAGATGGCGCTGTTGGACCAAACTCCACGCAACGCGACGGTTCGGGCCATCGATTACTGCGACCTGTTCCTGCTCGGTCGGGACGAATTCGCCCGCACTTTAGATCGCTATCCCGATTTCGCAGACCACATTCGAGAAATCGCCGCCGCGCGCAAAACTCGAAATGCGCCAGACCCCCTCTCCAACCAAACTACTTTTGCGCCCTCTTCCGAAATCGTTTAGTCGACTGTCGGCTCCACTTCGCGTGATACCGGCCGATCCGTGGAGAGGAAAAAGCAGTCAGCGAACCGGCCCTCGATTCTGCCCGGCAATGACCTGCAACCCGCGAAAAATCAGATCGGGTTCTAGCCGATACTGCCGCAGCAGATAAGGCGAGATCGCTTCGGCGCCGCCGCCAGTCAAAAACCGTGCTCCCGAACCACTGACTGCCATCATTCGCTCGGTAATACCATCGATAGCAGCAGCAACCGCATGGATCGCCCCCCCCCAGACACAGTCGCGAGTGCTTTGGCCGAATAAGCGAGGCTCCCCTCCTTCGGGTGGAATTTGCCGGGTTTCCCGATACAGCGCCTCGCGCATCAGCCTTGCGCCCGGAACGATCACTCCGCCCAAATGTTGGCCATCTGCCGCCAAGGCATCGATGGTCAGCGCAGTACCGCAATCGACGACGTAACAAATCTGTTGGGTCAAGGCCCGTGCTGCAATCATCGCAACCCAGCGATCCGCTCCCAATCGTTCCGGTTCGGCATACGCATTACGAACACCGCACGCTGCTGCCGTCGAAACTACAAACTCCGCTTCGATAGCCCAGGTCTGCTCGATCCACTTCTCTAATCCCGCACGCGCTTCGGAACCAGCAACACTGACGATCAACGCGCGCGCCGGACGCGGCAAATGCCCCCACTGCCGGGCAGCGAGTTCGGCCCACTCCTCTTCGCCATGACTAGCCCGACCGCGCGTCCGGAATTTTCCGTCCTCGTCGATCACCCATTTGATCCGGCTATTGCCGACATCGGCCAGCAAGATCACGATCCCACCCTTAAACCGATTTCACCGCCCAGATAGGAGCTTAGCCGTCCATCTTCGGTTTCCAGCAGCAACGCGCCGGTTGCGTCTACGCCTCGGGCAATGCCCGCCACCGTGGTATTGGGCAACTGCAAATGCACTCGCCGCCCCCGCACTCGATCAAAGCGCACCCATTCTTCGGTAAATCCAGCAAACCCACTCTCTTGAAACCGGCAGAACGCGCCGATCAAATCACCGATCAACGCGGCGGCCAACCGGTTGCGGTCAACTGGAACCGCCCCCAAAATTTCCCGCAAATCGACCCAGGGCTGATCGATGAGCGCTGCATCGGGATCCGGCAAAGCCACGTTTAAACCGATGCCAGCCACCACGTAAAACATTCTTGCAGTCCCACCGGACTCCAGCAAAATCCCGCCCAGCTTGCGCTCATGCCACCAAATATCGTTCGGCCATTTCAGACCCACTTCCAAAACACCCAAGTTCTGCAACGCCCGAGCCACGGCAATACCGGTCACGAGGCTCAGGCCACCCAACGCTTCGGGCGACACCTCGAAGCGCCAGAGCAGCGAAAAAGCCAGACCAGCGCCAAACGGCGTTACCCAGTTTCGACCCTGCCGACCTCGACCGGCGGTTTGCCGTTCGGCCAAACAAACCGCACCACTGGGCCAACCGGCGCGGGCACCTTCCAACAAATAAGCGTTGGTCGAATCCAGGGTCGGATAGACCTCTAGCCGACTCAAGCGGTTACAAGCCACATCCGGCAATTCGGCCAAAATGCGATCCCGATTTAACAGCTCTAACGCGACGCTCATTTGCCCGATCTCGTTTCGAAGACAACAAAAACCGCCTTCCCTCTGCGGCGAAAGGCGGTTGTCGGGAAAATCGCTTTCCGGAATGCCCTACGTGGCAAATAACCCATACGAAAAAGGAAAATCGCCGGGAACAGCCAGCGGGCCACCTAAAACAGATTACCCCAGGGAACCGCAGAGAAAAAGCTCAAGTAGGCGGCAACGATCAACGCAATAATGATGGTAAGCGGCAAATTTTGGAACGTGAACATCGTTTTTCTCCTTGCGGTTTATAGCGAAATACTAAATCGCTTGTTTCATTCATTCAAGGGTTTATCGTCATCCTGCCGCTGGCGAAACCGAGGAATTCGCGGATCGTCGTCGTCCATCAGAATGCGGTGGGCTGGTCCTTCGAGATCGTCGAACTGACCGGTTCGCACCGCCCAGAGAAAGGCCCACAGCGCTACACCCACCACGCCTAGAGCCATCGGTATCAACAGATAAAGAATGCGCACGATGCAATCGCTCCCATCTCAAGCTCGCCGGAGCCGCAGCGCGTTCACCACGACCAACAGCGAACTGAACGACATTCCGAGCGCCGACATCCAGGGAGTTAGCCACCCTCCAACGGCCAGCGGCAACGCGATCAAATTGTATCCGATAGCCCAAGCGAAATTCTCGCGCATGATCGCCACGGTGCGTCGGGCCATATCCACGCCACAAACCACATGCTCCAACCGTTCCGACAGCAGAATCATGTCCGCTGTGGCATGAGCGAGTTGGGTACCGCTTCCCATCGCCAACGATACCTGAGCCGCTGCTAATACCGGCGCATCGTTGACCCCATCGCCGACCATCGCCACCACCTTTCCCTTTTCTTGCAGTGATCGCAACCGCTCTAGTTTATCTTGCGGCGACATCTCCCCGACAACTTCGGTGATCCCCACTTCGCGGGCAACGTGCATGACCACCTCCGCACAATCACCGCTCAGCAACTCCACCGTCAGACCGCGATCTTGCAGCGCCGCCACCGCCGCCGCTGCGCCCGGCCGCAAACTGTCGGCCAATCGAAACCAGGCCAGCACGCCAGACTGATCGCCCAGCGCCACCCAAGTGCTGGCGGCATCATCGAGATCGGTTCGTTCGACCGCTGGGGTCGCGCTCAAATCTGCCACGAACTCGGATCGACCCACCCGATACCGGCATCCTTCGATCCAGCCTTCCACGCCGCTGCCGGGCGTATTGCGCAATTCGGTCGCGCTTAGTATGGCCGAACCCGCCGCCTCCACTAAAGCCCGGCCAACTGGATGCTCGGAACCGCGTTCCAGCGCGGCCGCCAGCGCCAAACACCGCTGAGCTTCCAGATTGCTAGACGGTTCCACCGCCACGACCTGTGGACGGCCATAGGTCAAGGTTCCCGTTTTGTCGAAAATGATGTGTGTCGCCCGTGCCAAGGTTTCCAAGGCGTGACCGCGCGTGGTCAGCAACCCGAGTCGGGTCAGCGCGCCAGTCGCCGCCACGATGGCGGTCGGCGTAGCCAAAGACAGCGCGCAGGGACAGGTGACCACCAACACCGACAGGGTGACGCGAAACGCGGTGTCGAAATCGCAAAGCGACCACCAAGCCCCAAAAACCACCGTCGCCACGATCAACAGCGCGGCGACGAACCAACCGGCAATACGGTCGGCCAACAACGCAAGACGGGGTTTCTCGCTCTGGGCGCGATCCAACAAGCGCACGATAGCCGAAAGCACGGTATCGGATCCGACCTTTTCGACCTGCATCACCAGGGGGCTTTCCACGTTGACCGCCCCCCCGATCAGCGCTTCGCCCGCGCGGCGCGGCAGCGGTAAACTCTCGCCGGTCAACAGCGATTCGTCCACGCTGCTCGCCCCCTCCTCGACCCGACCATCGGCCGGAACGGTCGATCCTGGCCGCACCAGCACTCGATCGCCGGGCACCAATTCGGCGATGGGAACCACTTCCTCGCCGCCATCTGCCAATAAACGGGTAGCGGTCGCCGGCAGCATCCGCACCAGCGCCTCGGATATCTGTCCGGCCCGGTGGCGAGCGGTCATTTCGAGAAATCGGCCGGTCAACAGAAAAAACACGAACATGGTCGCCGAATCGTAGTAAATCTCGCCGCCGCCCTGCCAGGTGTACCAAGCACTGGCAACAAAGGCCGCCAGAACGGCCAACGATACCGGCACGTCCATCCCCGGTCGTCCGCGCCGCAAATCGCGCCAAGCGGCGCTATAGAACGGCCAAGCGGCATACGTTACCACCGGAAGCGACAGAACCAGACAAATCCAGCGCAGGAAAACCCGAATCCATTCTTCCATGCCTTGATAGTCGCCAGCATACAAAGCAACTGCCAGCATCATCACCTGCATCGAACCGAGCCCGGCCACCGCAAGCCGGCGCAAGGCTACGGTGCGCTCGCGTTTTTGCAATACTTCTTGGCGGCGAGGATCGAAGGGATGGGCAATGTAGCCAATGGCGGAGATAGCCGCCAGAATCTCGCTAAGCTGGATTTGGCGCTCGTCCCAACGCACTTGGGCACGGTGGGTGGAATAGTTCACCCGAAATTCCAGCACGCCCGGCAATCGGCCGACATGGTGTTCGTTCAACCAAACGCAGGCCGCGCAAACGATACCTTCCATCATCAGCGCCGCGTCCCGAACGTGTTCGCTCTCGGTGTGCACAAAACTCTTTTGCAAATCCGGCCGGTCGTAAAGCTCTAAAGCTCGCAACGACTCGGGAACCAAATCCTCTGCCCGGCGCGAAGACGTAGTGCGATAGCGGTAAAAGTCGGTCAAGCCAGCAGCCACGATGGCTTCCGCTACCGCTTGACAACCACGACAACACATCGGTTGGCTCCGACCATCGATCAGCGCGGCATAACGCGCGCCCGGCGGAATCGGCAATCCGCAGTGAAAGCAGGCCGCTTCGGCTGCGGTAGAAGTATTCGAAGCGAGCGTTGCGGCGGAAACGGACATGAGGGTCGGCGTCAAATCCCGGCAAGATGGTTACCGCTCGACCGCATTCTAACGGTCCAATACTCGCGTGACGGCACGGATTTCGTGCAAATCTTCGCCTCTCCGAATCTGTAGCACCAGATTCCAGTTGCCCGCCAGCGGCAAAATCAATTTCGTTTCGTAGACTCCCGCATCGGTTTCGGTCAAATCGAAGGCGACATCCCGCTTGCTGGTCGAAGGGCGAAGAAACTGACCGGTCACAGACGCACCGGACACCGGTTCGCCTTCACGGGTTCGTACCACCACTCGAAATATCGCTGGCTGGTTCGCCGCCGGTTCACTCAACCACCCTTTCTGGATTTGCCAACCTCGTTGCCGCTGCCGTTCCACCTGTTGGAGATAGAGATTGTATAGCTGTTCCTTTTGCTGGAAATCGTGCGAGATCACTCCCGGAAACACCGACGTCACTTCGCGACCACTATCGGCCTCCGGTAACAACCAGCTTTGAAGAGAAGGCGTCAGGCCGCGCTCGGCGACGGCGACGAACACCGCGCCCGACACGGCGACGAAGACGAAAAAGCCGCCGATCATCGCCGGACCCCAGTGTAATCTCTTGCCGTCGGCGCGGGCACTCGGCAGGATCGCGTAGGCCAACGAAACCAACAGATAAATGCATAAATGGATCGCGAATACATCGCCGCCGGGCCAACGCACGATGCCGTAGGGTACGTAAAGCCCGACGGTCGCCAAAGCGGCCACAGCGGCAGCTTGCTTCGCGCTGGTACGGGCGAAGCGAACCAGCGCTAAATTTGCGAGCAGAATCAACCCGGCACCGACGATAAGATCGAGCAACAGATCGGTCATCGACCGTCTTCCGGCATGGAGAACGGCACTTCCCGCCGGATCGGATTAGCCGTTGCGCCGTCCAACAGCTTGACGACAAAAGTGATTTTATTGCCGGTCTCTCCTACTCCCGTCGGATCGGGTGCAACTTGGACGCGGGCTAGCAGTTTGAGCCGCTCCTGAGGCTCCAAGGTGATGCGTTCCATGCCATCCATGTCCAAAACTGCGCTGGACAAACCTTCGATGCCGATGCCGAGCGTCATCGGCGCAGTCAATTTATTGTTCAGCTTGATTTCGTAGGTATTGCGGATACTGCCGTCCGCCAATTGGGAGTACAACGGCTGTCGAACCTGTTCGACCGTCGCCGTATAAGGAGCGCGAGTCGCGATGCTCCAGGCCAAGATCGTGATCGCCGCCGTCAGAATCACCCCGTAACCGATGGTCTTGGGTTTAAGCAGGTTAGTCTTTTTGCCGTTTAACGCATTTTCTGAGGTGTATCGGATCAGGCCGCGCGGCCACTTCAAATTGTCCATGATGGTATCGCACGCATCGATGCACAGCGCGCAGGAAATACATTGGTATTGCAACCCGTTACGGATGTCGATGCCCACCGGACAAACTTGCACGCAGTAGCCGCAATCGATGCAGTCTCCCACGCCCCGCGTTTGGCGCTCATCGCGGTTTTTCAGTCCCTTGCCAAGACTAGCTCGGCCTTTTGCTCCCTCGCCACGCCGCGCATCGTAAGAGACAATCAGGGTATCGTGGTCGAACATAGCGCTCTGAAAGCGCGCGTAAGGGCACATGTAGGTGCAAACTTGCTCCCGCGCCAAGCCCGCCATCACAAAGGTGGTCGCGGTGAGAAAGCACATAGTAAAATAGGCCGGGTAAGGTGCCCGGCCCAGCAACACATCTACCATCAGCGTCGGCGCATCCGCCCAGTACATGGTGAAGGTCAGGCCGGTCCAGAACGAGACCAACAGCCATGCGCCGTAAGTTCCGCCTTTCTTCAGGATCTTCTCGCGTGTCCATGGCCCTTTATCGAGCCGCATCCGCGCCGGCCGTTCGCCCTGTATCCGATGCTCGATCATCATGAACAGATCGGTCCACAAGGTCTGGAAACAGAAATAGCCGCACCAGACTCGCCCGGCTAGGCCGGTCACGAAAAACAGCAGGATCGCGAAAATGATCAACGCGCCGGCCAGCCAGAAAATATCCTGGACCTGGATGGTCAGGCCAAAAACGTAAAAATGCCGCCCCGGCAAATCGTACAGCACCGCCTGGTCCGGCGCGTTCGGCCGATCCCACCGCAGCCAAGGCAAAAGGTAATAAATAGCGTAGGCGACGATCAAAATACCGGTTTTGAGATTGCGGAATGGACCTTTGACCGAGCGCGGATAAATTTGGATACGCTTTTGATAAAGCTGAACGGATTCTTCAGACATGACCCACTCGATTCACGATTGATCGGCACGAACGATCACGGCGACCGCTCCTCAAATCAGTTCTACCCGCCTTAAATCGAATTGGTCGGCATAAACGGCTCACCCCCCGACAAGGGGGGTGAGCGCTATGATGAACCGGCCAAGTTTTACTGGGAGTACCACACGTTACTTGGCACCACCCAGTTGGCGGACATAAATTGCCAATAATTTGATGTCGGTTGGGGATAAACGATCTTTCCATGCCGGCATCACGCGAGTGTTGTTCACACCTTTAGCGACGAAATCTTTGACGGCACTCTTGTTGTCCTGCAAGGTTTTTTTCGGGTCGACGTCGGCGATAGCCCAAATCTTGTCGGTTAGGTTGGCAGCACCTTGCGATTGCACACCCTTGGCATCGGCACCGTGGCAATAGTAGCAACCACCGGTTTGGCCATGAAAGATTTCCTTGCCGCGCTCAGAGGCTTCGCTCGGTTTAGCCTCGTTCGACAAAGTCAGCACATACTCGGCGACATCATCCAACTGCTCCGGTTTAAGCACCTGGCCAAAGGCAGGCATGAAGCCGTTGCGCCCCCGCACCAAAGTCTCGTGAATCTGATCCATGCTCCCGCCCCACAGCCAATCGTCGTCGGTCAGGTTCGGATACATTCCTTTCGCACCTTGGCCACCGCGGCCATGGCAAGCGGCGCAATTATCGCCAAACAGCCCTTTACCGACGGAACGCACGAATTCCATCATCTTGGGGTCTTTGACGATTTGGTCGTAGCCAGCAGCTTGCACCTTGGCTAACATATCCCGGCGCTGCTTGTTGTTGGCGGCATCGCCGAGATCTTCCAGCAACAGTGCGCGGGTATTCCAACGATGCTCCCGTTCCTGCTCCTTGCCGGTCGCCTTATCGGCAATGGTGTAACTGACGGTTCCAAATCCCTTTAACCAAGTCTGCCCCACCGGCCAAGAGGGATAAATGAACCAATAAAGAATGGAGAACACCACGGTGCCGTAAAAACACCACAACCACCAACGAGGTAGTGGATTGTTGTATTCCTGCAAATCACCGTCCCAGGCGTGGCCGGTGGTCTGAACCGCACCGGATTGTTGTTGTACATTCAGCGTATTGTCACTCATTGTCCATCACCTTGCGGGATTGGGGTCGGTGCCCAGACCGCGAACTATCGGACTGCGGTGGATCGTCGTCGAATGGAATGTATTTATAAGATTCCAGTCGTTTGGCGCGATGCTTGCCGGTGAACACATAAATCAAGATGCCGCAGAAAGCTCCAAAAAACAGCACCAGCGCCAATGGCTTGGAATTCTCCATGCGGGTGAACCACAGCAACCAATCAAACATCGAACGGGCTCCAACCAGAGTTCCCCTCACGGAGAGGGGAACGCAGTTCGGCATCAACGGAACTTGGCGAAATAGCCTTCGTCGTACTTGGTAAAATCTACCATGGTGCCGAGCACCTGCAGGTACGCAACCAGCGCTTCCATTTCCGTCACCCGGCTGGGAATGCCATCGAAATTCTTATCGCGGGCTTGCTTGAGCAGGCTATCTTGTGCCTGGTTGATATCCAGTTGGTCCGCGGCATCCTTGCCGAACTTCTTGATGTTGGCATCGTATTCCTGCTGGGTCAGAGAATAGGGCACTCCCGTCGCCCGCAAAGCGCGCATCCGACCCGCCACGTCCGAATAGTCCAGATCGTGATCCAACAGCCAAGGGTAGTTCGGCATGATGGATTGCGGCACCACCGAGCGCGGTGCCCTCAAGTGCTGTACCTGCCACTGGTTAGAGTACTTGCCGCCTACCCGGGCCAAGTCGGGTCCGGTACGCTTGGAGCCCCACTGGAAGGGATGGTCGTACTGCGATTCCGCCGCCAGCGAATAATGACCGTAACGCAGCCATTCATCGCGGAACGGCCTGATCATCTGGGAATGGCACAAATAACAGCCTTCGCGGACGTAGATGTCGCGGCCGCGAATTTCAAGCGGCGTGTAAGGGCGCACGCCGTCCACTTTTTCGATCGTCTCGTTGATGTAGAACAGCGGGACAATTTCTACCAGGCCCCCGATGCTGATCACAACCAAGATCAGCAACAGCATGAGCGCGGAATTGGTTTCGATATGTTCGTGTCGCATGGCTTTGTATTTCTCCCGAAACCGCCCCGTTCAAGCTTGCGCCAGTTTGGCCGCCAGCTTGGCCTCTAAAGCCGCCCGTTCGATGCGGGACGCGCGGACGGTCATCACCATGTTGTACGCCATCACCAATGCGCCCACGACGAAGAAGGCACCGCCCAAGGCACGCCAAACATATGGGGTGTGCATGAATTCGACCGTCTCGATGAAGGTGTAGGCCAAATTGCCGTAATCGTCGAAGCTGCGCAGCATCAAGCCCTGGCCGATACCGGCGACCCACATCGAGGTGATGTACAGCACGATACCGATAGTGGCGAGCCAGAAATGAACATAAATCAAGGTCTGGCTATACAGCTTGGTTTCGTACAGACGCGGCATCAGGTGATAGAAGGAGCCGAAGCTCACCAAGGCGACCCAGCCGAGCGCGCCAGAATGAACGTGGCCAATGGTCCAATCGGTGTAGTGCGACAGAGCGTTGACGCTTTTGAGCGACATCAACGGACCTTCGAAGGTGGACATGCCGTAGAACGACAGCGAAGTGATCAAGAACAGCATGACCGGGTCGGAGCGCAGTTTGTCCCAAGCGCCGGACAGCGTCATGATACCGTTGATCATGCCGCCCCACGAAGGCATCAGCAAAAGCACCGAGAACGTAGCCGACAAGGTCGAAACCCAATCGGGCAACGCAGTCCAGTGCAAGTGATGGCCGCCGGCCCACATATAAAGGAAAATCAGCGCCCAGAAATGAATGATGGACAGCCGATAGGAGTAAACCGGCCGCCCGGCTTGCTTGGGTACAAAATAATACATCATGCCAAGAAAAGCGGCGGTCAGGAAAAAGCCCACCGCATTATGGCCGTACCACCATTGGGTCATAGCATCCTGTACGCCGGCAAACAAACTATAAGATTTCGTCAAGCTGACCGGCACAGCCAAGTTATTGAAAATATGTAATAAAGCAACGGCCAACAGAAAAGATAGGAAGAACCAGTTGGCAACGTAAATGTGCGGTTGGCTGCGACGCCGGATCGTCTCGACGTAGACCAAGATATAACTCACCCAAACCACAGCGATGGCAAGATCTAGCGGCCATTCGAACTCGGCGTATTCCCGGCCCTGGGAAAAGCCCGCCATGTACGTCATCACACCCAACGCCACGCCAGCAGTCCAGCCCCAGAACGTGAACTCAGCCAGCCATGGGAACGCCAGCCGTGCCTGGCAGGTACGCTGCACGATATAGTAGGACGTGGCAAACAGAGCGCTGCCGCCGAAACCGAAAATAACCAGGCTGGTGTGCACGGGGCGCAAACGCCCGAAAGTTAGAGCGGGAATGTCGAAATTCAAAAACGGCCATGCCAACTCGCTGGCGATATAGACACCGACCGTCATGCCGATTACGCCATAAATCATGGCTACAATCATAAACTTGCGGACGATATCGAAATTATATTGCTCGGCAGGAAACGCTGAGCTTTGGGCCATATCCAAGTCTCCTTAGCAAGCCATGGGGTTAGGCGTGTTTTACTTGTTTTCCGATGGTTGAGGCTGGAGTGGAAAACGTTCGGGGTGGGTCTGGACGACGGCCTATTCTACTAATATCTGCCGGGTTTTCTCAATCAGCATCGGCTAATATTGCAAAATATGAGAAACCGCTGAGGAACTTTCCCCAAAAACTTACCAACGTTTCCAGTCAAATCCCTTCGAGCAGGCGCAGCGCATAATGATCGAGCATCAGCGCGGCGAACAACCCGAACAAGTAGGCGATGGAAAACCCGAAGGTCGGCATGGCGAGACGGTCGTCACCGGTCGCGTACAAGCGTGCGGCGTAACTCAAAAAGCGCAGGCCCAGCAAGACGGCCCCAACCAGATAAATCCAGCCACTCATGCCGGTCAAAAACGGCAGCAAGGTGACGAGAAACAGCAGGATGGTATACAGCAGGATATGCAGTCGGGTGAAAGCAACGCCGTGAGTAACCGGCAACATGGGGATATCGGCGTTGGCGTAATCGTGGCG
>DEHU01000225.1 GCA_002352125.1 Competibacteraceae bacterium UBA2792 | reverse complement strand
GCGGGCGATCATCAGGTTGACCAGACGGATGACCGGCGCCTCGCTGGCCAGATCCTTGAGATGTTGGATCTGCTCCTCGTCGGTCAGATCGTCGGCTAGACCGATGGAATCGACGATCTGGCCCATCGCCGAACGGCCGCTACCGTACAGCCGCTCGAAGGCGGCTTCCAGTTCCGACGGCACAGCGACACGCGGCAAGATCGGCTTGCCAGTAACCAACCGTAGCGCCGACAGGACGTAATCGTCGGTGGGATTAGCCATCGCCACCACTAGGCCCTGTTCGTCATCGGCCAAGGGGATCACCCGCGATTCCTTGAGAAATCGCGCGGAAATCGCCCCGTTGGTCGCCGGCATCTCGGGATAGTCGCCCGGTTTGATTAGCGGCAAATCCAAGCGCGCGGCGACCGCCTCGGCCAAGTCGCGCTCCGATACCAAACCGAGTTTGACCAGCAGTGTATCCAGATTCTCGCCGGTGCTGTCTTGCACGCGCCGGGCGCGCTGCAGGTCGGCATCAGCCAGCTTCTGGTGCTCGACCAGCAATTCGCCTAGATCAACGGCCATGGAGGGCAAACAGCATAGTGGCCAAACCTTCGCGCCACGAAGCCGGACGAATACCGAAACGGGCGGCCAATCGAGCGCAGTCCAACACCGAATTAGTAGGGCGTACGGCTGGGGTGGGATAGTCGGCGGTAGTAATAGCGGTCACGGTGCGGACTTTCAGCTTTTCGTCCATCTCCGCCTTTTCGACAATGGCGCTGGCGAAACCGTGCCAAGTGGTGGCTGGCTCGCCGCAATAATGATAGATACCCCACGCATTGTTGGCGTCGATCTCGCCGACCCGTCCCGCCAATTCCAGCAGGACATCGGCGATATCTCCGGCATAGGTCGGACAACCATGCTGATCGGCGACCACGCGCAACTCCTCGCGCTCTTGCGCCAAGCGCAGGATGGTCTTGACGAAGTTGTGGCCGTGGATGCCGAACACCCAACTCACCCGCAAGATCAGGTGCCTGGGCAACAATCGACGTACCGCCTCGTCGCCTTCCCATTTGCTTTGACCGTACACACCCAGCGGGGCCGCTGGATCATCTTCCGTGTAGGGATCGATCTTGGTTCCATCGAACACGTAATCGGTGGAAATATGCAGCANNCGAACGCCCGTTCGGCCTCCTGCTCTGCCTTGTCCACGGCGGTGTAGGCCGCCGCGTTGATGACGGCATTCACTCCGCCGCTAGCCGCTAGCACGCGATCCACGGCAGCAGCATCGGTAATGTCCAACTGGTCCACGTCCCAAGCCAGCACCTCGTGGCCGAACATCGGTGCACGGCGAGTCAATTCCCAACCAACCTGCCCCTTGGCGCCAACGATCGCAAGACGCACCGTTCAGCCCTCGTAAGCCGGTAATTTTTCGGGGATCTGCGTAGCCAGCCGAGGATTCTCCCGATCCTTGGCCGACAGGGCTACATCCCGCAGCGGCCAGTCGATGCCGATATCCGGGTCGTCCCAGGCAATGCCACATTCCGAAGCCGGATGGTAGTAGTCGGTGCATTTGTAGAANNTCCAGCACGCAGCCGTACCAGCGCCCGAACGTCGGCGAACCGCGCCGGATATCTACGGCCACATCGAACACCGCGCCGCGCGTCACCCACACCAGCTTGCCTTGCGGTTGCGTCATTTGGTAATGCAAGCCGCGCAACACACCACGTCGCGATCGAGAGTGGTTATCCTGGACAAAACGCTCCGGCATACCAGCCTCATGGTAGCGCGCCGCCTGCCACGTCTCCATGAAAAAGCCGCGCGCATCGCCGAACACCTTCGGTTCCAGTAGCAGTACGCCAGGCAACTCCGTCACCATGAACTTCATTGAGCGATTCTCCGCTCCAACAGTTCCACTAGATATTGACCGTAGCCGCTCTTGGCCAGCGATTCCGCGAGCCGCACCAATTGGCCGTCGTCGATAAAATTCATCCGCCAAGCCACTTCCTCGGGACAAGCGACCTTCAAACCCTGCCGTTGTTCCACCACCTGCACGAAATGGGCGGCGGCTAACAGCGACTCGTGGGTGCCGGTATCCAGCCAAGCGTAACCGCGCCCCAGCAACTCGACATTCAATTCGCCGCGTTCCAGATAGACCCGGTTGACGTCGGTAATTTCCAGCTCACCGCGCGCCGAGGGGCGAATATTTTTGGCGACGTTCACTACGTCGTTGTCGTAAAAGTACAGGCCGGTCACAGCGTAGTGGGATTTTGGCGCTTTCGGTTTTTCTTCGATATCCTTCGCCCGGCCCTGATCGTCGAAGCTGACCACGCCGTAGCGTTCCGGATCGCGCACGTAATAGCCGAACACGGTCGCGCCCCGCTGGCGGGCAGCGGCCCGGCGCAACACCGCCGACAAACCCTGACCATAATAAATGTTGTCGCCGAGAATCAGACAAGCCGGATCGGCGCCGATGAAGTTTTCGCCGATCAGAAACGCTTGCGCCAATCCATCCGGACTCGGCTGGACCGCGTACTGGAAGTTAATACCCCACCGGCTGCCGTCACCCAGCAAGGTCTGATACGCTTCCTGATCGCGAGGCGTGGTGATGATGAGGATGTCTCGAATCGCCGCCAGCATCAAGGTAGCGACCGGGTAGTAGATCATCGGCTTGTCGTAGANNTGCTTGCTGACCGAAACCGTCAGCGGGTGCAGCCGGGTGCCGGAACCGCCGGCGAGAATGATGCCCTTGTAGGCCATTCGTTTTCTGTATCGTGGTATGGGTTGGAGAAAAAGCGGAAGCGCCCTACTCTACCGTGACCGACTTGGCTAAGTTTCGTGGCTGATCCACATCGGTACCCTTGAGGATAGCGACGTGGTAGGCCAACAATTGCAGCGGCACGGTGAACACGATAGGCGCGATGGATTCGGGCACCGCGCCCAGCGACAGAACATGAGTGCTGACGCCACTGAGATGGGTGTCCACTTCGCTGTCGGCGAACAGGAACAATTCGCCGCCGCGCGCCCGAACCTCCTGAAGATTGGAAAGGACCTTCTCCAACAAACCGTCCTTGGGCAGCACGCAGACCACCGGCATGTCGGCGTCCACCAGCGCCAGCGGCCCATGCTTGAGTTCGCCCGCCGGATACGCTTCGGCGTGAATATAGGAAATTTCCTTGAGCTTGAGCGCTCCTTCCATGGCGATCGGGTACTGCGTGCCGCGTCCTAGAAACAAAGCATGATGTTTTTCGGCGAACGACTCGGCCAGCTTTTCGATGGCGTCGTTCAAGGACAGCGCTTTTTCCAAGGCGCGAGGCAGCAGCTCCAAATCTCGCGCCAGCATCGCCGCATCGCTTTCGCTCAAGCCGCGTTGCCGGCCCAGCATCAGCGCCAACAACCGCAAAGCCACCAACTGGGTGGTGAAGGCTTTGGTGGACGCCACGCCGATTTCCCGGCCGGCACGGGTCAACAGCGCCAAGGCCGATTCGCGCACCAGCGAGCTTTCGGCGACGTTGCAAATGGTCAGGGTCGACAGATAACCGCGCTCCTTGGCCGTGCGCAACGCAGCCAGGGTATCGGCGGTTTCCCCCGACTGCGAAATACTGACGAACAAGGTACCGGGCGGCGTCACACCGTGGCGATACCGATACTCGCTGGCCACTTCGACCGTGCAGGGTACGCCTAGATTCTCCAGCCAGTAGCGGGCGACCAAACCGGCGTGATAGCTGGTGCCGCAGGCGACGATGTGAACACCTTGCACTTGCCCGAACAACTGGCCCGCTTCCGCCCCGAAGCTGTCTTCCAGCAATCGGCCTTGATGGACGCGACCTTCCAGGGTTTCGGCGACGACGGCCGGCTGCTCGAAGATTTCCTTCAGCATGAAATGGCGATAGCCGCTCTTGCCTGCGGCAGCGCCCATTTGGCCGGAATAGGACAATGGCCGTTCGACCGCCCGTCCCTCCCGGTCGTAAATGGTGAAGCGTTCCCGCTGGACCTCGGCGACATCGCCTTCTTCCAGAAACACGAAGCTCTGCGTCACCGGCGCCAGCGCGAATACGTCCGACGCGATGAAATGCTCCTCAATGCCGACGCCCAGCACCAGCGGACTGCCGGCGCGAGCCGCGATCATCCGATTTGGATCCTCGCGGCAAATCACGCCCAGGCTGTAGGCACCGGTCAACTGGGCGACGCTCTGGCGCACGGCCGCCAGCAAATCGCCGCCGTTTTCCCGCAGGTGCCGGTCGATCAAGTGGGCGACCACTTCGGTGTCGGTATCGGACGTAAATTGATAGCCGGCGGCGATCAGTTTCGCCTTGAGCTCTTGGTAGTTCTCGATGATGCCGTTGTGCACCACCGCCACCGACTCGCCGCTGACGTGCGGATGCGCGTTGCGCTCGGAGGGTTCGCCGTGGGTGGCCCAGCGGGTGTGGGCGAGACCGAGCGGTCCGCGCACCGGTTCTTGCCGCAAGCGATCCGTCAACGCCTGGACCTTGCCGACCGTGCGCACCCGATGCAGCCGGTCGTCACGGTTATCCACGGTCACGATCCCGGCCGAATCGTAACCACGGTATTCCAACCGCCGCAGTCCTTCTAGCAGGATGGGCGTGACGTTGCGTTCGGCGATGGCGCCCACGATTCCACACATGGCGATTTCCAACCCGGTCTTTTTTAGGAAAATACCCAAGCCAATCTAGTATTCAGATTAGCGGCTTATCGGTCGGGGAACAAGCGATTCCCTTTTCCATAGCGCTTCTCTCCAGTGGAAAAAGCGCGCACGCGGGGCGATAAACTCAATATTCCCGCACGAGTTTTCGAGTGTGGCGAGCGATGACCAGCTCTTCGTTGGTAGGCAACACCCACACCGCCACCCGGCTGGCCGGTGCGCTGATCCGGCTGCGATGCCCGGCGTTGGCGGCAGCGTCCAATTCGATACCCAGCCAAGTCGACCGGGCGCAGACCTGCTCGCGCACCGCCGCCGCNNCCGCCCAGCGCCGCCGCCAGCGAACCGAGTTCGCGGGCGATCCGATAGGTAAAGTAATCGACCGCCAGCTTGGCGTTGGGATCGCTGCTAGCCAATAGTTCGCGCATGTCGTTACTGATGCCCGACAAACCCAGCAGACCAGACTGTTTGTAGAGCAGATTGTTCAAATCTCGGGCACCCATGCCGTGTTGCTCGATCAGATAGAGCAGCACGCCAGGATCCAACGAACCGCTGCGGGTGCCCATCGGCAAGCCCTCCACAGCGGTGAAGCCCATGGTGCTGGCCATGCTCCGGCCATCGCGCATGGCGCACATGCTGGCGCCGTTGCCCAGATGAGCGACCACGACCCGGCCGGTGGTCGATGTGCCCACGACTTCGGCCAGTGCGCCGGCGATGTATTCGTAAGACAGGCCATGAAAGCCGTAGCGTTGCACGCCTTCCCTACGGTAAACCAACGGCAAAGCGAACAAACGAGCCAGTTCCGGCTGACCGTAATGGAAAGCCGTGTCGAAACAACCGACTTGCGGCAAGTCCGGCCGCACGGCGGTCAGGGCGCGGATACCGGCCAGATTGTGCGGCTGATGCAACGGTGCCAGCGGCACGAAAGTTTCCAGCCGCGCCATGATCTCCGGCGTCAACCGCTGCGGGTCGCTGAACTCCTTGCCGCCGTGCACCACCCGATGACCCGCCGCGATTATTTCGGGCAGGTCCGGCGTTTTTCCGAGCCAGTCCAGCAGATCGCGCAGCGCCGCTTGATGGTCGTAAACCTCGCCATCCGCTGGCGACGGCTGGCCATCGTTGGCTCGCCGGCGGTGGTTCGGTCCCTGCTTTCGGTAACTGCCCCCAGCCGGCGGCGTTGGTCGGACATCGGTCAACACCCGCCCGTCATGATCGAAGGCTTTGAAGCGCGGGTTTTCCTCGCCGATGTTCTCCTGCAAACCTCGACAGACCAACGCCAAATCACCGCTATCTGCCGGCAAGGCGAATACCGAGAATTTGATGCTCGACGAGCCGGCATTGATCACCAGCAAACCTTGCGACATCACCTTACTCCTCATCGTCGTCTATCGGGACTGGCGGAATTGACGGAGTTCGATAGCGCCCGCCGTTTAGTGGGATACCGCGAGGTTACTCGTCAGCAACTGGGGCGGACGCGTTGAGCCGGTGCGCGTTCGCCCGCAAATATGCCTGGAATCGTTCGCCCAATTCGGGATGGCGCGCGCCATATTCCACGGTGGCGATCAGATAGCCCAGCTTGCTGCCGCAGTCGTGGCGCCGGCCCGAGAACTCGTAGGCCAGCACTTGCTCCTCGCCTAGCAGGGCGGCGATGCCGTCGGTGAGCTGAATTTCGTTGCCTGCGCCGCGTGGGATGGTTTGCAGCAAATCGAAGATGCGCGGGGTAAGGATGTAGCGGCCCACCACCGCCAGATTGGAAGGAGCATTTTCCGGCTTCGGCTTTTCGACGATGCCATCGACGTTGCTGATCCGGGTGGCGAACGGTAGCGGATGGACGATACCGTATTTGTGAGTCTCTTCCTTGGGTACGCGCTCCACGCCCAGAATCGAGCACTGGTATTTGTTGAAATGGCGGGTCATCTGGCTCAGCGCCCCGCCCTCTTGGGCGTCTTCCTCGATCAAATCGTCGGCCAGGATGACCGCGAACGGTTCGTTCCCGACCACCGGCCGCGCACACAGCACGGCATGACCTAGCCCGAGTGCCTCGGCTTGGCGCACGTAGACGCACTCCACGCCGGACGGAACGATGCTGCGCACCACTTGGAGCAGATCGGTCTTGCCGCGCGTTTCCAGCTCGACTTCCAGTTCGTAGGCTTTATCGAAATGATCGGCGATGGCGTTCTTGGTGCGGCCGATGATGAAGACCAGCGTATCGACCCCGGCCGCCACCGCTTCCTCGACCCCGTATTGGATCAGAGGCTTATCGACGATGGGCAACATTTCTTTGGGGCTGGCCTTGGTNNCCGGCCACGGGGAATACCGCTTTGCGTACTTGCCGTTTCACTCTTGCATACTCCCTATCGATTGTTGGGTCGCGAACAGCATTGCATTGTCCGGCATCGCGCCCGGCCGGACAAGCGGACTCCCCAACCGAGACGGACTACCCGGAACACGGCTCATTTGCTACTGCTACAATGAAAGAAAGTTACGGGCAGGGGCCATGCGCTCTAGCTAAAGAAAATTCGCCAATCACGCTGGACCAACGACAATGCTGGACACCCTAACCCTGGATCACTGGCGCGAATGCGTGGGGCAGAACTTTCATGTTTCTCTCGGGCAAGACGCTGGAATCGACCTAAAACTGACTACGGCTACTCCGCTGGGCGCCGAAAGCGGCTACCGCCGGCAACCGTATTCGCTGCTGTTCGCCGGCCCGCTGACGCCGTTGCTGCCACAAGCCACCTACCCGCTGCGAAACGAGTCGATGGGGGAGCTGGGGATTTTTCTGGTGCCGCTCGGCCCGCAAGGCCAAGCCATGCGTTACGAGGCGATTTTCACCTGAGCGCGCCGGTTGACCGGTCGGTCGGTGGTTCCACCGCGAGCAGGAGATAGACGCCGGTTTCGCCGACCGGTTCGAAGCCCAGGCGACGATATAACCGCAGTGCGGGATTGTAGCGTTCGACGTGGATGGTCAGACGTCGGTTCGTGGCGGCGGCTTCTTCTAACAGATCGCGCAACAGACCGCCGCCGACGGCCCGATTGCGAAATGCGGGCAGCAGCGCGATGTCCATGATGCGAATCTCCTCTTTCCAGCGGGCCACGTACAGCCGACCGATCGGTTCGCCATCCAGCAGGATGAGATCGAACCGCGCCCCTCGGTAGTGAGTTTGGTAATGGTGGTGCTGCGCCTCGAACTGCTGGACGAGAAACGCCTGTTTTTGCGTCTCGTCCCAGTCGGTGAGGGCGAGCTCTTCGACGCGGGTGCTGGCGTAGACGCGAAAGAGAAAATCGCGGTCTTCGGCTCGAAACGTTCGCAAGGTTAGTGCCAGAGCTGGCATCACGGTAGCAACAGGTTGAAATCGGCCCGGTAATACCGGCCTTTGCCGTCGGACATGGCGGGGGCAATCAACAGGTCGAACTCACCGGAAGCGGAGTGTTGAAAGTGGTACACCCCGCCGGGAAGAGGCTCCTCGGCGGGACCGCTAAAGCGCACCGCGAACTGCTCGGCATTCTTGTCGCGACGAAGATTCTCCACCGCGATAAGTTTGAGGTTGACGACGTTGCGCAAGCCTTTGCCGCCGTAGACGTAGAACGTCTCGCCGATGTGGGCCTTGAAGTTGTCGTAGCTGAAGGTTTCACCGAGTGGCGGCAAGAATTTCGAGCCGGATGCCGGCGTCTTGGGCGCCGAACGGGCGGTCATGCTGACCGAAATCCAACCGCTAAAGGCCATCACAGACCAGCATATTGTATTTTTTATGAAATTTCGTCTGTTCACCGAGATTTCCCGGGCAGGATGGTCTAGCCGCGAGGCGGGAAAACGCCTTGCAGCGCGATGCAGAAGTAAAAGGTCAGGTAAGGCTGCATGTTGTTGTGGGGCTGGTCGCCACCGGCGGGTGCGAGCACCTGCTCGGACATCGGGACCAGTTGTGGATTCGTTGTGGCATAGAGGTTGCCGCTGGCGGGCCGGCTCAGTACGTTGCCGGCAGGCGTGGCAGAACCACCTAACGGCACGTTTTGCGCGCCTAGCGAATGATTATGGGAGGGAATCTCACTTTCAAGAAGAGTGACCGTTTCGCTTCCTCCCGTTTCCCCCAAATCGTGCAATGAAAGCCCTGGTCCTTGACCAGGATGCATGGGTGCTCGGCCTTGGAGGTCGGGAAGGGCGAAATCGCTCTTGCCATTCCCACCGTAGGTGGTTCCCAGCAAGGAAAATAGGGCCGTATTCTGAGATAGTGGCATAAGTTGCCCATCACAGAATGCCCAGCCTTTCGGGGCAAAGTTGAAGGGAAAGATACGAATCTCGGCGACAAAAGGATCGGCCATGATGGTTTCTCTTAAGTGGGCGATGGGAAAATCCCAAAGAGCGAGACGATAAAGCTGACACACAGGTATGGCTGAAAATTAGTGTGCGGCTGTGACCCACCTACGGAAGTGACAGATCCCGTCGCAAGCGATATCGTCGGAGCGCCGGCACGATAGAGCTTTGCCGCTGCCTGACCGGTCACGTTGTTTTGTGGATTGCTCAGGGTAGGAATATCGTTCGATGCCAACATCGGATGGCCGTGAGCAGGGATTTGGTTGACCGTCAAAGTGACCTCTTCCACGCCACCGGTCTCGGCCAAAACGAAACCATTACCCATGTGAAGCGGCAATCGGCCCCGTAGATCGGGCAATGCAAATGTCGATTGTCCATCGCCGCCGTATGTAGTGCCGATCAGATTGAAAAGCGTCTCGTTCTCGGAAATAGGAAGAAGTTGTCCCTCGCAAAACATCCAACCAGCTGGGGCAAAATTCCCTGCGAACATTCGGATTTCACCAACATAAGGTTGCGCCATGTGCCTCTCCGTTAGGTTGGTGACGGGAAAATGCCCTGTAGGGCGATGCTGAAATTCAGCGTCAGGAAGGGCTGCATGTTCAGGTGCGACTGACTGCTACCTACCGTGCCCACCTCGGACGGCGACATTGCAACCAGATTGCCCGGAGGTGCGTAGACATTGTTGGAAATTGCCAGATAGCCCCCCGTGGCGACATTCGTCTCTGCCGGAGTATTGGAGCCCTTCGGCGCGTGGGCATGGGTCGGTAATTCCGCGATCGACAGCGTGTGGGACTGCTCGCCGCCCCGTGCCCCGAGCGTATGGCTGTTGCCGACGTGAATCGGCACGCGGCCACGCAGGTCGGGCAAAGCAAAATTCACGCGACCATCCCCACCGAATGTCGTGCCAAGGAGCGAAAAAAGCCCCTGGTTTTGGTTGATGGGCAATAATTGGCCATCGCACAGCGCCCACCCCTTGGGGGCGAAATTGAAACTCATCATTCGAATTTCGGAAAGAAATGGTTCTGCCATAAGTTGGTTCCTCTTTTCATTGCAATAAATTTACGGTGGTGTCGGACAGGCTGCGCCCCCCACAAAAGTTGATGCAAATGTCGCTGAATCCACGTATGCGGTAACTGCTGTCCCGGCAACGTTGTTATTGGCTAGAACGAAATTTTGAACTTGCGTTTGCCTCGCCGGCTCAGTGCCAGAAGGTACGAGACCCGGTAGTTGAATAGACGATGCTCCTGACGCTCCACCCCCAAGGATGATGTCATTGGCGTTACTCGGATCACCAGTGCTGAAATCATTTTGTGAGGCTCCAGCACCGCCGATCTGTGCGCAGACATGGATGGCATCGCTGGAAGAAGGAGCACCGGCGGTCAATGCCAAACCAGCAAAGGCACCAGCTCCGGGTTCGGCAGCCGTATTACCGGTCATCGTCAAGTTGACGGCATAGGTTCCACCCGTGTTGTCGTCGAAGATACCCGCGTTACCGCTGTAATTCCGAATCTGATTGTTGGTGAGCGCCGAGGTGATCGTCCCCCCGCCAGCAAAGGAGAAGAACAGTCCGTTGCCTGACGCGGAGCCGGAACCAGTTACACCGGTTACACCGATCGTGTTGGTGTTAAATGTTCCGCTCAACGACGTTCCGGCACTAGCTTTCTGCAGGGTAATACCGCTGCCGTTGGCGCCGCGGAAGCCGTTGCTGGACGTGTTGAAGGTATACGTGCCTTGCGTTGCCAGTGTTGCTCCGCCACCACCAATGATGTTAAAGGGGTGGTTATTGGAAAGCGTGTTGTTCTGGAACACCACATCCATGGTCGTACCGGTTTGGCCGGTGAAATCGATCAAATCGCCAGCTGCGCCAGTGAAGGTCGAACCTGTCACCGTCACGTTGGCGACGGTCCCGTTGTTACGCGCCTCTACTGCCAAGCTATCGTTATCGCTTGTCGCAACCGGTAACCCAAAGGTAGTACCGGTGATGGTTAAGCGATTCAGCGTGCCGCTGGTGTTGACCACGGAGAAATTGCGCGCCCAGCTGCCACTGATGGTGCAGCTGGTTACTGTACCCGTTCCCGTCAAGCCCGTGGTCGTAGCGTTACCGAAATAGACACCGCCCTCGCCATAACTATCGATAGTGCCGTTCGTGCCGTTGGTCCCCCCAACGGTCGAATACTCCAGCGCGAACCCGTTGACCGAGAACCCCCGGATGCCAAAGTTCTGGTTCGTGCCATTGATGGTCATCCGCCGCAGAGTCACGTTTTGCGCGCTATTCAGGTAAACACCAATACCACTGGTAGCGCCATCGGCCCCCACCATGTTAGCGATAGTGCCTCCGCTGCTATTACCGCCGACAGAGGTGTTTGAGCCGTCGCCGGTCACGGTAAAGCTGCCGGTGGTCGTGTCCAGCACGATGCCGTTGGCCCCACCGTTGGCCGAAACGCTGGTCAGGCTGATGGTGCCGCCCAGGCTCGACAGGTTCACGGCAGTGCCAGTCGTGCTGGTAACGCTAACCTCGCTGACATTCACTCCGGAGATCGCGCCGGCGGCGTCATTGATGCCGGTGGCCGTGCCAGTGGTGAGGTTAAAACCTTGCGCCTTAACGTTATTGCCGTTCAAGGTCAGCGTGCCCTGAATCGTCGGCCGCGTCCCACCGATTCCCGGCCGGGCGATCGTGCCAAGGGGCGGCGAAATACCCATCAGGGCATCGAAACTCGCGCCGCTGGCACCCTGACCAATCAGCCATTGTGCGCCGGCCTGGGTGGTGTCTCCAGTCAGACTGACCCCCGTACCTGCGGCCGTGGTGCCGCTGTAGACGAAGATGCGGTGATTCGTGTTAGTGCCCTTGGCCGTGTTGGCCGACGCCAGGCTATTAAAGGAACTAGCCAGGGTGCCGTTGCCGTTGGTGCCTGCGGCCGGATCGACGAACCAGATGACCGGGCCGCTGACGTTGACCGTGATCGTGGCGGGCGCGCTGGTCTGCGGCCCCCCGGCGCCGCAGCCGCTGTCCACAACGGTGTAGTTGAACGTCACGGCGCCAGTTACGCCGGGCGGTGGGTCGAAGTCGAACGTGCCGGCGTTCACATCGACGTTTGAGATCGTGCCGCCGGTGGGGCTCGTGGTTGGGCCGACGGTGCCGACCGTAAACGTCGGATTACAGGCTGGCGATCCGGTGTTGATATCGGGGTCGGTAACCCCGGTCAGCAGTCCCGAAAGGCCAGTGATTTTCATGTTGGCCTGGGCGCTGGCGGTTTTGGGCTGCGCCACCGGTGGGTCGTTGACAGCATTGACGGTAATGGTGAAGGTCTGTGAAGCGGACGTATCCACCCCGCCGTTAGCAGTGCTGCCGTTGTCTGAAAGAGTGACCGTGATCGTCGCGCTGCCATTGGCGTTGGCCGCTGAAGTATAGGTCAGCACACCAGTGGACGAGATCGCCGGTCCGGCGCCGAACAAGCTGGGGTTGGTGTTGCCGGTGATGTTGAAGTTCAGCGTCTGTCCCGCTTCGTTCGCCGGCCCTGCGGAGATGCTGGTGGCCCAGCCGGGAACGGTCTGCGCGCCAGCGTCCTCATCGACTGTCTGATCCGATCCAGCAGTGAAGCTGGGCGCGTCGTTCACCGCGTTCACCGTGATGGTAAAGGTCTGTGCTGCCGATGTATCCACGCCGCTGTTGGCGGTACCGCCGTTGTCGGAGAGCGTCACGGTGATCGTCGCGCTGCCGTTGGCGTTGGCCGCCGGAGTGTACGTGAGCACGCCGGCCGCAGAAATTGCCGGCCCTGCACTGAACAGCGATGCATTGGTGTTGCCGGTGATATTGAACGTAAGGGTTTGCGTGCCGCCATCGCCATCGTTGATCGCGGTCGCCCACGGGTTC
>DEHU01000271.1:4190-4979 GCA_002352125.1 Competibacteraceae bacterium UBA2792 | reverse complement strand
GATAGCCGCCGCACGGCGGGCAGCCCCCGGTGGCGGCCGTCCTCGGTCTTTTGGGCGATGGGGTGGATTTCGACCAGCCCGGCTTTGCGCAGGTCGCGGCAGGCGCGTTCGGTCCGCCGCCGCCCCAGCCCGGCCCGTCCGGCCAGAAATTCCAGCGTCAGCCCCTTGAAACGGCCGTCGGCTTGGGGAATGCCGACCCGCAGGGTGACCAAATCGAGGTAGTGCACCAGGGCGCCCAGCAGCGCCAGGCACCCTTCCCGCCGCTCGCTGCGCTGCTGTCGCGCCGAGCCGTTGGCGGCGTTCAGGCTGGGCAGCACCGCCGCCGGCTCCGGGTAGTAGTTCCAGATCGCTTCTTGCAGTTTGACCAGAAGCTTCGGGTGGGGGGCGTGGTGCGAAGGCGCTGCGAACCGGCGCGGACGCAAAGGGTCGTGCCCGCAGCGGTTGCCGCCGGACAAACCGGACGAAACGGCGGACGCCGCCAGCCGGCCGGGGNNCGGGGGCCGGCGGCGGGCCACAGAAATCCGCCGGCGACCGCGCGCCGGGAGCGGGTGAAGTGGGTGAGCCGGGCGGCATGGCTAGGACGGGCGGGGGTCGGGACGGCGCTCCCCGAGGGGACAAAGCGCAGCGCCGGATCCGATGGGCCGGTCGATGGAGTCGCTACGGCAAGGCGCGGCCGGGCGGGTCGCTCCGGCGTCTCGGTCGGACGGCGGCGGTCGGTCGGTCGGTCGATGGCGGGTCGCGAAGCGGGTCGTTCATGGCATTCCCCTGGTTTGGAGGCAAATAACCCCT
>DEHU01000271.1:0-4179 GCA_002352125.1 Competibacteraceae bacterium UBA2792 | reverse complement strand
CGTCGTCGGTGCGGGGCGCCCGGCCGGGCGCCCGATCATTCCTTCCATTATAGCGGGCAAACGCCGCTCGCGCGCAATCTTCCAGCGTCTCCAGCTTAACACCCTTAATGCCTATCAGTTCCTCATCCAGTAAACTCACTTTATACCCCAACTCAGAACTGATAGGTATTAAGGCGTTTAGCCCGACCGACTTGACAGGTTCAAAGGGATGTCCAGACGGCTAGGTCGGACGCATACAGTGGAAATACATAGATTGTGCCGAATCCATCTGGTCACTGCCGCAGCCAGCTGATCGCCCGCTGTTCATCGGCAAAGATCACGCCGGACTCAAGCGAGCTAATCAGAAAATTGCGCAGATGCCGGTTACCTTTCACTGCTTGCGCGAGCACGGGCCGTTTCATGATGATCTGGACATAAGCGAGCGCGACATCGTCGGAATCGCTGTTGTAGTCGTTATCAAGCGTTTGCATCACGCGCAGCACAAAATCGAGTTGATTGGGATATTGGTCGGCGAGAGCCTTGGCCATGCCTTCTTCGTCGACGCCGGTCCAGAAGCTGGTGAAGCGATCGACGAAGCTGCGCGTACCAATATCCGCCGTGCCGACGACCTCGATATAGGCGCGGTCGGCCAGCAGTGCGCCGAGAATGCCACCGACGATAACGCCGACGCCGACCCCAATCGGGCCGGCCCAGACACCGCCGGCCGCGCCCATCGCCGCGCCGCCTGCCATTGAGCCGAGAATACCGCCGCCGATGTTGGCGCTCTCGCGGCCCGCTTGCCACCATGGCGTCTGCGAGGTGCCAACGTTGTAAATTGCGATTGCCGCCGTCGCGACCCACAACCCTCGCGCCGCCCAGCGCATCCGTGGGATGCCCTTGGTTACCGCGCCCCTGTCTCGCCCGGCGGACTTGATGACCTCCTCGTAGATCTCTGTCTGCTGTGCGGGTGTCAGCTCGGTGAACAACCGCCCGGCGAAGCGCTCCTTGAAGCCGCGCTTCTCGTTCATGATGTAGCCGATAAGCTTGTCGAGCTCGAGCCCGCTCTTCTTCAGGCTCTTGGCGTAGGCGCGGCCGAAATCCATGTCGTTGGCACGGCACATGTCAAGAATTTGGTTGCGCATCTGGTTGGCGACCTCGGCTGTCTTCTGGGCAGAAATCTTGCCGCCCTTGTAGGCTGCCCATAGCGCATCCGACATCTCCTTGATCTCGATGACGTAGCGCTGGCGTACCTGCGCCGAACTTACCAGACGAAACGCAACATTGTTTGCCGTCACCTCCATCTGCCGAATCGCCTCGCTGACCTGCCCATCCGCTTGCTGCGTATTGCCCATGGCGCTACCTATTTCTTCAGCGTCGTAACCGAGATGACATGGCGCCCAAGCGTCGATTTGTAGCGGAAGCCCAGCGGCAGACTGAAAGGTATCCGCAAGGATGGTTTCCGGTCGACCCTGAGGCGGTAAATCCTGTCATTCGCGAAAAAAGAGAAATCGAATACATCCTGGCCTTCGCTCTGAAAGGTAAGAATGTTGGTAGTGAAGGCAGCCCCAGCCTCCAGCGCGTCGATGGTCGAGCCATCCGCCGCCAATACGTAGACATGCAAGGTGTTGTCGTAAGGAGAGCCGTCATCGCGCCAGACCAGCATGCGGCCACCGGACAGCTGATGCCGGGCGAGTTCGCTTTCGCCATCGAGGCTCATGGTCGAGCCGTCATCCGTTTCCGGTCCACGGCGCGCCGACCTATCGCCGCCTGCGGCGCTGCTGTTCGGCCGCGCCGCCGAGATCGACGGGGATGATGTCGCTCTTCGCTCTTCCTGAAATGATTCCTTCGCTCTTCGCATGAGGGATAGACTGCGTGAGGAGACAACTTTTTAATTTTAAGTTTCTGAATTTTTATTTCCAGTGATCGTGCGGTAACCTTTTGATCGCATTGATTAGGTTACCGCTATCGGACCCGGGAAGAGACCAAAAGAATTTCTTCCATGATGGAGCGCTTGAACCGCACCTTCAAGCATGAATTTGTGTTTCGCCACGAAGTCAATACGCAGGCTGACCTCAAGGCCCTGTTGCCTGCTTTCCAGCACTGGTATAACGAACAACGATTACATAGTCGTTTGGAGTATCGCACCCCCGCTGCCGTTTTAGCTGATGTGGTGGCCGCTATACTTTCTTAGCTTACGAAAATCTTTTTTGGGGCAGTACACTTAACCATGCGAAACGCAATCCGGTTTTCCATCGCAAGTTTGATTTTGGCGCTGCACCCGGGCACTTCGTCGGCGGACTCGGACGGTCCAGAGTTTTTCGAGGTGAGGGATGTCGCGAAAAACGATGTCCTCAACGTCCGGGCGGAACCGAACCCGCGTGCTGCCAAGGTCGGCGAAATCCCGCACGACGGCACCTGCATCCGAAACATCGAGTGCCGAGGCGGACTGAATATGCTGGAGATCATGGATCTGTCGGCGGCCGAGCAGAAAAAGCGCGAGCAAGAGAATCCCCTCTGGTGCAAGGTGAAATATCAGGCCGTCACCGGCTGGGTCGCCGGGCGCTACTTGGCGGAAGGAGACGAGGGAGACTGCCGGCTTTCGGGTGCTTCGTTTCCTGCCCGATAGGGCGGTAGAGGAGCCGATGATGGCGGTCCGGCTGGCCCGATTGACTATAATCATTTGTCTGTTCACGGCGGCGGTCGAGGTGGCTTTGGGCTGCGTAAGCACCGCCGGACTGGCTCCGGCCGATGCGTTGGTCGCATCGTTTATCGTCGGTCCCTACCTGCTGTTGGCGGCGCTCGCTTGGCGGCATCGAGGGAGACCGGCGGCCTCGCGGGCGATGCTCGCGGTCGCCGTGGGTCTGTCGGCGTGGGGGCTTGCGACGTTTGGGTGGCACAGCTACCGCTATCATGCCGAGCCGCAATACCGCGCAGTTCAGAATATGGCCTTGTTCTCCGTTCCGCTCTTGCAGTGGGCTGTGGTTTTACTGGTTGGTCTGGTGTTGCTGCTAGTGCGGCCGGGTGCTCGCGTGGGGAAACCGGCGAGCGATGCCTGACCGGCTGCCGATCAGGCTTGCCGGCCGCAGCATCGACGAGAGCGATCGGCCGATCGCCTCCCCAGGCCGGCCCGGCAAGCCAAACTCGCGTGGCCCCAGACGGAAAAATGATCGTTTCCCCCCCGAATATACCTGCAATTCTCAAACCGAGCCGATGGATGTCGAACGCATGAAGAAATCTCTGTTGCTTTTTACGGCCTTGTGCACCGGCGCGGCGGTGGCGGCAGAAAGACAGGAGGCGGTTCCGGCTCGCTTCGTGGGCGAGTGGGTCGCCGATTTGAAGCATTGCGGCGCGGATCGCGGCGACTCGCGCCTGCGGCTCGATGCCGGTCGCGTCCGCTTTCACGAAAGCGGAGGTCTAATTCGGGCGGTCGTCACGCAAGGCGAGCAGGAACTTGCGCTGATCGTCGAGATGTCGGGCGAGGGCGAGACATGGCTCGCCTGCCACCGCTTCCGGCTATCCGCCGACCGCAAGCAGTTGATCGACACGACCGGCGAGGCGGAGTTCGTGCGCTATCGATGCCCGAGAGGCTCGAAGCAGTGACCGCGAGGGGCTTGCCCGATGAAGAAAACCATTGCCGCCGGGTTGTTTTTTCACATGCGGCCTCTGCTCGACTGCGGCGAATGCAAAAGAGAACGTCGTCGAAGATATCATCGTCGGATACGAGTGCGGAGATAATTGTTATTTGATGATCGCGGGTGCAAGCAACTGTATTGAAGGATTCAAGCCCTGCACTCCTTGGGAGGTTGCCAAGGGGATCTGGTCTTGAGCATTGCATTCAAGATTGTCAGCAACTTGCGCAGGCAGGCGGTCAAGGTGACTTTGGCCGGTTTGCCTGCCGCCCGCAACCACCGGTAGAAGGCATTGATCGCCGGATTGCAGCGGCTGGCCGCAACGGTCGCCATGCACAACACGGCACGCACCCTAGCCAGCCCGCTCTGGCGCCGAGTTCTGGCCCCAGAGCGGGCTGGCGCGCAGCCGACGTCGTAGGCCGCCATCGAGGTCCTGGAGCCGTCCTTGGAGCCAGTCGATGGCAGTTTGAATATCGAGGCGGACGTAGCGGTGGAGCCGAGTGTGGAGCGCCGGGCACCGCGCCGCTTAGAACCCCTCCCACTCGCCGGTGCCTGGCGCTGGGGTGGGTTT
>DEHU01000178.1 GCA_002352125.1 Competibacteraceae bacterium UBA2792 | reverse complement strand
GTGTGGGTGGCGCCCGAGGTTCCCTTTTTGTGCCTCAAAACGCATAAGTAAGTGCCATTCGGGTCAGTCCAAACGCCGAGCCTGCTCGAAGTTTCGTAGTGCCACGATGATTTCCGGGCGAATGACCACCGATGGCCGCCGCGCCCGTATTACCGCGATCGCCCCATCGGCATCGGCGGCGATTCCTTGATGGATCAGATAGGCCGCGACAAAGGCCGAGCTGCGTGAATAGCCAATCTTACAATGCACGTAGACCATGCCTTCTCTCAGGTACTGCTCGATGAAGGCCACGCCCTCGTCCAATTGACCCCGTGTCGGTGCGGTCAGGTCGAGGATGGGGATGTTGAGATACTTCAGACCGAGAAAGGTCGGGCTCGCGGAGAATTCGGAAGTGGCGTCGAGCACCGCCGTTACGCCGTGCTCCGCCGCCTTTCGCGCCCGAGGTTGTTCCAGCGCGCGCCCAAGGAAAAGTCCAGGCACGATTTCGTCCCAGTCGTTGCAGTGGCGGCGATAGTGGAGCAATGACAGATACTGGCCGAGCAACACGGGCGCCATGACGATTCGCGCACTCAGTGGGAGCCGCCCATTTTCCTTTCGGTAGATTTGTCCACCGAAACGGAAATACCCCGCGGCCGCGATGCCCAGGCTGAGGGCCGGCCAGAGGAGCACTACCCCCCAGGGCCACGCGGCCAGGGCGATCAGGGCGAACGCGACCCCGCCCAGGGCATAGCGCCAGCCCATGCGGGGGTTGGTGGTCGCGGTGCTGGCCGAGGGCGCCTCGCGGAAGACGAAAAAGCACAGTGTAGCGAGAACAAAGCCGCCGGCAATGTCGATCAGGTGATGCTGGTGCGTGAAGACGGTGGACAAACCAATCAAGCTGAACCACACATGTACCGCCAGCCGCGCCAGGCCCCGGGTGTGCCGCAGGTAGACCGCCGCCAGGATCGCCGCCAGGATGCTACGCACGCATCCACCGAAGATCCGTCCTCGCATAGGAGCCGACTCAATGCCGATCAAGCTCGGCTATCCAATGGTACCGTTCCTTCTGGTTCCAATCTCTCTCGGGATCAAGAAGCCGCCGCTATCGGGCGGGGTTGGAAATAAGCAAGGGCGACGCTGACTGACTTTTGTCGCGTCGAATGCCCGTGGTAAGAGGAGGTTACCTAGTAACCATCTCTATCACGGGTTTGCCCCAACAATAATGATCTTTGGAAGATGAGGAGGAGTATCTTGATGAATATTCGAAGATTTATCGCCGTTTTTGGCGTATCGGTGCTCGGTGCTTGCGCTTCTCCGGATATATCCCGATCCACGACTGAAAACAAACCAACGCCACCGCAAATGACCAGCGGAGACATCGCCTTAGCCAATCGGACCTTCCAGCAAGCACTGGAGAAATCCGCTAGCGGAAAACGTCTCTCTTGGCAGAATTCAGGCACCGGACACACTGGAAGCATTACGCCTCAAAAGACCTATCGCGCTCGAAATGGCCTGTATTGCCGGGTTTTCGACGAAACCGTGACGATGACGAAGAATACTGAATCTTTCAGAAACACGGCGTGTCGTGATCGGGACGGCGTATGGAAACCAATTTAGTTTATTGATATTTATATAAAATATCTATAATTTGTCATCGCGGCTGGGGCGGTTTGCTGGGTAAAATGCCATTCCGGAATTTGCTACCGGGTCCTGTAGCTCTGGCGAATTGCCGACGGATTTTTAGTTCTCGCCGGAGGTGTCGCTCAATGCACCGAGCGCGCTTATCCCCATCGCCGCATAAATCGGTTCCAAACCATCCAGCGGAGAAATATCGCCGCGCCAGAACGGAAAAGGCCCGAGACGCCGCAGCAGAGCGGCGGATTTCGGTGGCGCGAGCAGCGAACCGGCCAGCGACTCCGGCAGCGGCGGCATGGCCCAGAAGGCCGACGGATCATCGGGCAGCGGTTCGGGCTCGGACTGCGACCAACTCTCGTCGTCGCCCACTGCTTCGCCGAGTTGCGCCAGCAGCGCCTCTCGCTCCATGCCACGCAGCCGGAACATCAAAAAGGGATCGTTATCGAAGGCTTCGCCCAGCAGGTAATAGACAGCGGCGATGTGTTTGCAGGGGTTGGAATAGTCGGGGCACGAGCATTCCGTCTTCAAATCGCCGTGGGTTTTGGGAAACAGCGATAGCCCCTCGGCTCGGAAAACCTCTTCGATGTCGGTCGGCATTTCCCCGGCTAGCAACTTGGCGCCGAAACGCGCCTCTTGCGCCATCGCCTCGGCCAGCTTCCGCCACTCCGCCGCACTCAGCGGTTTCAGCTTGATGCTCACCTGATAGGGCCGGGGCCGCGAGCCTTGTACTTTGGCTTTCACCTCGCCGGGCGCGATCTGAATATCCAGCACCTGGCCCTGGCGGGCGTAGCTGCGGCCGCGCCCCAGCCGCGCGCCGATGTCGAAGCTCTCCAGCACCGCGATCCAGCGCTTGGCCCACCACCGGCTGGCGAACGCCCCACGCTGGCTTTGCGCCTTGATGCCGCCGCTGACCCGGCGCGGCTTGCTAGCGGGAAAATAATAGTCGTCGTAGCTCATGCCTAATTCTCCACTGCCTCGGCCCGCAACCGGAACAGGTTTTTCAGCTCGTCGGTGGACAGTTCGGTGATCCAGCTTTCGCCGCTGCCCACGATCTTTTCGGCCAAGGATTGCTTGCGCTCGATCAATTCGTCGATGCGCTCCTCAACGGTGCCAAGACAGATGAACTTGTGCACCTCCACCTGCCGGTTCTGGCCGATGCGAAAGGCGCGGTCGGTCGCCTGATTCTCCACCGCCGGATTCCACCAGCGGTCGAAATGGAACACATGGTTGGCGCGGGTGAGATTCAAGCCGGTGCCGCCGGCCTTGATGGACAGGATGAAGACCGGCGGCCCGGCCGGTTCGTTTTGAAACCGATCCACCATCCGGTCGCGCTGGGTTTTGGACGAGCCGCCGTGCAAGAACAACACTTCTCGCGCCAATTGTTCTTGTAGATACCGTTGCAGCAAATGCCCCATCTCGGCGAACTGGGTGAAGATCAGGGTTCGCTCGTCCACCGCCCGGATTTCCTCCAGCATCTCCGTCAGCCGCGCCAGCTTGCCGGATCGACCCGGCGCCGGCGAATGATCGGCCAAGTATTGCGCGGGGTGGTTGCACACCTGTTTGAGCCGCAGCAGCGTGCTCAAAACCAAGCCGCGCCGGCCGATGCCTTGCTCCATGCCTTCCAGCACCGCTTCCGCCTGTTGCACCACGGCGGCGTACAGGGTCGCCTGCTCCTTGGTCAAGGTGCAATAGACCTTCATCTCCAGCTTGTCGGGCAAATCCTGGATGACCGTGCGGTCGGTCTTGAGCCGGCGCAGGATGAAAGGGCCGGTCAGCCGCTGTAAGCGTTCCACCGCGTTTTGGTCGCGCTCGACTTGTACCGGAATAAAAAACTCCTGCTTGAAACGGGCAGCGTTGCCGAGAAAGCCGGGATTGAGAAAATCCTGGATCGACCAGAGATCGCCGATGTTGTTTTCCACCGGCGTGCCGGTGAGCGCGATGCGCCGCTCGGCGCGCAAGGCCCGCGCTGCCTTAGCCTGCTTGGTTTCGGCGTTCTTGATGTTCTGGGCTTCGTCCAGAATCACCGCCGCCCAGTCCACGCCTTGCAACCATTCCAAATCCCGGTGCAGCAGCCCGTAGCTGGACAACACCAGGGCATGGTTTTGCGCTTGCGCGGCGAAGGCTTCGCCTTTGTCGCGCCCCGCGCCGTGGTGGATCATGACCGGCAGTTGCGGCGCGAAGCGCGAGGTTTCCTTGCGCCAGTTGCCGACCAGTGAGGTCGGACAGACCAGCAGCGCCGGCCGCGATTCGCCCGCCTCCCGCAGCCGCTGCAACAGCGCCAGGGTTTGCACCGTCTTACCCAGACCCATGTCGTCGGCCAGGCAGGCGCCCAAGCCCCAGCGGGTGAGAAACTCCAGCCAGGCGTAGCCGCGTTGCTGATAGGGGCGGAGCGTAGCGGTCAGGCCCGGCGGCGGGGGCAATGGCGCGATCTGGTCGCCCTGCGCCAGACCGGCCAGCAACTCGCCGAGCGGACCATCGGCGTTGACAGCCTTCATCTCCAATCCCTTGATGGTGTCGGCGCCGAGCGCGAGACGCAGCAGGTCGCGGCCAGCGAACGCCGCTCCACCCTGCTGTTGCAAAGCCAGCGCCGCCTGAATTTCGGCGGCGGACAGTTGCACCCATTGGCCGCGCACCCGCACCAGCGGGGCCTTGAGCTTGGCCAGCGCCAGCAGTTCCTTGGGCGTCAAGCCGGCGTCGCCGAGCACGATTTCCCACTCGACGTCCAGCACCCGATCCAGCGTCATGCCCGCTTTGGATTCGAAACGGGTCTTGGCCTGGGCGCGCGCCGCCAGCTTGGCGCGGCGCCGGCCCGCCCAACTGGCCGGTAGCATAACGCCAAAACCGTTCTGTTCCAGCAAGGGTGCTTCGTCGCCGAGAAAGCAAAATGCCCCTTCGGTATCCAGCGCGTACCCGACCGGCGCCGATTCGTTTAGGCTGGTTTCGACGGCTGGGCACAGGGACGCCGCCTGTCCCAGCGACGCCAGCAATCCTTCCCGCGCTTTCGGCCCCAAAGTTTTCAAACCCTCGCCGGTACCCCGTTTCGGTTTCCACACCGCCTCGGCGGAAACGAGCAGGCTGGGGTCTTCTCGCGCTTGCAGCAGATAGTGAACCCGCCATTCCGTGGCGGCGTCGGGGAAGAACAACGCAGTCCCATCCTCTTCGTCGGGTCCCGGTTCCTCCAGGCGAAAACACAGACGATACGGAGCGTTGACCAGCCGCAACAACGGCCGCTGCCAGTCGCGGATTTGCTTTGCCAATTGCCGCAGTTCTGCCTTGTCGCCTTCCAGCGCGCCATCGGGTTGCCGCAACGCTCGAAGCCATTGCCCGTGCAGGCTGGCCGAAATCGTTCCAACCCGCTTGGCGGTTGGGAAAGCGGCTGACTGCCGAACCAAATGGTCGGCGATCCAAGCGAGGAATGTTCGCAACACGTCGCGGGGCGCCGTATCCGGAAGGGCGCGATGATCGGCGCCGATGGCGCGAGCGGCGGGTGGCATGGCGCGAGCGAGGCGTTCCAGCCGGGCGCCGTCTTCGCCCACGAACACCGGCGTCCAGCAGGCCCGATAGGCTCCTCGTCCTCGTTCTATCAGATCGGGCAGTACGTGTTGGCGATAGACCAGAGCGCTGGCCAGTCTCAGGGCTTCGCTCCAGTAGCGCAGATCGTCGCCCGCGACCACGCCCGGCGCCAGCGCGGATCGATCCCGAACCGTCGCGAGCAGGTTGACGGTATCGGCGGCGGTCAGCGCCAAGGCGGGAATTTTCCAGGGCGCCAGGGTGGGCGGTTTGCGGGATTTGGGCGGTTCGGCCACCAGCGGCGAAGACGGGAGCGGCACGCCGCCTTGCGTGGGTAGCCAGATCGTTTGTTCTCTAGTGGCTTGGCCGTCGGTTTGAAGCGAGAAACCGGTTTGAGCCAAGCTGTCCCGCAGCGCCGGAATCCCGGTGCGATAGAGGTAGGTTTCGGTGGTTTCGGTGGTTTCCTGTCTGGATTTTGTCGGCTCTTCCTCTTGTGGAGTCGATTCGCCCCACAGATGCAGGCAACTTTTATGAAACGCGGCATGTAGGACGAGCATGAGCTTATGCGTGTTTCGTCAGGTGAAAATCGGTTTTCGCGCACCTTCGGCCGGGGCGATAGGGCATCCCGGAATGACCCGAGTCGAAACGTTCCGAAATCAGACAGCTTTCTTCGATTTCTCGAAGACGGCCGTTACCTTTTTAACTCCCAGCAGTACCAAACCGCCCACGATGATTCCTGCCAATGTGTTCAATAGCGCGGGTGCGATGGTCACCAATACCTCACCGATGCCGGGTAAATGACCAATCATCTCTTCCGCGTGACGCAGTATTTCGTGCGCATAGGGTAAGCCGTGCATCAAAATACCGCCGCCCACCAAAAACATAGCCACCGTGCCGACGACGGACAGCGACTTCATCAAATACGGCGCAATCCGCAAGATGCCCTGGCCCAAAGCGCGCTTGAAGCTGCTCCAGGCGTTGGCCGCAGTATCCTTTGCGAGATGCAGCCCCGCATCGTCCAGCTTCACGATGCCAGCTACCAAACCGTATACGCCGACCGTCATCATGACGGCAACGCTGGCGATCACGGCTACCTGAGTGACGAAGGGTGCTTCTTGCACGGTGCCCAAGGCGATCACCACGATTTCGGCAGAGAGGATAAAATCGGTGCGGATCGCGCCCCGGATTTTTTCTCGTTCGAACGCCACTAAATCCACGGCGGGATCGCCGAGCGCCTTCGCTTCCGCAGCGTGCTCCGCCTCGACATCGGCCTTGTCGTGCAGGAATTTGTGCGCGAGCTTCTCGAAGCCTTCGAAACACAGATACGCGCCGCCCACCATCAGGAGCGGGGTGATCACCCACGGTGCCACCGCCGTGATCAGGATCGCCGCCGGCACCAGGATCAGCTTGTTTTTCATCGATCCTTTGGCCACCGCCCACACGACCGGCAGCTCCCGCTCCGCGCGCACTCCGGAGACCTGCTCGGCATTTAGCGCCAAATCGTCCCCTAAAACCCCGACGGTTTTCTTTGCGGCTACTTTGGTCATCAGTGCCACGTCGTCCAGCACCGTGGCGATGTCGTCGATCAAGGCTAACAAACTGGTGCCGGCCATGCGGTAACTCCTCGGCTCAAGTGAGCGAAAACTTTTGCACGGATTTCATGATAGCCGCGAGAGGAGCTAGATCGAAACATCTCGGAGCCCGTTTTTGGCTTCACTTTATAGCGGTGCGGTGCCGCGTCGCTTCCGGCGAAACCGTCTCGTCCTAAGCAAAGCCTCGATGGGTCGCGCGAGCGTTATAATCTTCGCTCCCACAAACAACAATGACGGGTTGCGACGAGGATCATGATACGACGGGAGTTCTTGATGCGGTTGCTGGGATTGGCCGCTTGCGGAATATTGCCGGCCCCTCCGATTCGCGCGACACCTACCAAAGATAAACTTTCTCAAACCACCGGCCAGCCGTTCGGCAAGGATTGGCTGCGAGAAACTGCTCAGCGGCTTGCCCGAGAACCGTACATCGCACCCACCGATGCCCGACCGCCGTGGTTGGCCGCCATGACTTGGGACGACTACCAAGCCCTCAACAATTTTCGCATCGATCATTCGCTGTGGGCGGGCGGCGAACTACCGTTTCAGGCGCGATTCTTCCATCTGGGTTTGTATTTCCACCATCCGGTCAACCTTTACGAAGTCGCCGACGGCATCGCCCGGCCGGTCATTTTTTCGCCGGAAATGTTCAAATACGGTCCCCGAGTCAAGGACAGAATCCCCGAACAAGTAGGCGATCTCGGCTTTGCCGGTTTCCGGGTCAACAGCCGCGCCGACTGGGACCGGGACATGTTCTCCTTCCTCGGCGCCAGCTACTTCCGCGCCGTCGGTGCCAGCAAGCAATACGGCCTCTCTGCTCGTGGTCTGGCGATCAACACCGCGATGGATCACCCGGAGGAATTTCCTACTTTCGGTAGCTTTTGGCTGGAACGCCCGGCGATGGATGCAACGGCTTTGACCCTGCATGCTTTGCTCGACAGCCCGAGCATCACCGGCGCTTACAGCTTCGTCGTCACGCCAGGCGACACCACGATTATGGAGGTCGAAAGCCATCTCTTCCCGCGTCGCCCCATCGAACGGTTGGGTATCGCGCCGATGACTTCGATGTACCAGTGCGGCGAGAACGACCGGCGCATCGCCGACGACTACCGCCCGGAGATTCACGATTCCGACGGGCTGGCTCTGTGGTCTGGTACCGGCGAATGGATTTGGCGACCGTTGCTAAATCCGCATTACATCCGGGTTAATTCCTTCGTAGACGATAATCCTCGCGGCTTCGGCCTGCTGCAACGTGATCGAAATTTCGATCATTATCAGGATGATGGTGCGTTCTATAACAAACGGCCGTCGCTGTGGGTGGAACCGCTTGGCAACTGGGGCCGGGGTGCGGTGCAATTGATCGAGCTGCCGACCGCCGACGAAACACTCGACAACATCGTCGCCTTCTGGAATCCGGTGGAGCCCGCGCAACCCGATCGTGAGTTGGCTTTCAATTACCGCCTATATTGGGGCGCACAACCACCGGCCCGGCCCACCGTCGCCGAAGTGGTTGCTACCCGTGTCGGCATCGGGGGTGTTCCCGGCGAGAAACTCGCCGGACCGCTACGCAAGTTCGTGCTCGATTTTCAGGGTGGACCGTTGGCCCAATTGCCCGAGACCGCCTCGGTGGAAGCGGTGGTCGCCGCCTCGCGCGGGGAGCTACGCGATGTGGCTGCCCATCGGCTCCACGAATCGGAACTGTGGCGTTGCCATTTCGATTTGAGCGCCAGCGGCAGCGAACCGGTCGATTTGCGCTGTTTTCTGCGCGATGCCACCGGAGCACTCAGCGAAACCTGGCTCTACCAGTGGTCGCCGCCGCCCCCTCGGGGTTGACCGGCCTAATCCTCGTCATTCGTTTTTCCCTTCCCGATAACCGCCACCCCTCGCCATCGTTCCCGCCTTTGCGGCGGGACCGGGAGCGAGGGCGCATTGAGTTGTGGCGAATCCTGACCATAATCGTAGGATGCAAACCTTGCGATCATTTCGAATCGCGTTCCTCGGAAACCTTAGAACCTGCGCCACACCGGGCCGGAGTTAGCGAGATTGGCAAAGTTATGGTACTCCGCTTGTTGCAATCCATTTTTTCGGCAACGCCCAATCAATCGGGCAAATTCGATCCGGCCCTGATCCGGGGTGCTATCGAACGGGTGGTGGACGGTACCGATCCGCGCCTGCGAATGGTGCGCCATTATCGGAAAAGGCTTTGGCCCGCCGTCGAGCGTGCCATTGAATACGTGATCGAGCTGGTGGACGCTCTACCGCCTCCGGTCGAAATCCGTAGCCACAGCTTCACGGCAGATCCCCGGCTGCGCGCGCTGTTTACCTCCACCCGTCACTTGCAGGAAATTTTAAGCTTCGGTAAGGAATTGCATCACTATCGCCAGCGGATCGGCGGCGGCTTGCCCACCGATTTATACGCCGTGCTTCGAACCGAGCGGATCGAAAAAAACGTTCTCGGCGTCGCCTTAGAGGGCAACATGATCCGACGGGATGTGCCCCAAATCACCGTCAATTTCCACAATCATCACATCGCTTTTCCGGCTGGCAGCGAAACCAAAACCCGGCGGGAGGTCAAAAAACGGGCGTTCGATTATCTGATCGAGGCGGCGCTGGATCGCCTGGTTGCGGTCCGCACCCAAAAACAGCAGCTCGAACAACAGCAGCGGCAACTGCTCCAAAAAAAAACCAAGCTGCTGCGAGGAGCGAACACCGCCCTGGAGCCGCTACTGGATCCGCAAGCCGCTAACTTGAGCACGCCGGCCAGCATCGACAAAAGGCTTCGCGAAATCGAAATCGAGCTAGGCCAGATTCGTGCCGATTCGGCGACGCTCGACGATCATCTCGCCAAGGTGGTGGTCACCTTGCGCGAGCCCGAAAAACACCTGCGTCTGGATCGGATTTCCATGACCCTGGACCACATGAACATCAAGGTGGACAAAGGCTCGTCCCGCAACGCCAACACGCTGACGTTCGACGATGTGCTGCTGGGGAAGGACCGCCGGATTACGGCGATGTTCATCCGCTTTCCGAGCGATGAATTGCTGCCGCGGCCGGATTTTTACGACGAGGCGAATCGCTTGCTTTACTTGGGCGGCCGGCCCAGACTCACTACCATTTGATTCGCCCGAAACAGGAACTTTCGCGTGCTCGCTGGACTTGACCGCTTTCGCGGCTGCCTGCTGGGACTGGGCTGCGGCGACGCCGTCGGCGTCGCCGCCGAATTCCAGCCGCGCGGCAGCTTTCCACTCGTCACCGACATGGTCGGGGGCGGCGTGTTTCGACTTCGGCCCGGCCAGTGGACCGACGACACCAGCATGGCGTTGTGCTTGGCCAGCAGCTTGGTCGAGGTCGGTCACTTTGACCCGCGCGACCAGATGGAGCGCTATTGGCGCTGGTATCGGGATGGTTACCTGAGCAGCACCGGCTACTGTTTCGATATCGGTAATACGACGCGGGCGGCGCTTTCCCAATTCGATCGAAGCGGCGAGCCCTATAGCGGTTCTACCCATCCTGCTAGTGCCGGCAATGGTTGCATCATGCGGCTGGCGCCGATCCCTTTGTTCGCCTTTCCCGACTGGCGGCTAAGCGTCGAGCTGTCCGGCGACAGTTCCCGCACCACTCACGCCGCCGCCGAATGCATCCAGGCCAGCCAGTTATTCGGCGCGATGCTATACAAGGCGCTGGCGGGCGAGGACAAGGACGCCGTTCTGTTCGGCGCGCACTTTCCAGCGGATTGGGCGCCGGTGCTCTCTCCCAATCTGGACGCCATCGCTCGCGGCGATTATCGCGGCAAATCGGAAAACGAGATTCGTGGTAGCGGCTACGTGGTGGAATCGCTGGAGGCGGCGCTGTGGTGCTTCCTGCACGCCGATAATTTTCGGGACGCGATTCTAAGAGCGGTCAATCTGGGCGATGATGCCGACACCACGGCGGCGGTGTGCGGCCAGATTGCGGGGGCGTATTACGGTGAATCCGGTATTCCGGAAAGCTGGCGGCAACGGCTGGCGCTGTGCGATTTGATCGTGGAACTCGCCGACCGGCTGTGGGAGAAGCAGCTTGGCGCATCGACGTAATCCGGCAGCGGGCGAAACCGGCTCTCGTGCCGCTGCGGGATCGCAGCCGCCCGGTTCAAACCAGGAACGATCCGAAGGCAAAAGCGAGCGCCAGCGGCAAGGGATTGATACCGACACGCCATGCCTTGATGGCATCCAGCACGAAAATGACCACTGCCACGGCTAACAGAATCTGCCTCAACGAGAGAGTCATCGGTTGCGTTGCTCCACCTTTGCCGGCTACCGTGCGACACCGAGCGAAAACCCCTCGTTGGCTAGCGGTCGAGGGGCGGAAAAAAAGCCGTTTTTCAAGCGGTGGATAGACAAGCCCGCAGCTTTTTCATGGCATTGTTTTCCAGTTGTCTGATTCGTTCGGCGGACACTTGGTATTCGGCAGCCAACTCGTGCAGAGTCGGTTTCTGGTCGTTCAACCAACGGCGCTGCACGATGTCGCGGCTACGCGGATCCAATCGTTCCAGCGCTTCGCCCAACCGGTTGGTGGTTTGCTCCTCCCAGTTGTCCCGCTCCAGCGCATCCGCCGGATCGGCTTGCTCGTCTCGCAAGTAAGCCGATGGGGTATACGTTTCGTGCTCGTCGTCGTCGACATCTGGAACCGGATCGAACGATACGTCGTAGCCGCTCAATCTGGATTCCATCTCCAGAACCGTGTCGGAACTGACGCCCAACTCGCGGGCGACCATATCGACTTCGTCGCCGTTCAGCCAACCCAGCCGTTTTTTGGCGCCGCGCAGCTTGAAAAACAGCTTGCGCTGCGCCTTGGTGGTAGCGACTTTGACGATCCGCCAGTTGCGGAGAATGAATTCGTGGATTTCGGCGCGAATCCAGTGTACCGCGAACGACACCAACCGCACCCCGTGCGCGGGATCGAAACGCTTGACCGCTTTCATCAGGCCGACGTTGCCTTCCTGGATCAGGTCGGCCTGCGGCAGGCCGTAGCCCAGGTACTGGCGCGANNGAAGCGCAGGTGGGCCACGATCAACCGTTGCGCTGCTGCCAGATCGTTGCGCAGCCGCAAACGCTGAGCCAGATCCTGTTCTTCCTCGGCACGCAGCATCGGTACTTGGTTGACCGCCTGGATATAGCTTTCCAGGCTGTCGACCGGTACCGGCAGATGTTGCAGGCGGGGAACCAGCGCAGTCGTCGTCATCGTCATCAACTTCTCCCTAAATTCGTCACTCGTTAATTTTAGCACTCCCGTCCTAAGAGTGCCAAATCAGCGATAAGTTCCCGTCAGCTTCGTTAACCGTCGATTTCTTCATCCAGCAATGCGGCGACGAACTCGGCGGCGTCGAACTCGCGCAGATCGTCGATGCTTTCCCCGACGCCGATGAAACGAATCGGTAGCCCCAATCGGCGGGCGATGGCGAAGGCGATGCCGCCTTTGGCGGTGCCGTCCAGCTTGGTCANNCTGGCGTCCACCACCAACAGCACCTCGTGCGGTGCGGCGGCGTCCACCTTGCCCATGACCCGCTTGATTTTTTTGAGTTCCTCCATCAGGTTCGATTGGGTGTGCAGCCGGCCGGCGGTATCGGCGATTACCACGTCCACTTGCCGGGCCTTGGCGGCTTGAATGGCGTCGTAGATCACCGAGGCGGAATCGGCGCCGCTCTGTTGAGCGATCACCGCGATCTGGTTGCGCTCGCCCCAAACCTGCNNACGCCGTTGACCCCGACCGTCAAAATCACGTAAGGCCGGGATTCGCTAGGTTGCCACGGCCGTTGGCAAGCGGAAAGAATGGCCAACAGTTCGTCGCGCAACGCTTGAAGCAATGCTGGTATGTCGCTTAACTGCTGGCGCGATACCCGCTCGGTCAACCGTTTGATGAGATGGTTGGTGACGTCCACGCCGACGTCGGCCAGCAACAGCCGGCTTTCCAGCTCTTCCAGCGCCTCGTCGTCCAGCTTCCGGCCAGCGAACAAGCCGGCCAGCCCGCCAACCAAGCCTTGACGGGTGCGCCGCAGCCGATTCCGCAGCCGGGCAAACCGTTGCGGTTTGGGTTCGGCCGGCTCGACGGACGTCGCCTCCGGCGCGCGGTCCTTGCGAAACGGGAAGTGGATCGGCCGGTTCAGGACTTCGAACAGGCCGGATTTTTTGCGCTCCGGCGTCTCGGATGCAGGCGAAGGATTGGAGGAGTCGTGTTTGGGGTCGGTCATGGAATGATCTGGATCGGTTAGCGCCGCTTTAGCGATGGTCTATTGTATGCGGGGTTAGGATGCAGGGTTATCAAACCATGATTATCGCCGAAAAATACGAAGTGCTGGGGGAGTTGGGCCGGGGCGGCATGGGGGTCGTGTATCAGGTCCGCCACCTCGAACTGGATTCGATTTTCGCGATGAAGATGCTGCGGCCCGAACTGATCGAGGCGGAGGAAACGGTCGGGGCCATGGGGCGGTTTTACAACGAAGCGCGCGTCATGGCCCGGCTGCGACATCCGCACGTCATCCAGGTGTTCGACATCGACCAAGAGCAAGGCCGTCCCTACTTTGTCATGGAGTTCGTTCAAGGGCGGAGTCTGCACGAAATTCTGCAAAAGGAAAGCCCTCTGCCTTTGCCCCGCGTGCTGGCCATTGGCGCCCAAGTCGGCCAAGCGCTGGCCTACGCCCACGCCCAACAACCGCCGGTCATCCATCGCGATATCAAACCCCACAACATCATGCTCGAAGACGGCACCGGTCGCGTGGTGGTGTTGGACTTCGGGATCGCCAAGCTGCTGGATCGGCAGAAAACCCACTATACCCGCACCGGCGCCTTCATCGGCACGGTCGCTTACAGCTCCCCCGAGCAACTGCGCGGCGACGCGACGCTGGACGGACGGACCGATCTGTTTTCGCTGGGGCTGGTGATGTACGAGATGGTCGCCGGTCGCCGGTTCTTTGCGGATCTGTCCAAAGAAGCCATCATCGGCAAACAACTCTATGAACGTGGCGATTACAAGCCGGAGTTCGAACGGCCGGTGCCCAAAGCCTTCCGGCGGTTGATCACCAAGACCATCGCGAAGGACCGGGACCGGCGCTACGATTCGGTTGCGGAATGGCTCGATGCGCTGGCCAAAGTGCCCGTAACCCGCTGGGGCGAACTGGCGCGGGCCGTATCGATGGGCGGCGTGGTGCTGGCGGCGCTGGCGGCGCTGGCGTGGATATGGGAATCGCCTTGGCGCGGCGAAATCACCCGCTTCATCGAGCGGCGACTGGCCTCGACCTTCCCTGTGTCGCCACCGCCATCTCGCCCAAGTCCAGGCGGGGAGAGACCGCCGCAACTCGACCAACCGACTAAAGCCGCCGAAAATCATCCTCTTCCCGCGCTGCGGCCGATTGCACCAACCGAACCGCCCGTCGCCATTAAATCTACCGAAACACAGGCAACCCGCCCACCCGTTCAACCAGTCGCGCCGCCAGCGATCCACCCGCCGGTCGCCGCCGTCGAAGCTCCGAAATCCGCGCCACCCTTGCCGGTGACGCCGCCGGCCGGCCGGATCGCGCTCAAGGCGTGCGAAACGCAAGTCTTTGCGGTGAATGACGATTCATCCGGGCGCTACGCCTGGTGGATCGACGGGCAACGCCAACCGGAAGAGGGACGGCGGTTGCGCTTCGCGGGGCATGCGACAGGCCAGCACACCGTTCGGGTCGCGGCGAGCGGAGACGAAGTGACGGGTGCGAACTGGGAGGTTTCGGTTAGCCCGGCACCGCCCTCCGAGACCGAGGTGCGGCAATGGCTGGAAGCGTATCGGCGCGCTTTGGAAGCGGGGGATCTCAACCTGCTGCGGGAATTGGGTTACGTGCGCTCGGACTCACAGGCGGTGGCGCTGCAAGAAAAATTCCGGACGCGAACCCAGAATCAAGTGCAGATTCAGGATTGGCAGGCGGAGGCGCAAGGCAATGAGGTCCAGCTGAGCTTTCAACAGGCCGACCATTGGCGCGACCCCGCGACCCGGTCGCTGGTGGTGGACTATTCTTCACAGAACGTGACTCTGGTTCGACCGAACTGCAGCCGGATCGTAGCCCGTTAATGGCAATCGCTGCTCGCGTCAATGGGATGGGCCGAATGGGGGCAATCGATATAAAGGTAAAAAGCAACGGCCAATTTGATCTTTTGCCATTTATTTTGAAAGATTTGAGTTCACTTTGAACCGATTTTGACTTTTTTCTTAGTAAGAGAATGCCGTTCAAGGCGAGGAAATTGATCGGGTTTTGCTCTATCGACTCCTTCTACCTATCGTGGCATCGCTTTTGCTCATAAGCCGCTTGGATAATTCGGATAGCCCGCATGAATCGAGCAAAATGTAGTTGGGCTATATCTGAATGAGGTTCTATCCTCGAAAAGGGGTCTTGATTTTTTAGGGTACAGCGATTTCCATCTTGAAAATTGATTGCAGAGAGGAGAGAAAAGCATGAAACACCGTGTGGTTTTAGCCAGCCTTGCCGCCTTAGCGTCTCTGGCTACGGCGAGCGCTGCCGATCTGTATAAATGGACGGATGAGAAGGGGCAGGTGCATTACACCTCGTCGTCGCCGGAGGCGGCGCGTAAGCCTCAGCAGATCGACCCGGCCAATCCCAGCAACGCCACGGCCCTGCCCACCCAGGCGGCGGCGAACGGCGCGGCGAACGCCCCCGGCGTGCTGTTCATCCTCGACGCCTCTGGCAGCATGAAAGCCAAGATCGACAACCGGGAGAAGATCGTCATCGCCAAGGAGGTGATGAGCAACCTGCTGCGCGACTTGCCGGCGACGATCCGGGTGGGCCTGGAAGTCTACGGCCACCACACCAAGGGCGACTGCAACGACATCGAAGTGATGGCCCCGGTCGGTCAAGTGGACAAGACCGCCCTGATCCAACGAGTTCAAACCATTGACCCCAAAGGCATGACCCCGATCACCCAGGCGCTGCAAGTGGCCGCCGAACAACTCAAGACCGCCGAGCAGGAAACCACCGTTGTGCTGGTCAGCGACGGCGAGGAGACCTGCAAGGGCGATCCCTGCGCGGCGGTGGGGAGCCTGGTGCAGCAGGGCGTCAAGCTCAAAGTCCACGTCGTCGGCTTCGACGTGGCGAAGAAGGAACAGCAGCAACTGATATGCATCGCCAAGGCGGGAAATGGCAAATACTTCACCGCTAACAACGCCGAGCAGTTGAAAGACGCCTTGACCGAAGTGAAACAGGAAGTGGTGAAAAAAATCGAGACACCACCGAAAAAACCAGAAGTCACAATCAGTCAAAAAGTTATTAAAGTCCAACGGCCAGAAATCGGAACAATCGAGATCAAAAACAATATGACCGGTTCCGTGGAAATCCTCGATCAACAAACGGGGGAGAAAAAAGCCTCCTTCTGCAACGGATGCGGTAGCAACACCCAAGTTCCTCCCGGGACCTATAAACTGAAGTTCCATAATTTTACAATCGATGGGATCGAATTGACCGGCGGAGAGAAAAAGGTCGTCGACGCAAATACTGTTTCTGGAATCATCGAGATCAAAAACAATATGACCGATTCGGTGGAAATCCTCGATCAACAAACGGGGGAGAAAAAAGCCTCCTTCTGCAACGGATGCGGTAGCAACACCCAAGTTCCCCCTGGAACCTATAAACTGAAGTTCCATAATTTTACCATCGATGGGATCGAATTGACCGGCGGAGAGAAAAAGGTCGTCGACGCAAATACTGTTTCTGGAATCATCGAGATCAAAAACTTTACCGACAGGGGCAGTCTCGTGCAAATTCTCGACCAGCAGACGAGCGAGGAAAAAGCCGATTTCTGCTACGGGTGCGGCAGCAACACTCAGGTTGCCCCCGGAACCTACAAGCTGAAATATCCCAACTTCACGGTGGAAAACATCGTGGTGGAAGCCGGGCAGAATGTGGTTATCGAGTAGCGGTCCGTCGCCTGGCAGCAGGGCCAAGCGCGGGAATGGTGCGCGGCGAGGGGTGGCCGGAACCCTTGCCCCCACCCGCTGCCAAACGACCGGAATCGACCCTCGGAATCAGCCAAACCCGGAGACCTCATGTCGAGCAATTGGATCATTATCGCAGCCCTTTGGCTGGCGCTGGTCCCCGCAAGTTTCGCGGCGGCGCCTGTCCACGAATTCACCCTCGCCAACGGCCTGAAAGTGCTGGTGCGCGAAGATCACCGCGCGCCAGTGGTGGTTTCCCAGATCTGGTACAAAGTCGGCTCCAGCTATGAACCCAGCGGCCTGACCGGCATCTCTCACCTGCTGGAGCACATGATGTTCAAAGGCACCCCCGACGTGCCGGGCGGCGAGTTTTCCCGCATCATCGCCGCCAACGGCGGGGACGAAAACGCTTTCACCAGCCACGATTACACCGCCTATTTTCAAACGCTGGAAAAGGACCGGCTGGAAACCAGTTTCCGTCTGGAAGCCGACCGGATGCGCCATCTGCTGCTGAAACCGGAAGAGGTTGCCAAGGAAACGCAGGTGGTCGCCGAGGAGCGCCGGTTGCGTACCGACGATCAACCCGAATCGCTGACGCAAGAACAATTCATGGCCGCCGCCTACGTGACCAGCCCTTACCGCCATCCGGTTATCGGCTGGATGCAAGATATTCAGTCCATTACTCCAGATGACCTGAAAAGCTGGTATCAGCGGTGGTACGCCCCGAACAACGCCACGTTGGTAGTGGTTGGCGACGTGGATCCTGCCAAGGTTCGCGAATTGGCCGAAAAACACTTTGGTCCGTTGCAGCCCAGCACGCTCGCATCGCTCAAACCAGCGGCGGAAGTCCCGCAACAGGGCGAGCGGCGGATCGTGGTCAAAGCCCCCGCCGAAGTGCCCTACGTGGCCTTGGGTTACAAGGCGCCAACCCTGAAAACCGCCGCAGAAGACTGGGAGCCGTATGCGCTGGCGGTACTGGACGGTGTTCTCGATGGCGGCACCAGTTCTCGCCTCAGCCGGAATCTCGTTCGCGGCGATCAAGTTGCTGTCGCCGCTGGCACCAGCTATAGCCCGGTTTCCCGGCTGGATGAATTGTTCGTGTTAGCGGGCAATCCCGCACCGGGCCGTACCAGCGCCGAGCTGGAGCAGGCCCTGCGCGCCGAAGTGGCGCGACTGCGCGAGGATTTGGTCGGCACCGACGAACTGGAGCGCGTGGTGGCGCAAGTGGTCGCCGCCGACGTTTACCGGCGGGACTCGATGTTCTATCAGGGGATGCGGCTGGGGACTTTGGAAACCGTCGGTTTGGGCTGGAGCAAGCTCGACGATTACGTGCAACGAATTCAGGCGGTGACGCCGGAACAGGTTCGCGAAGTCGCTCGCAAGTATCTGATCGACGACCGGTTGACGGTGGCGACGCTAGAACCCTTGCCGCTGGATGGCCGCCGCCCGGCCGCACCCGGTCCCGCGACGGATCACGCGATCCGCTAGACCCTCACCCCCGACCCCTCTCCCGCTGGCGGGCGAGGGGAGATCAGGACAATATCCGTCATGTCGAATCCGAAAATCTTGCTATCAACGCTGTTCGCTATCGTGCTGCTGTCGGCGTCCGGTCTGGCCGCCGCCGTGCCGGCTATCCAGAGCTGGCGTACCACCAACGGTGTGCCAGTCTACTTCATCCCTGCGCGGGAACTGCCGATGGTGGACGCGCAAGTCCTGTTCAACGCCGGATCGATCCGCGATGGCGAGCACCCTGGATTGGCGATGTTGACGAACGCGCTACTGGAGGAAGGGGCGGGCGATTGGTCGGCAGATGTTATCGCCGACCGGCTGGATCGAACCGGCGCCCAACTGAGCACCGGTTCGCGGCGCGATTCGGCTTGGGTATCGCTGCGCAGTCTCGTCGATCCGCGCTATCTGCAGCCCGCCGTCGAAACCGTCGCCCGGCTGCTGAAAGAGCCGGCCTTCGCGCCGGATGCCGTGGAACGGGTGCGCAAGCAAATGTTGACGGCGCTCCAGGAGCGCGCCCAGTCGCCCGGCGCCATCGCCCAAGATGCCTTTTACAAGGCGCTGTACGGCGATCATCCTTACGGTTCGCCACCCGAAGGCACCACCGCCAGCGTGAACGCCATCACTCGCGCCGACATCCAAAATTTTTGGCGCCGTTGTTACGTTGCCGCCAACGCGGCGGTGACCATCGTCGGCGATCTGGATCGGCCCGCTGCCGAGCAACTGGCCAATGTTTTGGCCGGCGGCTTGGTGCTGGGCGAAGCGGCCCCGCCACCTCCGCCGGTCCCTCCGGTTTCGGCCAGCCGGACCATCCGCATCCCCTATCCCTCTAGCCAGAGCCACATCCTCATCGGTCAAGTCGGAGTGAATCGTGCCGATCCAGATTATTACGCGCTCTATCTAGGCAACCACGTACTGGGCGGTAACGGCCTGGTGTCGCAACTCTCCCAGGAAATTCGCGAGAAGCGCGGCTTGGCCTACGGCGCCTACAGCGCTTTTTCCCCGATGCGACAAGCCGGTCCGTTTTTGATCAACCTGCAGACCCGCAACGACCAAGTCGAGACCGCTCTCCAAGTCGCTCAAACCGCCTTGCGCGAGTTCACCGCCAACGGTCCCGGCGCGCAAGCGTTGGAGGAAGCGCGGCAGAACATCACTGGTGGCTTCGCGCTCGATCTCGCCGGCAACGGCANNCTGCCGCTGGATTATTTGCAGAACTACATCGATACCATGAACGGCATCACGCTAGAACAGACCAAGACCGCCTGGCAGCGACGCATTCAACCGGACAAGCTGATCACGGTCATCGTCGGCGGCGGACAGGCCGCTCAAGCTGCGCCAAGCGGTTCGACGCGGCCGGCCGGTTCGTGAATCGACGCGGCGAACGCGCTAATCAGATTCGCGTGATCGCCGGCCGGTGGCGCGGCCGGCGACTGCATTTTCCGGATGTGCCGGGGTTGCGCCCGACGCCGGATCGAGTGCGGGAAACGCTGTTCAACTGGNNGGCAGCGGCGCGCTCGGCATCGAAGCGTTATCGCGCGGCGCGGCCGAAGCGGTGTTCGTCGAGCGCCATCCGCTTGCGGTCCACATCCTGCGCGAAAATCTGGCGCGGCTGGACGCCCAGGGCGCCCGCGTCGACAAAGCCGATGCGCTCGCTTGGTTGGGCCAGCCGGGAACGCCGTTCGAGATCGTGCTGCTCGATCCACCGTTTGGCGAAGGTTTGCTGGAACCGGCGTGCGCGGCGTTAGAAGCGGGTGGCTGGCTGACGCCAACGGCCTGGATTTATTTGGAAACAGAAACCGAATTACACCCTCCGTCGCTGCCGGCCCGGTGGGTGCCGCATCGGGAAAAAGTTGCCGGGTCGGTGACTTACCGGCTGGCGCGGCGGGAAATTCCGGCCTTCGCCCCCGACCTGCTGTCCGCCGGTGGGCGCAAAGAGTGAACGGTTGCCTTGCCGTGCGGCTTTCCCGATAATCCGCTCAATTATCCCGCACCGCCAGGAACTTCCATGTCCGTCTTCGCCATCTACCCCGGCACGTTCGATCCCATCACCAACGGCCATGCCGATCTGGTGGAGCGCGGTGCTCGCATGTTCGAGCGGCTGATCGTCAGCGTCGCCGCCAATCCCAACAAGCAACCGTTGTTCTCGTTGGAGGAACGGGTCGAGCTGGCGCGCGAGGCGCTGGCGCACCTGCCCACGGTCGAGATTCGCGGCTTCGATACCCTGCTGGTGAATTACGCCAAGAGCATCGGCGCCCACGTCATCCTGCGCGGGTTGCGAGCCGTTTCGGATTTCGAATTCGAATTTCAGTTGGCCAACATGAACCGCCGGCTGGACCCCGAAATCGAATCGATCTTTCTGACTCCCGCCGAGCAGTACTCTTTTATTTCCTCCAGCCTGGTGCGCGAGGTCGCCAAGCTTGGCGGAAATATCGCTCCATTCGTCCACCCCAGGGTCGGGGCGGCGCTGGCGACGAAATTCGCGCCCAAAAAAATAATCGATTAAAATACTTGGGATTTATCGTCGCCAACCCGGTCGCGATAGGTTGTCCGAGCAATATCGATAAGACCCCGCAAACGCGGGCGTTTTCAAAAGAGGAGCCAGTCATGGCACTGATGATCACCGACGAATGCATCAACTGCGACGTGTGCGAGCCGGAGTGCCCGAACGAAGCGATCAGCCAGGGCGATGAAATCTACGAGATCGACCCGATCCGCTGCACCCAATGCGTGGGTCACTTCGATACCCCGCAGTGTATCGAAGTCTGCCCGGTAGATTGCATCATCCCCGATCCCAGCCACACCGAAACCGAAGAGCAGTTGCAGGCCAAGTACGAACGGCTGACCAGCACGGCCTAAGCGTTCCTTTCCGCCCCGATAAAGCGGACGTTGCCGTCCGTACCCATCTTCGGGAACGCAAAGCGAGGGTTGTAGCGTTCCCGAAAAATTTTGCATCTTCTGGAATAACCTCCCGCGTTGCGTGTTTGCTCCCGTGAAGGCCATCGCGATGGCCCGAACATTATGATCCGGTCACACGAGGAGAATACGCCATGCATCGCTTGCTTCGCCTGTTTTTAGCCCCAGCACTGCTGCTCGCCGCCGGTACGGCCTTGGCCGGCCCCGCCAGCGACAACGCCCAAGCCCACTTCCGCGCCATCACTGCCGGTCAGATGGAGAATTTGTTGAGCCAGTATGCCGACGGTGCTGCGCTGGAGTGGGTCGGCGGACCGCTGGATGGTCGCTATACCGGCAAGACCGCGCTAGGCGAGGTGTGGGGCAAGTTCGTCAAAGCGCAGGGCGGACTGACCGTCAAAGTTTCCAACGTGCAGGAGAGCGCCAATCCCAAGGGTGCGACCGTGACCGCCAACGTGATCTTCAGCGGCAAAAACGACATCAAAGTCCGCTATGTGCTGACCTATCGCGACGGCAAGATTGTCGGCGAAGTGTGGCAGATCGATCCGAATCTGGCCGGTTGAGCTTTGGAGGAGATAGTCATGGGTAAGAATGTGGGTGGTATTGATCGCATCGCGCGCATCGTGGCCGGATTGATTTTGCTGGCGCTGGTTTTCGTCGGGCCGCAAACGCCGTGGGGTTGGATCGGATTGGTGCCGCTGTTGACGGGTTTGATCAGTTGGTGTCCTCTGTATACGGCGCTGGGTTTCAACACCTGCCCGGTGAGTCGCAAGGTCGCTTGATAAGAGCCAGTCGATGGCCGACTTCGCCCAGCTCGTGACCGAACAGATTCCCCGCCTGCGCCGCTACGCGCGGGCGCTGGTGGGGGCGCAGCGGGCCGACGATCTGGTGCAAGATTGTTTGGAGCGGGCCTGGAGTCGGCGGCGACTGTGGGACGGCCAAGGCGAATTGCGCGCTTGGCTGTTCACCATTTTGCATAACCTGTACGTCAACGACGTGCGCCGCCAGGCCAGTTCACCGGCGCTGGAGTCGCTGCCGGAGGAGGAACCTCCGGCGCTGGCGCCATCCCGGCATGAGGCGGCGCTGGACCTGCGGGATCTGCAGCGGGCTTTGGACCATTTGAGCCCCGAACAGCGCGAGGTGCTGTTGTTGGTTGGGCTGGAACAACTGGATTACGCAGAAACGGCGACGGTTCTGAACGTACCGTTGGGTACGGTGATGTCGCGGCTGGCGCGCGCTCGCGAGGCATTGCGGCGAGTGTTGCGAGAACCACCCCGTGCCCGGTTGCGGAGGGTCAAGTAAGATGATGAACGCCGAACCCGTCGACGAAGCCGATCTGCATGCCTATGTAGACGGTCGTTTGGAACCCGCTCGCTATGCGGCGGTGGAGGCGTATCTGGAAGCGAATCCGACCGAGCGGCAACGATTGGCCGATTACCGCGCGATCGACGCAGAACTGCATCGATTGTTCGATCCGGCATTGAATGAACCGGTTCCGGCCAGTCTGAGGTTGCCGCCGATGCGACGATGGACGACGGCGCCGGTTTGGCTGGCGCGAGCGGCGGCCGCGGCCGGCTTTATGCTGTTCGGTGGCGCGCTGGGCTGGTTCGCACACGAGCGGGTCCAGCAACCGCTCGTCGCCGACCGCGCGTTCGTGCGGCAGGCGTTGGCGGCGCATGTCGTCTACGTCCCGGAAGTCCGTCATCCCGTCGAAGTAGATGCCGGCCAGCAACAACATCTGGTCGCTTGGCTATCCAAGCGTCTGGGCACGGCGATTCGGGCGCCGGCGCTGGAATCGCTGGGTTTTCAACTGCTTGGCGGGCGGTTGTTGCCGGCCGATGGCAAGCCGGCGGCGCAGTTCATGTATCAGGATGCCGGCGGCCGACGTTTGACGCTATACGTGCGCGGGCTGGCGGACAACCGCGATACCGCCTTTCGTTTCGCCGAGCAGGACGGGATTGGCGCGTTCTACTGGGTGGACGGCGATCTTGCCTACGCCCTGATCGGCGATCTGGATCGACCCTCGCTGGATCAGGCCGCTCACGCGGTTTACCGGCAATTGAATCCTTGAACGGCGCTCAACGACTGCCCAGCAGATCTCCCAGAGTGCGCGTCAGCAGTAACAAATCCTTTTCCCGCGACAGCGTGTGTTCCCCATCCTTGATCAGAAGCAGGCGCACGTCGGCGCTGGTCAGACGCTCGGCGACCTGGAGGCTGATTCGCCACGGTACGTCTGCATCGCTCATACCGTGGATCAGTCGTACCGGGCAGTTGACCGGCAGTCCGGGCCGATCCAGCAGGCGGTGTTGCTCCGCTTCTTCGATCAGGTTCAAGGCGATGATGTAGGGTTCGCCGTAGGGTGACGGCAGGCTGATGACCCGCTCGCGCCGCAGGCGCTCTCGAAGATGGTCGTCGAGCCGCTCCCACAGCAGATATCTCGGGAAATCGACGGCGCAGGCCAAGCCGAGCAGGGCGGCAATCCGTTCCGGCCGCGCCAGCGCCGCCAACAGCATTATCCAAGCTCCCATCGAAGAACCTACCAGGATTTGCGAGCCTTCGGTCAACTGATCCAGCACCGCAAGCGCCTCGCCGGCCCAGCGGCCGATGGTGCCGTCCGCAAACTGGCCACTGGAGGCACCGTGGCCGGAATAGTCGAAACGGATGAAGGCTTGGCCGCGTCCCCGGCACCAGCGTTCCAGCGTAGTCGCCTTGATCCCCGTCATGTCGGAGGTGAAACCGCCCAGAAACACCACACCCGGCGAGGCACCCGGACTACGGTGATAGGCCAGGCAGGTACCGTCGGCCAGCATCAACTGATCTGGGCGGGCGGCGAAAAGGCTCACGAATGCGATCCGGCATCGCCCCAGACCTGAGCAACCAGTGCCGGCAGAATTTTGCCGGCCGCGCCGTTCAGGCTGAATGTGACGTGCGGGCTGAGCGGGGTCGGCTGGGGGTTGATTTCCACCACCGTCGCCCCGGCGGCCAAGGCGTTGAAAGGCAAGTCGGCGGCGGGATACACCAAAGCGGACGTGCCGATGCTGAAAAAGATTTCTGCGGTTACGGCGGCGTGTTCCGCCGCCCGGAGCGAGCTGGTCGGCAACATTTCCCCGAACCAGACCACATCCGGTCTCAGCAGTCCACCGCAGCGCGGACAACGCGGCGGGATTTCTGCCCCGTCCGGCCAGCTTTCGACCGGCCGGTCTTCGCTGAAGCATTTGGCGCGAAAGAGGTTGCCGTGCAGTTCCAGGATATTGTGGCTGCCGGCGCGCCGGTGCAGGCCGTCCACGTTCTGGGTGATCAGGGTGAACTCGGCAAATCGGCCTTCCATTTCGACCAGGGCCAGGTGGCCGGCGTTGGGTTCGGCTTGGCGCACTCGTTCTTGGCGCCAGGTGTACCATTCCCAAACCAGTTTCGGATTGCGCCGGAAAGCCTCCGGCGTGGCGAGTTCTTCCGGGTTGTAACGCGCCCACAGGCCGGTCTGGGCTTCGCGGAAGGTTGGAACGCCGCTCTCGGCGGAAATCCCGGCTCCGGTCAGTACGGCGACTCGGCGGGCAGTGCGCAGGCGGGCGGCGAGTTCGGCGGGAATGGGGGTTTCGCTCATGGCGACGAATAACCTCCAAGTCGAATGTATTCGGTTCAGCATAACATGCCGCCCGCCGAGTTCCGAAACCAAACCCCGGATTGATGTGGCGGGCGCATTATAGTTTCTTTTTGCAACTAATGGAGCGATAATAATTGCTATGCGAAGCGACTGAATGGCCAGGATCGCAACAGGAAAAGCGAAAAGTTGCAGATCATTTGGTTGCGAATCGCCGCCAAACGTCTGGAGAAAGCCGCTATGCGTCTCGAATTTCTGATCATCGATCCGCAAAACGATTTTAGCGACGTGCCGGGTGCAGCGTTGCCGGTGCCGGGCGCCAGCGCCGACGCCGAGCGGCTGGCGACGTTGCTGGATCGGCTCGGGGGCCGAATCGGCCAGATCCACGTCACCCTCGATACCCACCAGCTTCTGGATATCGCGCACCCGCTGTTCTGGCAGAACGGCGAGGGCCGGCAGCCGGCTCCGTTTACCCCGATCACCGTCGCCGACGTGGAAAAAGAAACGTGGCGTCCCTTCGATCCACGGTTTTATCAACGAGCGCTGGATTACGTGCGGGCGTTGCGGGATGGTGGCCGTTATACCTTGACCATCTGGCCGCCGCACTGCCTGATCGGCACATGGGGCCACAACGTGATCCCGGCGGTGGCCGGTGCATTGCGGCGCTGGGAGGAGGCCGGTTTCAAGCGGGTGGATTACGTGACCAAGGGCCGTAATCTCTGGACCGAGCATTATTCGGCGGTGCGAGCCGAGGTGCCCGATCCGGCCGATCCGGCCACGCAACCCGATGTCCGGCTGATCGAAACGCTGGAAAAGGCCGATGTGGTGGCACTGTCCGGACAGGCGCTATCGCACTGCGTCGCCAACACGGTGCGGGATATCGCCGATCGCTTTAGCCCGGAGAGCATCCGCAAGCTGGTGCTGATCGAAGATACCAGTTCGCCGGTACCGGGTTTCGAGGATATGGCCCGCCAATTTTTGGAAGATCTGCGCGGGCGCGGCATGAGAACCGCCAAAGCGGCGGATTTTCTGCGCTGATCGATCCGCATCGAGCAATGAAACCGGCATGACGGTCACCCTAGATTCGTACTACACCATCGGCAAACTGCATCTGTATTGCGAGGATTATGTTTATCAGGGATGGGAGCCGTTCCCCTATGCGATTTTAGCCGATGGCTGTTCCGCGTCGCCAAATAGCGACATAGGAGCGCGGCTGCTGGTGCTGAACGCGCGTCGCGTGCTGCCGCAATTTGCGCTCGCCGTCGGCGATAAGGCCCGACGCGATGCCTTACACTGGCGATTGGGACGGCGGATCGTACGCTACGCTGCGCGGCAGGTACGGGAACTGGGGTTGAGTCCGGAGGTGCTCGATGCCACGTTGTTGGTCGCCTGGAGCGATGGAGCAACGGTGCATGTGCATTTGTACGGAGATGGCTGCATCGCGACCCGCCAATCCGATGGGGGCGTGGCGGCGATTCGGGTCGAATACGCCGAGAATGCGCCGTATTACTTGTCTTACTTGCTGGATTCGGAACGGTGCGCCCTGTATCGGGAAGCCGTTGGCGATCCATCGATGGTGCAAACGGTCACTTATCTTAACGAAGCCGGCGCTTCGGCCAGACGAGAGCGCTGCGATGTGCCCACCGTGTTCGATTTCAGCTTAGCGTCTTTCTCTACCGTAGCGGTCGCCACCGATGGCCTCGATTCTTTTTTGAACGTCGAAACTGGCGAACGGGTGGATTTGCTGGAAATAGCGCGAGCTGTTCTGGATTTTTCCGACTGCCAAGGCGCTTTCGTCAAGAATCGGTTGCAAAAGATGTTGATCGAATTCGGTAAGCAACGGTTATTCAATCTCGATGACATTGGCCTGAGCGCATTCGTGAAGATGGCTTGAGATGAACGAGACGGCCCTTTGCCAGCCGGGCGAAGCGGAAACCCAGCAACGCGCTGCCGCGTTGCCGGAAAGACCATTTTTCACCGTCGATCTGGTAATTTTCACGATTCGCGCCGAGCGATTGGAGGTGTTGCTGGTCAAGCGCGCCGAGCGACCGCGCAAGAGTTGGTGGGCGTTGCCCGGCGGCTTGCTGGATCTGCGTTGCGACGCTTCCATCGAGGCGTGCGCAGTGCGCAAGCTAGTGGAAAAGGCCGGGGTTTATGCCCCCTATCTCGAACAACTGAAAACCTACGGTTCCCGCGACCGCGATCCGCGCGGCTGGACCGCCACTACCGCGTATTTCGCGCTGATGGCTTCGGAACGAGTGCAGCTCGGGGGCAACCAGGAAGCGGTGCGCTGGGCGCCGATACGAGGCGATGGCGTGGATTGCGATCTGGCGTTCGATCACGCTCACATTCTGGCCGATGCGGTCGAGCGGTTGCGCTCCAAGCTGGAATACACCCACATCGCCGTGCATTTGCTGCCCGAAGAGTTCACTCTGCCGGAATTGCAGCGAACCTACGAAATCATTCTGCAACAGCCTCTCGATAAAAGCTCTTTCCGCCGCCGGGTCGCCCAGGCCGATTTGCTGGAAGAAATCCCCGGTAAGCTGCGCGACGGACCGGGCCGTCCGGCGCAACTTTATCGCTTTCGGGATTACGACCGGCGGACTTTCTTCCCGCGCAGCATCAGCCGCCACGCGCGGTGATCGTCCTCAGAAGAAACGCAGGTACGCTTCCAACACTTTCAGGGTATAGGCGCCGGTCGTCCCGTTGCGGTATTGCTCGGGGTCGCCGGCCATCCACCACGCAGCGGCGCGTTGCACGGCGACGATTTCGTTCTGGTCGCTGGCGGCGAACTGATCGCGCAATACGCCTCCCATGACGCAAACCAGAACCTGTCGGGCCAGCGCCTCGTCGGCGGCGAACTGATCCGGCGTTACTTCTCGATCCAGACAACGCCCGGACCAGCGCACGATGTTATCCGCCTTGACGCGCCAGTCGCCATACAAGCCGGAGTCGGGTCCGGTATTCGGTGCGGCCAGACGCAATGCTTCCACCAACGCTTCCACTTTGGCATCGGAAATTTGCGCATGAGCAGGAAGGGCTACGACCCACAGCAGTAGCAGCAGCGCGCTCAACCACGAGGATCGGGAGCGCAGTCGGAGCGGTAGAACGGTCGGGAGATTGTTGTCACGATGCGGCATGGTGCCCTCGCTTGCGGCCAAACGGTTGGATCAGTACGGACTGCCTCAACGCACCATAGTCCTATCCAAGGCGCGATAGCTGATCGCTTCAGTAAGATGCGGCGTTCGGATGTTATCGCTGCCGGCCAGGTCGGCGATGGTGCGGGCGACCTTGAGGATGCGGTGGTAAGCGCGCGGCGATAGCCCCAACCGTTCCAGCGCATGTTCCAACAAACGATGATCGGCCTCGTCCAGCCCGCAGTAGCGTTCGATCTCACGGGTGTTCAGTGCGCTGTTGGGTTTGCCGGCGCGGTGCAGTTGCCGTTCGCGCGCGGCGCAGACGCGAGCGCGCACCGTAGCGCTGCACTCTTCCGGCGTTTCGCCGCGCAGCACCCGATGGACCAGGCGCGGTACCTCGATGTGCAGGTCGATCCGATCCACCAGCGGCCCGGATACTCGGGCCCGGTAACGGCGAATCTGTTCCTGGCCACAAGCGCAGCGCCGTTCGGCGTCGCCCAGGTAACCGCAAGGACAGGGATTCATCGCGGCCACCAGTTGGAAGCGCGCGGGAAAATCGGCCTGACGAGCGGCGCGGGAAATGGTGATCCGCCCCGATTCCAAGGGTTCGCGCAAGACCTCCAGCACCCGCCGGTCGTATTCTGGCAATTCATCCAGAAAGAGCACACCGTGGTGGGCCAGCGAGATTTCACCGGGCCGCGGCTGGCCGCCGCCGCCGACCAGGGCTACCGCCGAGGCGGTGTGATGCGGCGCCCGGAACGGTCGGATGCCCCATTGCCGCAGATCCAGTCCTTGCGCGCTGATCGAGGCGATGGCGGCGGTTTCCAGTGCTTCGGCTTCGCTCAGCGGCGGCATGATGCCCGGCAACCGGCTGGCGAGCATGGTCTTGCCGGTGCCGGGCGGGCCGATCAGCAGGAGGTTGTGCCCACCGGCGGCGGCGATTTCCAGCGCGCGCTTGGCGTGGTGCTGGCCGCGCACGTCGCTCAAATCCCGCTCCAAAATGGATTCCGGCGGTGGAGCTTGCCGGGCGATGGGCGGTTGCAAGGCGTTCCCGGTCGCCAACTGTCGGCAGACTTCCAGCAGGTGGGCTGCACCCAGCACGTTTGCGTCGCTGACCAGCATCGCTTCGTCGGCGTTGTCGCGCGGTACCAGCAGAGTTCGCTGGGCGTCTCGACAGGCGAGAGCGGCCGGCAACGCGCCGCGAACGCCCCGCAAATCGCCGCCCAACGCGAGTTCGCCGAGAAACTCGTATTGCTGTAGCCGTTCGCGGTTGATCTGCCCCGACGCGGCCAGGATACCCAGCGCGATCGGCAGATCGAAGCGTCCGCCTTCTTTGGGCAAGTCGGCCGGGGCCAGGTTGATGGTGATGCGACGGCTGGGAAACTCGAACTGGCCGTTCAAAATCGCGCCGCGCACCCGATCCTTGCTTTCCTTCACCGCCGCTTCCGGCAAACCGACGATGAACAGTCCCGGCAGGCCGCCGGACAGGTGTACTTCCACGCTGACCAGCGGGGCGTCGATGCCGACCTGAGCGCGGGTGTAAACGATGGCGAGCGACATGAAAATCCTGTTGGCTAACCCCAGGGTTCAGCGGGCGTGGCCCCGCGAGCTCGACGCGCATTCGCGAATCGAATTTGCACCGTTTTTGTGCATCGGGAGTTTTCGCGCCGAATGGCCAACGTCTTGACTTGCGTCGGCCAGAGAACGGCATGCTACCCCGGCGATGGCGGGACGGTGCGCGGGTTTCGGCTTCAGCCGTTATCGCCTTCCGGTTCGGCGGGCTTTTCGGCGCTCTTGCTGCGCCGTTTGCCGCCGCCGATCTTCGCTTCCAGATCGGCGACCTGTTTTTCCAATTCTTCCAGTTTGGCGCGGGTACGAGCCAATACTCCTTGTTGCACCTCGAATTCCTCGCGTGTCACCAGCTCTAGCTTGGCGAAAGTCGCTTGTAGAGCAGCGTGGAAATTCTTCTCCATTTCCGTTTGGAACTGGCGGAAGCTGGGCGGCAAAGCGTCGGTGAAGCGTTTGGCCAAATCGTCGAAAGTTTTGGGATCGATCATCGTCGTTTCTCAGGGGTACGGATTGTCGTCGAGTTTAGTGTAACGGGATTTTCCAGCTTATGTATGTCAACCAATTTGCACTGGTATGGTGCGTCAGATGGTGCACACGTTTGGATAGAGATTAGGCAAAGGAAAGATCGAGAGCGAGGTTAATTAATAACTTATTGAAATAATATATTTTTTTATCATGGCACGCAATCTGCTTTATGTTGAGGACAACAATTGTCGGCGTCGTCGAACGGGATTGTCGGGACGCGGAGACAACAGGTCGTGCCTCGTGCTGGGTTTTCCAAAGCCATCGGAGATTTAAATATGAAACTGATTACTGCGGTCATCAAGCCGTTTAAGCTCGACGACGTTCGAGAGGCACTCTCGGAAGTGGGTGCGCAGGGCATTACGGTCACCGAGGTCAAAGGCTTCGGTCGCCAGAAAGGCCACACCGAACTGTATCGAGGCGCCGAATACGTGGTCGATTTCCTACCGAAGATCAAGATCGAAGTCGGCGTGACCGACGATCTGGTCGAACGAGTCATCGAGGCTATTACCCGGGCGGCTAATACCGGCAAAGTCGGCGACGGTAAGATTTTCGTATATGACCTGGAAGGCGCCGTTCGAATCCGTACCGGTGAATCCGGGCCGGAAGCTCTGTAAAGCGGGCTTTTCGCAATTGTTATTCCCTGATCTCGTTTGCAACCGGAGAAATCCAACGATGAATAGAGCGATGAAAATAACGAAATATGGTAGCTTGCCGTTGCTGCTGGCAATCGTAGCGCCAGCGCTGGCGGTGGCCGAGGAAGCTGCGAAGCCGGCCCTGAACTCGGGCGATACCGCCTGGATGTTGACTTCGACTGCACTGGTGCTGTTCATGACCATTCCCGGCTTGTCGCTGTTTTATGCCGGCATGGTGCGCGCCAAGAACGTGTTGTCGGTGATGATGCAATGTTTTGCCATCACCGCGCTGGTGACGGTGTTATGGACTTTATACGGCTACAGCTTGGCGTTCGATACGACCGGCATGACTAAGGAAGCCGTCAATCTGTACACGTTTATCGGTGGCCTTGGCAAAGCGTTCCTGGGCGGAGTAACCCGCGACAGCCTGACGTTGACCATCCCGGAAACGGTGTTCATGACTTTCCAGATGACTTTTGCCATCATCACGCCGGCGCTGATCGTTGGCGCTTTCGCCGAACGGATGAAGTTCTCCGCCCTGCTGAGCTTTATGGCGATCTGGTTTACCGTGGTCTATGCTCCCGTCGCGCACATGGTTTGGAGCGGCGATGGCGCGTTAATGTGGGATTGGGGCGTATTGGATTTCGCCGGTGGCACGGTGGTGCACATCAATGCCGGTATCGCCGGTTTCGTAGCTTGTTTGATGCTCGGCAAACGCAAAGGTTACCCACAGATGGCGATGCCTCCGCACAACCTGAACTTCACCATCATTGGCGCCGCGATGCTATGGGTCGGCTGGTTCGGCTTCAATGCGGGTAGCGCGGTGGCGGCCGACGCCAATGCGGGTATGGCGATGGCGGTGACCCAAATCGCGACCGCCATGGCGGCGTTGAGCTGGATGTTCGCCGAGTGGCTGACCCACGGCAAACCCAGCGTACTGGGTATTGCCTCCGGCGCGGTAGCGGGTTTGGTGGCGATTACCCCGGCGTCCGGCACGGCTGGGCCGATGGGCGCGCTGTTGATTGGCTTGGTGGCCGGCGTGATTTGTTTCCTGGCCTCCACCAAACTCAAGCGAGCTCTGGGCTACGACGATTCGCTCGACGTGTTCGGCGTACATGCGATCGGCGGTATCATCGGCGCCATTCTGACCGGCTTGTGCGCCGACGCTAGTTTGGGTGGCAAGGGTCTGGCCGAAGGCATATCTGTCGGTGCCCAGTTGTGGATTCAGACCAAGGGCGTGCTGTTCACCGTCGTGTATTCCAGCGTCTTGAGCTTCGTGATCTTGAAAATCGTGGATGTGGTGATCGGGTTACGGGTGACCGAGGAACAGGAAACCGAGGGTCTGGACATCGCTTTGCACGACGAACGTGGCTACAATCTGTGACGGTAAGCGATGGACGGCATGTTGCGGGGGGGGTGCCGTCGTCCAACGTCGCATGCGGTCGTGGATTTCGGTATATTCCCGCACGGGCTTTAATTTTGGATTAGGCGAACGCTAGAGGGCATCCATGAAGCTAGTCACTGCAATCATCAAACCGTTCAAGTTGGACGATGTGCGGGAGGCCCTGTCGGGTATCGGCGTGCAAGGCATCACCGTGACCGAAGTCAAGGGCTTTGGCCGCCAGAAGGGCCATACCGAACTGTATCGGGGCGCCGAGTACGTGGTGGATTTCCTGCCGAAGGTCAAGCTGGAAATCGCCGTGGACGACGGTCTGGTGGACAAAGTGGTGGAGGCGATCTGTTCCACCGCCAACACCGGCAAGATCGGCGACGGCAAAATTTTCATCTACGACCTGGAGCGTGCAATCCGGATTCGCACCGGCGAAATCGGTCCTGGCGCGCTGTAGCGCGAATCGCGCCGCGAGGCGCAACCGACGACGGGGCGGGGCGTTGGCTCCGCCCTCGTTTTTTGGAGCGGCGGATTCGGTCGATTCAGGCGAGTTCGGTCAGTGCGCGGCGCACGAACTCCGGCGTGGCCAGGGCGGCACGGTGAATCTCGGCATTGTAGTATTCGGTGGCGAACGGTTTGGCGGTGGCATCGGCTTCGCGAAAATCGGCGACCCGGCCGCTCTTGCGAGCGAGCGTGGCGGTCCACCACCCGGACGGGTAAACGCACTGCGGAAAATGCAGGGTTTGGGCGTCGGCGAAGCCGGTGGCGCGCAGATTCCGGTGCAGCGGTACGAGGATGCTGCTGAGATGGAACAGAGGCGACTCGCTTTGTTGGACCAACACGCCATCCGCGCGCAACGCCCGGTGGCAGTCGCGAAAAAACGGTTCGGCGAATAGACCTTCGGCGGGCCCGATCGGATCGGTACTGTCCACGATGATGACATCGTAGCTGGCCGGTTCGGCGTTCTTGACCCAGGCAAGACCATCGTCGAAACGCAATTGTGCCCGTGGATCGGCGTTGGCTTCGCACAGTTCCGGGAAATAGCGTTCGGCGGCGCGGGTGACTTCCTCGTCGATATCGACTTGGGTTGCGGTCTCGACGCCCGGGTGCTTGAGCGCTTCCCGCAGGGTACCGCAGTCGCCGCCGCCGACGATCAGCACGCGCTTCGGATCCGGATGGGTGAACAGCGCCGGATGCACCATCATTTCGTGATACACGAAATTGTCGCGGCTGGTCAGCATAATGTAGCCATCGATCGTCATCAGGTTGCCGAACGCTTCGGTGGCGTAAACCGCAACGCGCTGATAAGGACTTTGGACCTCGTGTAACTTGCCTTTGAGCTTGAGCGAAAAAGCGGAACCCGTCGCGGGGTGGGTTTCGGAAAACCAAGTATGATCCAGCGTCACGTCGAGCCCTTTCTGGCGGAGGATGAACGGCAGTGAACGACATGCGGCAGCCGCAGCCCGCTTGGACCGTAGCCCAGGCGCGCGAAGTATACAATACCGCTCGCTGGGGGGGCGGCTACTTCGAGATCGACGACGCGGGCCAGGCGCGAGTACGGTCGCCGCGTCGGACAAACCATCCGGGGATCGAACTATCTGCCTTGGCTGGGGAGATGCGGAGTCTCGGTTACGGGTTGCCGGTGTTAGCGCGGTTCAGCCACATTCTGCACGACCGGGTCGATACCTTGTGCGACGCTTTCGCCGCAGCCATCGGCGAAATGAACTACCAAGGCCGTTACACCGCCGTCTATCCGATCAAAGTCAACCAGCAGCGGCATGTGGTGAGCGAGATCGTCCGCCACGGCGGATCGCGAGTTGGCCTGGAAGCGGGTAGCAAGCCGGAACTGATGGCGGTGCTGGGCCTGTCCCAACCGGGTGGAGTCGTGGTTTGCAACGGCTATAAAGACCGCGAATACATCCGCTTGGCGCTGATCGGCCAGCGGTTGGGGCTCAATCTATTCATCGTGGTCGAAAAACTATCCGAATTGGACCTGGTTATCGAGGAGTCGCGCCGGCTCGACGTGTTGCCGCAACTGGGGATACGGGTGCGCTTGACCTCGATTGGAGCCGGCAAGTGGCAGAACACAGGGGGAGAAAAATCCAAGTTCGGCTTGTCCGCTAGCCAAGTATTAGAAGCTATTTGGCAGTTGCGAAAACAGGGAATGCTGGATAGCTTGATCCTGTTGCATGCGCATTTGGGCTCGCAAATCGCCAATATCCACGACATTCGGCGCGGTTTGCGAGAAGTGGGGCGCCACTACGCCGAGCTGTGGCGGCTAGGCGCCCGCCTAAAATGGGTGGATGTCGGCGGTGGACTGGGAGTGGATTACGAGGGGACCGGTTCGCGCAGCGATTGTTCGATGAACTACAGCGTGGGGGAATATGCCAACAACGTGGTCTACGCGCTGTGGGAAGTCTGCACCGAGCAGAACCTGCCGCATCCGCATCTGTTTAGCGAATCGGGGCGGGCTTTGACCGCCCATCACGCCGTGCTGATCACCGAGGTGATCGACCGCGAACCAGCACCAGGCGGTCAGTTGCCGCCCGTCCCGGGAACTGGCGATCCTTTGCTTCTTCATAACCTTTGGAAGGTATACCGGACCGTTTCGCGCGGGTCGGCGGTGGAGGCTTGCCACGATGCCGCCCGCTGGTTGGCCGAAGCGCGCGACCTGTACCTGCACGGCGTGCTGGGGCTGGAGCAGCGCGCCCGTGCCGAGCAACTATATTTCGCCATCTGCCGCAAGCTGCAACCGCTGCTCAATCCCGCCGCTCGCGCCCATCGCGAACTGCTGGACGAACTGAACGACAAGCTGGCCGAGAAACTGTTCCTGAATTTCTCGGTGTTCCAGTCGATGCCGGACGTGTGGGCGCTGGATCAAATTTTCCCGATCCTGCCGCTACAGGGTTTGACCGAGCCGCCAATCTGCCGGGCGGTGCTACAGGATCTAACCTGCGATTCCGACGGTTGCATTGATCGTTACGTGGACGGGGAGGGCGTGGAGACCACCCTGCCGCTCCCGCCTTACCGGGCCGGCCAACCGTGTTTGCTGGGAATTTTCCTGTTGGGCGCATACCAGGAAATTCTCGGCGACATGCACAACCTGTTCGGCGATACCGCAGCGGTCAACGTGGAGTTGACCGAGGACGGCGGTTATCGGCTGATCGAGCCGTCCCACGGCGATACCGTGGCCGATCTGTTGCGTTACGTGCGCTTCGAGCCGGAGGCTCTGCTGGCGGCCTATCGCGACAAGATCGAGGCCGCCGATCTCGATGCGGCGCGGCGGACTGCTTATCTGGCGGAGCTGGCAGCGGGATTGAGCGGTTTTACCTACCTGGAACCCTGATCGGGCGCGGTGGCCTCTCCCGCGCGTTCCCCGCCGCTTCGATGGTTAGCCGCCTCAAGTTTCTGGAGGCAGCGGCAGCACCGCGCACAGGCTGTCCAGTTCCGCCATGTTGGAGTGGATTTGTTCCACCGCCATCATCGCCTGGTCGCGGGTAATGCCGAGCATGAACATGGCCAGCGCGGGCAGCCGGTTATTGTGCTCCTCCCCCAGGCCGACGTAATGCAGCAACCGGTTGGCGATCAGCACCAAGTTGGAGTATTCGGCGTGAGGATGCGTGCTGTCCTCGCGATGGTGCCAGCGCGCGGCCGCGATGACCTCCTCTGGCAGATTCCAGGACTGCATGAGCCAGGCGCCGATTTGCCAGTGCTCGGCTCCCATGACATACCGTTCCACGTCGATTATCGGTGCGTGCCGGTTGACGGCCAGAAACCGGTTGAGCAGAAAGAAACGGGCCGGGAGGGTATGGCCGAGCACCAAATAGCCAAAATCGTGCAAGAGCCCGCATAAGTACGCCAATTCCGGATCGACGCACGGCGGTTCGGGTAAGATTTTGACCAGTTCGCCGACCAGGGCAGCGCAGTAAACGCTGTGTTGCCAGAGAGCCTGCAATCCGACCGGTCCATCGACGGGTACGCGAAAGCCTTGGCCCATGCTGGAACCCAGCATCAGGCTGATCGAGTTTTTCGGTCCCAAAACCTGCTCGATGGCGGTTTGCAACGAATCCACCATGCCATGATGGCCGTTGAGCGGAACGCGCGCCCAGTAAACGACCTGGGCGGCGAGGGTGGTGTCTCGTTCGGCGAAACGAATGACCTCCTGAACGTCGGCGTGTGGAGCGGCGCGCAAGGCCAGCAGTTCCTGCACGGCTTGCGGCATGGGCGGCAGTTCGGCGATAGATTCGGTTCCCGCATGCAATTGCGCTGGCGTGTATCGGTTGGTGAGGCTAGACAAATTGTGCGGCGTAAGCGTCTGGTGGCTGCCCAGGAAATCGAGATCGTTCGTCGGAATCGCGAAGCGTTCCCAGCGCGCTTGGTCGAGCAATTTGTGGAAGTCGTCGCTTCGCACCTCCACAAGGCTGTCGCCGCCGCCCTCGAAATAAATATAAATCTCGCCGCCGCCGGTTGCGGCCAAGCTGGTATCGACTAGGGCGGGTATGCCAAAAACGGCCGGTAAAGGCGGGCGAGACTCCGGTTTGCAGCCGTGGCTTTGGAAGAAGCGAGTGGCTTCGCTGCCGTCGAGCGGTTCCAGTTCGCGCTGCAGAAGCCGACATAACATCGAAAAATCCAGGATATGGTTATACGGCAAAACGGCCATGATCGGCCCAGCCGCATCTTTCAGCAGCGCGGTGCGCACTACCCGGCGGACGGGGATATCGAGCCTCTCCGCCGCTTGGCCGGGTGTTTCGTTGGATCGGTAGGGGATCAACCGGTAGGGAAGTTGCTGCCGATCCAGGTAAGTCCGGACAATGTCGGGAAGGTTCATGGCGATAATCCATCAGCCGTGGGATCGAACGTTGTTTGGCCGCCGCGAAACGATGTTGCCCTTTCTTCCAAACCGTCTCCTTTCAAGAGAACGAGGGGTTGCAGTGGCGATTTCTTAATCCGTTTGCGCGGCAATCGGCGGGCGCGTGACAGGCGATGGCGGCGAAACCGTGCGGGACGGCGGGCTCGAAGATCGTGGTTGCTTGACTGGCTTGGCGGTGCTGGTGCCGGCCGCGGCCACAGTCGGCGTCGCCGTATTCTTCTTTGGAGCCGCTGGCTTGCGGAGCGGTTCGGCCGCTGGCTGGGTCCGGTTGGGTTGCGTCGGTGGTGCGCTTTGCGGCTTGGCTTCTCCTCGCCGAATCTCGATCTGCCGCTTGGGCAGTTCGGTGTAGAAGTCGTATTTGGGTCCGGCCGGCGTCGGCACGGTTTGGGCCGGTACAGCCTGAGCCGGGGGTTTTGGCATCGCCGGCGCGGCAGAAACAGGCGGTCGAGCTGGCGTGGCCGGCGCGGTCGCGGCAGAGGGCGATGGTTGACCGCCCTGCCTGATATAGGCCAGCAAGCCAGCAAACAGGCCGATCAGGACCAGCGTGATCACCAACAGGCCGTGCCGGCGCACGACTTGGCGACGGCGCTGCCAGGTCGAGGCGGGTTTGTAGTCGCGTCGGATGCTCACATGACCTCCGGAGCCGAAACGCCCAACAGGGCGAGACCGTTTTTGATGACCTGCCGCGTGGCCAAGCTCAGGTTGAGCCGGGCATCGCGCAGCGCGTCGTCCGATACCAGGACCCGGTGTTCGTTGTAGTAAGCGTGAAAGGCGTTGGCCAATTCCCGCAGATAATGGGCTAACTGGTGCGGTTCGTGGTTGAGGGCGGCCGCTTCGACCACCTCCGGATAACGGGATAACGCAACCAGCAAAAGCTCCTCGTGCGGTTCGGTCAACAGCGCCAAGTGAGCCCGGCCGCGCGCCTCGTCGCGAGACAGTTCTTTTTCGCGCAATTGCCTCAGCACGCTGCATACCCGGGCGTGCGCATACTGCACGTAGTATACGGGATTATCCTTGGACTGCGATTTGGCTAGATCGAGGTCGAAATCCAGGTGTTGCTCGCTTTTGCGCATCACGTAAAAGAAGCGGGCGGCATCGTTGCCGACTTCCCGCCGCAGCTCGCGCAAGGTCACGAACTCGCCGGAGCGGGTGGACATCTGTGCCCGTTCGCCGCCGCGATAGAGAATGGCGAACTGTACCAGCAGAACGGCCAACCGGTCGGGGTTTTCGCCCATCGCCTGTAGGGCGGCCTTGACTCGGGGGATGTAGCCATGATGATCGGCGCCCCACACGTCGATCACCAGATCGAAACCGCGTTCGAATTTTTCCAGATGGTAGGCGATATCGGAGGCGAAATAGGTGGTTTGGCCGTTTTCCCGTCGCACCACCCGGTCCTTTTCGTCGCCGAAGGCACTGGAGCGAAACCACGATGCCCCATCCTGCTCGTAAACGTAGCCGGCGTCGCGTAGCCGGTCGATCGCCTTTTCGACCGCGCCGCTCGCTTCCAGAGTGCGTTCCGAATACCACTTCTCGTACACCACGCCAAATTCTCGCAGGTCGTCGCGAATGTCGTCGAGAATCGTGTTCAGACCCAGATCGAAGATAAAGCGGTAACGGTGGTTGCCCAATAAAGTCTTGGCGCGCTCGACCAGAGCATCGATATGCGCTTCTTTGTCACCGACGGTGACGAGATTGCCGGCCTCGTCTTGGATATCGTCCTGGGGCAAGTTTTTGAACACCCGCGCCGCCGGCATGACGTAGGCACCGCCATGCTCGGCGTAAATGCGGGCGGCGATGGCGCGCACGTAATCGCCCCGGTAGCCGTTGCTGGGAAACTGGAGCCGTTCGCCGCAGTGTTCGAGATAGCGTAGCCAGATGCTGACGGCGAGGATGTTCATCTGCCGACCGGCATCGTTGACGTAATATTCGCGATGAACTTGGTAGCCGACGGCATCCAGCAAGTTGGCGACGGTAGCGCCGAAGGCGGCGCCGCGACCGTGGCCGACGTGCAGCGGACCGGTCGGATTGGCGGAGACGAACTCCACTTGCACCCGTCGGCCGGCGCCAAGCTCGCCCCGGCCGAAAGCGTTTCCGCGATCGAGGATCTGCTCGACCACCGCACGATAGGCGGTCGGTGCCAAGAAAAAGTTGATGAAACCGGGACCGGCGATTTCCACTTTGGCGACGTGATCGGAACCGGGAAGTGCGGCGACGATGCGCTCGGCCAGTTCGCGAGGTTTGCGGCCGGCCGCTTTCGCCAGCATGAGCGCGATGGCGCTGGCAAAATCGCCGTGATTCCGATCGCGGGCGCGTTCCATCGGAACGTCCGTCGGCACGGCGCCGGACAACAAGCCCTCCCCGAGCAGATGTTGGAGGGCTTGAGTGACGAGAGCTTGCAGATGCGTTTTCAAGGGAAAGCCTTATGCGGAGGTTCGATCAACTGATCATGCCGAGCTTGAAGTGATAAGCGATAAACTTTTTGAATTCGTTGACGATCTTGAGCGAGTCGCGCAACAGTTCTCGCTCCAGCTTATTGAGTTCTTTTGGATTCAAGTAATTATCCTGCGATAGCCCCTGCTCGATTTTTTGCAGCCCGGCTTTGGTCCGCAGCGTGGACATGAACGTGAACGCCTCGATCAATTCGATCCCGAAAGACGGCTGGAACAAGTTGCGCTGGCTTAAGGCGGTAATTCGCTCGATGGTGTTGGTTTGCGGCAGGCGGTACTCCAAAGCCAAGCTGCGAACGCCGTGGACGATGGGGAAGATACCACCCTTTTTAATATCCAATTCATCGCGATTTTTCTCAAGCACGAAATTGGTGAAAAAACCCAGCGGCGTTTCGAACGCGACCGTCGTTTTGGCGAACTGGCCGTAGAAGGAGCGGTGGTCGCCGAGCAAGCGATACATCCGATCCTTGACGTGCCGGAGCAGGTTTTCATCGCCGGCCACCGCCTTGGCGTCGCAGAAAATGGCGAACTGCAGGAAAGAGTCGGAGGCAGGGTGGACGATCCATTGAAACAGCGATTCCTTGAACGCTGCGACCGATTTGGTCCAGTACGGATTCACGACCATGATGTTGCCGGGACAGCGAGGATAGCCGAAATCGAGCAGGCTTTCGGTGAATTCTGCGGCGATTCGATCCAAATCGGGATGAGAAAAATCGTCGCGTAGGATCAGGGCATTGTCCTGGTCAGTCTTGAGTACCTGTTCTTCGCGTCCTTCGCTGCCGAGCACCAATAGGCAAGAGTTGTCTACCACTTCCGATGGGACCAGCAGTTCGAACAGCTTTTGCAGCACCTTCTTGTTCAGTTCGGAGACCAACTGCATGATGTAGCGGATCTTGATGCCCTTGCCGTGCAGATCGCGGATGACGTTGACCAAATCGCGGCTGGCCCATTTCAGTTCCTCTCTGGAATGCGCACGCTCGATTTGTAAAGCGATCAGGTGCGAATGGTTGGAAAGGTAGCTCAGCAAGTCGATCTGTTCGAGGATGCCGTGAACGGTTGTACCTTCCCGGATGACCAGCCGGTTGACGTTGTGGCGGGTCATCTGCAGCAAGGCGTTGAACAGAAAATCATCCAGCTCCATTCCGATCAGGTCGTAAGTCGCTAGTGTGCCGACCGGTGCATCCAGCGACCGCCGCTGGATGATGGCGGCCTCCCGCAGATCGGTGGCGGTCACGATACCGATTTCGTCGCCGCAGTGGACCAGGACCGAATTGGTTTTGTGCGCTTTCATCGCCACGGCGGTTTCGTGAATGCTGGCGTCGGCGGCCACGTAGGTCGGTGGGTGAACGTAGACGTCCCGGATCTTGGCGACCGTGAACGCGGAGAGTTCCTGCACGCTTTCGGAATCGGGCCGCGCCGCCAGTCGTTGCGAGATCTTGCGATCGTAAAAATGGGCGAACTCCGGATTGCTGCGGACGGTTTGCAGAAAAATTTCCCGAGGCAGGCGGAAGCAACGGGCCGGTTCGGCGACTACGAAGCTGTGCTTGCTGGTGCCTTCCAGCAGCGCTTGGGCATCGAGGGCGTCTTCGGCCGCGTAAAACGACGTCACGCACATCAGCGAGCGCTCGCCTTGACGGACGACTGCGGGATCGTTTCCGGGAACGTCGAGCGGAACCGGCACCTCGCCATCAATTTCCCAGATCGAGCCGTCGATGACGATAAAAAGATAGGCTGGCCGTTCGCCGGCCTTCAGCAGCACCTCGCCGGCACGGTAGTGACCGACCGTCATGTTCCTAGCAAGCTTTTCTAGTTCCGGTTCGGGCAACTGGCCGAAAGGGAGCAGGTGGGCGAGGAAAGTTTTTTGGTCCAGGTAGTCGGAGGCGGCCACGGCTGTTCCATCCGGTTGCGTCCAAAGAAAACCCCCTTGCGGTGTAACCGAAGGGGGATTTAGTTTAGCAAATCCGAAACCGGCGGGAGGATCGCCATGGCGATAGCCTCCCGCTGGGCCGGGACCGGTCAGTGGCTGGCCGCACCCTCAGCGCCGATGCCGGTCTGGCAGCGCACGTCCTGCGCCTCGAAGGCTTCGTGTTCCTTCTTGGCACGCTCGCTGCCGTCCAGCATCGAGCCGATCCAAATTCCCAGGAAGGCGATAGTCATCGAGATGAACGCCGGATACTTGTACGGGAAGATCGGATCGCCGAGCTTCAGGATCTCCGTCCACACCGTCGGGCCGACGATCACCAGCACGGTGGCGGTGATCAGACCCAACCAGCCGCCGATCAGCGCGCCGCGGGTGGTCATCTTGCCGTAGTAGATCGACATCAGCAGGATCGGGAAGTTGGCGCTGGCTGCTACCGAGAAGGTCAGAGCCACCAGATAGGCGATGTTCTGCTTCTCGAAGGCGATGCCCAGCAGGATGGCGATGATGCCCAATACGATGGTGGCGATCTTGGAGACGAACACTTCTTGCTGCTCGGAGCTGCGACCGTGCGCGAACACGTTGGCGTACAGGTCGTGGGAAATGGCCGAGGCGCCGGCCAGAGTCAGGCCGGAAACCACTGCCAAGATCGTCGCGAAGGCGACTGCGGAGATGAAGCCGAGCAGGAGGTTACCGCCCACCGCCGCCGACAGGTTGACCGCCGCCATGTTCTGACCGCCTTTGATGCCACCGACCGCGGAGGGATCGGCAAACTCGGGGTGGCCGGTCAACAACACGATGGCGCCGAAGCCCATCAGGAAGGTCAAGATGTAGAANNGCGGTGCCGAACATCAGGGCCAGCCCCAGCGAGATCGCCTCGATCGGGTCGCTCACCAAAGCGCCTGGTCCCATGATCGCCCCTTTTTTGGGATGCACTTCGACTGCTTTCTGGAACATCCGCTCGGGGCTCATGGTGCCGTCCGAGGCAAGATACAGCGCGCCGAAAGCGATGATGGTCGCGCCGGTCAGCAGTAAGCCAGCTTTGATGATCTGCACCCAGGTNNGTGGTGGCCAGCATGCCGCCGAAGGTGACGTACATGATGATCAGGACGCCGACGATGATGACCGCATAGGTGTAATCCAGACCGAACAGCACCTGAATCAACTTGCCGGCACCGACCATCTGGCCGATCAGATACAGGACCACCACGATCAGTGCGGCAGTGGCCGCTAGGGTCCGCATCGGTACCCGTTCGAAGCGATAGGAGACCACATCGGCGTAAGTGTACTTGCCCAGGTTACGGAGCTGTTCGGCGATCAGGAACATGATGATCGGCCAGCCGACCAGCCAGCCCACCGAGAAAATCAGCCCGTCGTAGCCGTTCAGGAACACCAAGCCGGAAATGCCCAGGAACGAGGCAGCGGACATATAGTCGCCGGCAATGGCTAAACCGTTCTGGAAGCCGGTGATACCGCCGCCGGCGGCGTAGAAATCCTTGGCGGTCTTGGTGCGCTGCGCTGCCCAGTACGTGATGAACAGGGTGAAGGCAACAAACACCAGGAACATGATGATGGCAGGAACATTAAGTGCCTGCTTCTTGACTTCTCCGACATCGGCGCCCGCCGCGAGGGCGCCGCCTGCGACAAACATCAGGAGGAATGCGGGGAATAGGTGCTTCAGAAAATTCATAGCACTTCCTCCTTGATTTCGCGGGTGAGCTTATCGAAAACGGCATTGGCCCGGCGAATGTAGATGCCGGTCAGGACAAATGCCGAGACGATCACCGCCACGCCGACCGGGATGCCGACGGTCATGGTGGCGCCTTCGCTCAAAGGAGTGGCCATCACCGATTTGTTGAAGGCGATGGTCAGAATAAAAGCGTAATAGATCACCAGCATTAGAGCGGACATGGTCCAAGCGAACTTGGATCGGCTGGAGACCAGTTCGTGGTATTTGGGATTGCTTTTCACCTTGTGCACTAGGTCTTGTTGCATCGTTTTTTCCCAAGAACAGGGGTGGATGACGGCGTGATCGCGAATCGGCCTGGGCTCGTGCTTTGGTGCCGTTGCCAGCGGCCTTGGCTTGCCGAGCGGACTACCCGGAACGACCGATTCCCGTCACGTTCTTTAGTGGTTGGTTGGCTATGCAAAAAAATCACAAGCACACAAAGTCTAGTAGCATCCATCGTCAAGTAAAGGTTTTGCGATTCGAGAAATTTGCAATCGCTTGAAGTTTTTGCGAATCGATTGTGGGAAAAGGCCCTCGCGATCAGGGCAAACGACGTGGAAAGCCAGCTCGGGTCGCATCGCCTGCAAAATGGAATGCTGACCGTTGGCCAGCGTTCGATTCAATAAAGTTCCATCGGATCGACGTCCAGCGACCACCGAACGCGGTGATCGCTATGCCGGTCCCGCAAGTGCGGGAGCCAAAGATCGAGCAAACGATGAAGTTCGTGGCGTTGCGCGGCTTGCAACAAGAGTTGAGCCCGATAGCGGCCCGCACGCCGTTCCATCGGCGCGGGGGCCGGTCCCAGCAGTTCCACGCCGTCGACGACGGGCTCTGCCAGCGCTCGCGCAACGCGCAGAAAAGCGGTGACCTGTTCCGGATCGGCAGCGTCCGCCCGCAACAACGCCTGATAGGCGAAGGGGGGTAGCAGCGTGCTTTGTCGTTCCGCTAAAGCCTCCGCCGCGAAGGCCGGATAACCTCGCGAAACCAAGCCCCGCAACAGGGGGTGGTCGGGGTGGTGAGTCTGGATGATGACCGTTCCTGGCTTATCGGCACGTCCGGCGCGGCCAGCGACTTGGAGGATCAACTGAGCCATTCGCTCGCCAGCACGAAAATCGATACCGTATAACCCTTGATCGGCGTCCACGATGCCGACCAGAGTGACGTCGGGAAAGTGATGGCCCTTGGCCAGCATCTGGGTTCCGATCAGCAGGCGGCGTTCGCCGTTGCGAACGTCCGCCAGCAGGGATTCCAATCGACCGCGTCGCCGGGTGTTGTCCCGGTCGATACGGGCGATACCGACGTCGGAGAATTCGTGTCGCAGCGCCGTTTCGAGGCGTTCGGTGCCGTGGCCGAGCGCCCGCAAGTCCACGCTGCCGCAAATCGGGCAGGCGATATCTATCGGCCGGTTGTCGCCACAGTGGTGGCAGATCAACCGATGCTGGCGCAGGTGTAGCGTCATGCGGGCGTCGCAATGCCGGCACTGACTCAGCCAGCCGCACTCGTGACAAAACAAGGCCGGGGCAAAACCGCGCCGGTTGAGGAACAGCAACACCTGTTCGTCGCGGGCAAGATGGAGTCGAACCCGCTCCAGCAGCGGCCGCGATAGTCCATCGATCAGCGGCTGACGGCGCATGTCCAGAATTTCGATGGGCGGTTCCCCGCCGCCGCCGACCCGTTCCGGCAAGCTCAGCAGCCGATAGCGTCCGCGCTGAACGTTGTGGCAGCTTTCCAGCGCGGGCGTGGCCGAGCCCAACACTACTGGAATGCCGAGTTGCTGGCCTCGAATCACTGCCAGATCGCGGGCGTGGTAGCGGAAACCATCCTGTTGTTTGAAGGAAGGATCGTGCTCTTCATCAACGATGATAAGGCCCAGGTTTTGCGCCGGGGCGAACACCGCCGACCGGGTTCCCACCACGACCCCGGCGGTTCCGTCGCGCGCTTGCAGCCAAGCGTTCAGCCGTTCCCGATCACCGAGGCCAGAATGCAGCGTTGCCAGCGGTTTCTGCAGCCGCTCGCGAAAGCGGGCCAGCAATTGCGGGGTCAGACCGATTTCCGGTACCAGCACCAAAATCTGCCGCCCGTGCGCCAGCACCGTTTCGATAAGGCGGAGATAGACTTCGGTTTTGCCGCTGCCGGTGATGCCTTCCAGCAGGAAAACCCGAAAGCGGCCCAGCTCCGCCGTCACCGCAGCGACCGCCGCCGCTTGGGCGTCGTTCAAAGCGGGTATCGACTGGCTGGCCGGGATCTGGCTCGACGGAGTCGCTGCCGCCGCTGGCGAGATTGATTCCACCCACCCTCTTGCGCGTAGCGCACGCAAGGTAGTAGTCGCATCGCGTACCACGGAGCGCAGCGATTCGGCGAGGACGCCGCCGGGATGGTCCGCCAGATGATCGAGCAGCAATCGTTGAGCGGGAGCGCGGCGCAAATTGGAAGCGGTCGCAAGCGCCTCTTGGCCAGCGGCGGCGATCCGCCATCGTGGAGCCTGCGCCGGCGGGGTTGCCGGTTCGCCGTGGCGCAGCAGGACGGGCAGAGCTGCAGCGAACACCTCGCCAAGAGGATGGTGATAGTAGCGCTGCGCCCAATGCAGCAACGCCAGCACGTCGGCGGGCAGCACCGGTTCGGTGTCGAGTACTGTTTGCGCCGGCCGCAGCGCATCGGGATTTACGTCGGTTCGATCGCTGATTTCAACCAGAAAGCCGATTGCTTGCCGCCGGCCGAACGGTACGCGCACGCGCACGCCCGGCCGCAGGATAGCTGGATTGCAGTCCGGTGGCGGCAGGTAATCGAATATTCGGTACCGTGGCGAGGGAACGGCGATCCGCAAAATCGAGTCGGGCACGGCAGAAGACCATCAGGCGCCGAACAGGCCGGCGCGCAACCCTTCGAGCACGAATTGCACCGCCAGTGCCGCCAGGATCACGCCCAACAATCGGTCGACGACGTTGGCGCCGGTTTCGCCGAGCAGCTTCATCAGTTGCGAGGCCAGCAACAGAGTCGACAGGGTCAGAAGCAGCACGCCGAGCAACGCACCCAGCAGGCCAAAAAACACCAGCGGTTGCTCTCGCGGGCGCAAGCCGCTGGCGAGCAGCAGGATGGTGGTCAGGGTACCGGGGCCAGCCAGCAGGGGAAAAGCCAGCGGGAACACCGAGATATCGTCTTTGTACTGGGTCTCTTCCTGCTCTCGCACCGTGGTCGAGCGCAGGCCGGAAGGCCGGGCGAACACCATGTCGATGGCGAGCAAGAAGAGCAGAATGCCGCCGCTGATCCGAAACGCGGCCAGACTGATGCCCAGGAAACGGAGCAGGGCATCGCCAGTAAACAAGAAGAACAATGCGATCAGGGTGGCGATGCAGGTACCTTTGAGCGCCATGCGCCGCCGGTACTGCTCGCTGCCGCCCCGGGTTAGCGCCGAGAAAATTGGCGCGACGCCGATCGGGTCGATCACGACCAGAAAGGTCACGAAGACGGTGACGAGTTGATCCAGCATGGCGGTTGCCGGCCGCCGCTCCTCGCTCTCCGGAGGGCGGGGAGCGAGTTGGAGAAGCGGAAGGCGGACTCAGCCGCCAGCCCGGAAAGCGCCCAACGAGCCGTTTTTGCCGTACACGAACACGATGTTACCGGCCGCGATGGGTGGGGCGATGATTTCTTTGCCGGCGGCGCGGATCCGGCCGACGATCCGGCCGTCGCTCTTGTTCAGCCAGTGCAAATAACCCTCGAAATCGCCGACGACGACGTAATCGTCGGTGGCGACCGGAGCGGTTAGACGGCGACCGCTCAGTTCGGCCTGTTTCCAAAGCGTGCCGCCATCTCGCCGGTCCAGTGCCAGCACGGCGTCGGCATCATCGCTGACGTAAACTTGCTGGGTGTCCACGTCGAGCCCGGCGTAGCTGGACAGGGCGCGGCTCCAGACTGGGTTGCCGCTGCGCATGTCGATGGCGGTGACGCTGCCGCGATAGGCCACCAGATAAAGCGTCTCGCCGAAAGCCTTGGGTTCGGAATCGATGTCGATCAGCCGCTCGATTTCGGTGCGGCCACGCGGTGGAGCGATGGTTTTTTCGGTCAGCGGCAGTCCCTTGTCTAGGGATAACACCAACAATTTGCCGGTCTCCAAGCCAGCGATCACCAGGTTTTGGATCAGCACCGGCGCCGAGTTGCCGCGCAGGCTGAGCGCGGGCAAGGCGTGGGCGGAAACCCAGCGCCGCTCTCCGGAGCGGGCGTCGAGACCGGTGAATTTACCGTCTCCGGTGCGAATCACGACGATGCCTCTGGCGGCGCGCGGCGGGGCCAGCACCTCGCTGGATACCGTCGCGCGCCAAGCCTCTTGGCCATCCCGCTGCTGCAAGGCCACCACTTGGCCTTTGTCGGTGCCGACCAGCACCAGCTCCTTCTCGCTCAGGCCGACGCCGCCGGAAATCGGCAGCTTGGTGTCGGTTTCCCACAGCCGTTGGCCGCTGAGGGCGTCGAGCGCCAGAACCGTACCGTCGTGGCTGGCGGCGTAAATCCGCCCGTCCGCCAGCGCCGGGATCAACCGGAAGAACTGGCCTTCGGTGCCGGCTCCGACCTTGGCTTCCCAAAGCTGCTGGACGTTGACCGCCGAGGCAACGGGTTTCAGTTCGGCCGGTCGGATCGAACTGTCGGAGCTACCGAACCAGCCGCCAAGCCAGCTACAGCCAGCGCTCAAAACGAGCAGTAAAAGCGGGAGTGCACGACGCATCATGATCATTGACCCGATGAAGTGGGAGGGGAGGTTGGGGCCGGGATTGGGGCCGTTTCGGCGGCGGTCGGCGATGGTGGGGTGTCGGCGGATGGCGCGGGAGTCGGTTCGGTTGCCGCCCGGGGAGATGCGGCTTCGGCGGGCATTTGGGAGGAGTCGCTGGGCGCAGCCGGCGCGGCCGGTTCGGTTGGAGCGTTGAGCTGCGCGGGCGGTGTCGCCGAAGCGGGTGCGGATTCGGCAGGTGCCGGTTCGACCGGGGTAGACGGTTTAGGCGGTTCGGGTTGGGTTGCGGCCGGGGGGGCGGCCGGCGCGACGACGACCGATTCGGTGCTCGGCGGAGCGAGGTTATCCAGCTTGAGCTGCAACATCGAATTGCCGCCGCCCGCCGTCAGAGCGGCAGTATAGGCGGTTCGGGCTTTGGTCGGGTCGTTGCCGGCCAGGGCCAGATCGCCCCGCAATTCCTCGCGCTCGGCCGTCAGGCTGGCGGTCGCGACTCGCGCCAGTTGCTGTTCGGCGTCCTCCGGCCGGCCGGCGGCGAACAGCAGCCGCGCCAGGCGCAATCGGGCGATGTCTTTGAGTTCGTCGAGTTTGGCGTTGTCGATGACCCATTCCAGCCGCTGGGTCGCGGTCGCGGTGTCGCTGCCGTCTAGCGCCAGCTTGGCCAATCGCAGCGCCGTCAATGCGGCATAGGGCGATTTCGGAAACTCGGCCAGAAGAGCCTGTCCGCTTTGCCGGGCTTGCTCGGCATCGGGTTTTTCCGCCGCCGCGACGAAAGCGTCATACGCTTTGGAAACTTGTTCCGCCTTGGCGTTGCGGTAAGAGTTCCAGTACTGCCAGCCGAAAATCGCGATCAATCCAAGCGCGATGCCGACGATGATGCTGGTACCGTTTTCCTTCCACCATTTTTTTAGGTCCTCGACGCGTTCGTCGTCGGTGTATTGTTCCATCGCCTGGTTTCCTCGGGCGCGTTGTTCGGTTGGTTAAGGTTGTTCTGCCAGCATCGCCGCGCGCAGATACGCGGCTACCTGGTCCCTTGGCAAGGTGGTCTGCCCGTTCTCGGCTGCGCGCAGCGGTTTGATGGCGACCGTGTCGGCGGCGACTTCTTCGTCGCCCAGAATCAGCGCGAAGCGGGCACCGCTGTGGTCGGCGCGGCGAAATTGGGCCTTGAAGCCGCCACCGCCGCAGTGCATCCGCAACCGCAACGTCGGCAATTGATCGCGAAGGTGTTCGGCCAAGGCCAAACCGTGGCATCGGGCCGACTCGCCGACCGCGATCAGATAAGCGTGCGGAAACGGTTCATCGACTTGGCCGGTGGCGGCGAGCATGGCGACCAGCCGTTCCACGCCCAACGCGAAGCCCACGCCGGGCACCGCTTGGCCGCCCAATTCCTCGATCAATCCGTCGTAGCGGCCACCGGCGCAGATCGTGCCTTGCGCGCCCAACGTTTCGGTGACCCATTCGAACACGGTTTTGCAGTAGTAGTCTAGGCCGCGCACTAGCCGGGGATTGATGTCGTAGGCGATGCCAGCCGCGCTCAACGAGGCTTTCAGTTCTTCGAAATGGGCGCGAGATTCGGAGTCGAGATGGTCGAGCAGCGATGGCGCTTCCGCGATCACCGCCTGCATGGCCGGGTTTTTGCTGTCCAGTATCCGCAGCGGATTGGTGTCCAGCCGGCGTTGGCTGTCCTCGTCCAATTCGTCGCGCCGTGCCGCGAAATACGCGACCAACCGCTCGCGATAAGCGGCGCGGGCGGTGCTGGAGCCAAGCGAGTTGATTTGGAGAACGACGTCGCGGATTCCCAGGTGTTGCCACAGCCGCGCCGACAGACAGATCAATTCGGCGTCGATGTCGGGGCCGGCCATGCCGTAAGCCTCGGCGCCGACCTGATGAAATTGGCGGTAGCGGCCTTTTTGGGGTTTCTCGTAACGAAACATCGGGCCGGCGTACCACAACCGCTGGGTTTGGTTATGCAGCAGGCCGTGTTCGATGCAGGCACGCGCGCAGCCAGCGGTGCCTTCGGGGCGCAAAGTCAGGCTGTCGCCGTTTCGGTCGGCAAACGTGTACATCTCCTTCTCGACGATGTCGGTGACCTCGCCGATCGAACGGGCGAACAGCTCGGTTTTTTCGATGACGGGCAGGCGGATTTCGCGATAGTCGTAGGCGGCGAGCACCTCGCGCACGCTTGCTTCGAGGCGCTGCCACAGGGCCGATTCGCCGGGCAGAATATCGTTCATGCCGCGAACGGCTTGGAACTGCTTGGCCATGAATTTGAGTCCAGATGTGAAACTTAGGGTGCCGCCGAACCGGGTTGGAGATGGTTGGTCAAGGTTGGCCGCGATCTAGAGTGAAGCGGCTGACCGTGCCGCGCCGGGGCACATAGAAATCCGTATCGACCAAGCGATCATCCAAAATGATCCGGGCGGCGGGAGCGTTGCCGAGCGTCACCTTAAAGGGTGCAGATCCCGAAATATTGTGGGTGCTGTTGGCTTTCATCAAGCCGTTGGCGAGCACGTTGCCTTGTGCGTCCTTTACTTCCACCCAGCAATCGTTGCTGAATTCCAGCAAAAGCCTGGCCTCGGGCGCAGAAGATCCTGCGCCGGCTTCTCGATCTGGTGCGGCAGCGGGGATGGTGGTAGCGATGACGCCCGATGCCGGAGGCGCGATGCTGGGCGGCGAGGGAGAAACCGATGGGACCGGGCTCGCCGGGCTCGCCGGGCTCGTCGTGCCGGGAGAGGGGACGGTGGGGTTGGTGCTGGCCGGAGGGGGGTCGCTGACCAGCGAGGGCGTCGAAGGCTTCGTGGCGGTGGTTGCCTCCCCAGGCGCAGATTGGAACGGGTACTGGGTTTGGCTGGTAGCGGTAATCGCTGGACTAGAGGTTTGTGCCGTGTCGCTGTCGCCACCCGACCACAGTGCGAGCAAACGGCTGGGATCGAGGCCGTCGAGGTTTTGGATCGCGGTCCAGGCGATGCCCACCACCAGAGACAGGTAAAACACGCCGCGCAAATCCCGAATCCGGGCTTGCCGCCGGAGCGGATGCACCACTTTTAGCGGAGGGGGTTCTTGACCGGAACCCGATTGCAGCCGATACCGCTCCAATACCGCCTGCTCGGGCAGATTCAGGAGCCGGGCATAACGGCTAAGATAACCCCGAACGAACACCGGGGGGCCAAGCTGCGCGAAATCGTCGTTTTCGATGGCCTGAATGATGGCTGGGTTCAGTCCGAGATGGCGGGCGGCATCGCGCTGCTCGACATTGTAGCCGGCGCGCGCCTGCGCGAGCCAAGCGCCCAAGGATTGCGTGTCGGCACGGGCAGATTCGGTCGATGGGTCAAAATTGGATATGGTTTCGTTGAGCATAGTCATCGCCGTTATATGGTCATCGCCGTTTATAACTTTGAAGATATCATTACCGGTTTTTGAGGCGTTGGGCTTCTTCGGAGTTCGGGAACTGGGATGACAGCACGACACTGTACTCCCGGCGCAATTGTGGATCACCGTCGGCAGAAGATTCGATCGTGAAACCCAGCCACAAGCTTTGGGGCGTGGGGTGAGTTTGGCTGTGGTAGCGTTGCAGAAAGGCGCGTCCCTGTAGGGTTTTGCCCTGAGTTTGACTGAGTGCGGCCAACTCGTACAGAGCGGTGGTATTGTTGGAATTCTGGTCCAGCGATTTGCGCAGCCAGGTTTCGGCCTGAGCGGGATCGTTGCGCTTGTTGGCGCAAACGCCCAGCCCGGCGTAAGCATCGGCGGCGGCGCTCCCGGCGCTGGTTGGATCGGCGGCAATTTTCTGAAACTCGCTCTCGCCTTCGGCGGTGCGGATCGGTTCGCGGGTGCAGAGGAGGCGCGCATAGTTCAGCTTCGCCAGCGTGTAGTCGGGTTTTAATTCGATCGCACGCTTGAAATGGGTTTCGGCGGGGCCGTATTCGTGAATCTCCTCGTAGAGAACGCCAAGAGCGTTGTGGGCTTCCGGGTAGTTGTCGTTGTATTGCACGGCCTTGAGCAGTTTTTCCGTGGCCACGTCCAGATGGCCGGATTGCATGTAGCCGATGCCCAACTTGAAGTTGGCCTCGGAAACGTTTTCCTTGAACTCTTCGTCCTTGGTGCTGGCACAGGCGGTCAGCAGCAGCGCCAAGGATAGAAAGATGGGAGCGATTGCTGGTCGCATGGCGAAACGTCCTTCAACTGGCGAGTTGCGCTAGTCGTTCCAGCCGACGACCCCGAGCTTGGACCTGTCCGGCCAGTTGACCGCAGGCGGCGGCGATGTCGTCGCCGCGGGTTTTGCGGGTGATGGCCGTTAAACCGCGAGCCGTCAGCACCGCCTGAAAGCGAGCGATGGTGGCCGGTTCGGAACGGCGATAGCGCGTACCCGGAAATGGGTTGAATGGAATCAGGTTGACCTTGGAGGGGATATTTTCGAGCAACGCCGCTAGCGCGCGAGCATGTTGCTCGGAATCGTTGACCCCGTCCAGCAGCACGTATTCCCAGGTGATGCGACGATGGGGCTTGTCGGCGATGTAATGCTTGCAGGCCGCCAACAATTCGGCGATGGGATACTTGCGGTTCAGCGGCACCAGTTCATCGCGCAACGCATCGTCTGGAGCGTGCAGAGAAACGGCCAAACTGACCTCGGATACCTCTCGCAGCCGGTACAAGGCGGGAACCACGCCAGCGGTGCTGAGCGTCACGCGACGCTTGGAGATGCCAAACCCGAGATCGTCCTGCATCAGGTCGGTCGCTTTCACTGCGTTGTCGAAATTCAGCAGCGGTTCGCCCATGCCCATCAGCACGATGTTGGTGATGATCCGATTGCCGTTGCGGACATCGCCCAGCGACCGGCTGGCCAGCCAAACCTGGCCGACGATTTCGGCGACGGTCAGGTTACGGTTGAAGCCCTGCTGTGCCGTGGCGCAAAACGAGCAATCGAGCGGGCAGCCGATCTGCGAGGATACGCACAGCGTGCCGCGATCTGGCTCGGGGATAAACACCGTTTCGATGCAGTTGCCGCTGTCCAGCCGGATCAACCACTTGTGGGAGCCATCCTGAGAGGCGCGATCTAGCACCACTTCGGGTAGGCGGATTTCGGCGCGCTCGGTCAGCCGCTCCCGCAGCACCTTGCTCAGGTTGGTCATCGCGGCGAAATCGGTGATGCGCTCGTGATAAAGCCATTTCATGAGCTGGGTAGCGCGAAACGGCTTTTCGCCCAGCGCGACGAAGAATGCCTCCAAATCGCGGCGACTCAGATCGAGCAGATTGGTTTTGGCGGTGGCCATGTTCACGGCGGTCAAGCGGGCTTGGGCTCAGACGATGGTGTGCGGACACAGGTCGAACTGGCCGAAGAAGAAAGCGATCTCGTGAGCGGCGGTCTCCGGGGAATCGGAGCCGTGCACCGCGTTTTTCGTTACGCTTTCGGCGAAATCGGCGCGAATGGTGCCGGGCGCGGCCTTCTTGGGATCGGTGGCGCCCATGATTTCCCGATTTCTGGCGATGGCGTTTTCGCCTTCCAGCACCTGAACCATCACGGGGCCGGACGTCATGTAGTCGATCAGCTCTTGGTAAAACGGGCGCTCGCGATGGATGGCATAAAAGACTTCCGCCTGCTCGTGGGTCAGGCGAACCATTTTGGCCGCGACGATTTGCAGTCGTCCTTCCTCGAAACGGCTATAAATTTTGCCGATGATGTTTCGAGCGACAGCGTCGGGCTTGATGATAGATAAAGTGTGTTCCACGGCTGTGCAGGGCTCCGTATGGCGAATTCGAGTTGGGAGATTACGGGGTGTCCGACGCGGAAGGGTCGGGTTCGAAACAAGGCAACGATACGAAATAAGGTTTAATGATAGTTGTAAAGTTTAGCGATGTCGGGGGGACGCCGACAACGGGCTACCCGAATTCGAGCAGCGAGGTGTTTAGTAAAGATTCCTTGCAGCTTCAAGTCAAGCGACACGCCATCGAGCCGCGCTGCACCGGAGTGTTTCGAAAATTGGACAATTTTGGGGAAGAGTCTAAAATCGAAAATGGAACATATGCACAAAGGAGAGGATACCGATATGAAGCGTTATTTGTCATGGTTGCCGGGGATCGTGATTATATGTTTGCTCGGTTGGTCGGGGTCAGGTCTGGCGAAGATGGCGGTCGCGCCAGTGGTCGAGGACGGCCCCGGAGTGGTCGAAAACCGAAGGGCGTGGCCGCTGTTTTTTGAAGCCAACCGGGGGCAAGCCGCTGGTTCAGCGCGTTTTCTTGCGCGGGGACTGGGGTATCAGGTATTTCTGACGCCGACGGAAGCGGTGTTGGTCTTGGACCTGCCCTACCGCCGCCTGCGCGGTGAACGGACACTCGAAGCACCAGACCGGACCACGCCCCAAGTGGCGCGAATGCGGTTGGTGGACGCCAATCCCGACCCGGCGATGCGGGGCGTGGAGAGCTTACCGGGCAAGGTGAACCGTTTGCGCGGTAACGATCCTAAAAGATGGCGCACCGACATCCCCACTTTCGCCAAGGTGCATCTGGAAGCCGTCTATCCGGGTATCGATCTGGTGTACTACGGCACGCCACAGCAGTTGGAATACGACTTTATCGTGGCTCCCGGCGCCGGCCCCGAACGGATTCGCTGGGCATTTTCCGGTGCGCGACCGACGCTGGCCGCCAATGGCGATTTGCTGCTCCAGGCGGACGCCGAGGTGCTGCACTGGCGCAAGCCGTTGATCTATCAGATGGTCGATGGCCGGCGCCGGGAAGTAGAAGGACACTTCGTGCTGTATCCGCCTGCCGATGCGGAGACCGGCGCGCAGGTGGGGTTTCAAGTTGCGGCCTATGATCGGACGCAACCGTTGATCATTGATCCGGTGCTGGAGTATTCCGCGACCTTCGGGGGCAGTGGTAGGGAGAGTCCTGTCGAAATGACCGTCGATGGTGCCGGGAATGCTTACATGGCGGGGTATACGTACTCGCCCGATTTTCTGACCGCCAACGCCTTCGATGCCGATTTCAGCGATCCTGTCGATTTGTTCGTCGTCAAGCTCGACCCTAGCGGTGCGATGATTTATGCCACCTACCTGGGTGGTAGCGCCTATATACCATGGCTTGAGATACCTGCCTTTGACGCGGTTTCAAGCTTGGCCCTGGATGGTGCCGGGAATGCCTACGTTTTGGGAACGACATACTCGACAGATTTCCCGACTGTCAACGCCTTCGATTCGAGCCTCGGGGGATTAAAAGACGTTTTCATCGTCAAACTCGATCCAGTTGGTAAAGCTGTTTACGCCACATTTTTGGGTGGCGATGGGCCAGAAGAACCCGCTGGAAGGCTCTTGATCGACGACAATGGTAATGCTTATGTCGCGGGCATGACTTGGTCGTCGGATTTTCCGATGGTCAATGCCTTCGATTCTGTTTTTGGTGAAAAACCCACAGAGGTTTTCGTTGCCAAATTCGATCCGGATGGTCGAGCGATCTACGCGACTTATTTAGGTGGCAGCGGTTACGAGGAACTCGCCGATATCGCCATCGATCATGCGGGTAGCGTTTATGTTGCGGGGCGTACCGACTCGGCGGATTTTCCGACAGCTAACGCTTTTGATGCGAGGTTAGGCGACAAGGGCCAATTTCCGAGCGACGCTTTTCTCGTTAAGTTGGATGCCGATGGTAGTGCGATCTACTCCACCTATCTGGGCGGTAGCCAGTTTGAGGTTGCGAACGACTTGGCGGTTGACGATGCCGGTAACGCATATCTGGTCGGCATAACTTCTTCGGTGAATTTTCCGACGGTCAACGCCTTCGACCCGAGGCTGACCGACGGAAAAAAGAGCGGACATGGCGATGTTTTTCTCGCCAAGTTCGACTCGCATGGCCAAGCGGTTTACGCCACTTACCTCGGTGGCAGTGGTTGGGAAACCGCCAAGAATGTTGCCGTAGATAAAGCCGGTAATGCTTATGTCGCCGGTATGACTTCTTCGCGGGATTTCCCGGTAGTCAATGCTGTTGATCGCCGTATGGCGGGGGGAAAGAGAAATGCTTCGGAAGCGTTTGTCGCCGGGTTTGCTCCAGACGGCCGGGCAATTTACGCTACCTATCTGGGTGGTCGAGGCGATGAGTCGGTCAATTATTTTACCGTGGATGACGCAGGCAATGCATATGTCGTGGGCATAACTTCTTCGTCGGACTTTCCGACGAGAAACGCCTTCGATTCGAATTTCGATGGATCCGAAGGGCCGTTTATCGTCAAACTCGATCCAGCCGGTCAAGCGGTTTATGCCACTTACCTGGATGGTGGCGGCTACGAATATATCCAGAGCTTTGCCGTGGATAAAGCCGGCAACACGTATGTTGCCGGCTACACAAATTCGGTGGATTTTCCGCTTGTTAACGCCTTCAGTTCATGTTTCGCCGAAAGTAGTGGGTTTCTCGCCAAATTCGATCCGCAGGGTCAGGCGAGCTATGCGACTTGCCTGGGTAGCCCGGTCACGTATGCCAATGGAATTGCGCTTGATGATGCCAATCATGTCTACGTGAGCGGGCAGCTCGTTAAATCGGAAAACGATTTTGATGCTTTTTTGATGAAGGTCAGCGATTGATAGGCGGATCGCGCCGCTCCGGCGGCGCGCATCGCCAAACCAGGCCGGGGCCGTCCGGATCAGACGATCTTCTTCAGTTCGTATTCGAGAATGCCCTGCGCGCCGGCAGCGGTCAGGCGGGGAATCAAATCGCGTACCTGATCGCTGTCCACCACCGTTTCCAGCGCCAGCCAGTCGCGGTCGTAGAGATGGCTGACGGTGGGGGCGTGCAAGCTGGGTAGCAGGCGGACGACTTGATCCAGTTGCGCGGCCGGAACGTTCATTTTCAGCGCTACCTTGTTGCGGGCAGCCAGTGCGGCGCGAGCAAGCAGAGCGATCTGTTCGATCTTGGCTTTTTTCCACGGATCGGCCAGCGCGGCGCGGTTGGCGATCAGGCGAGTGGTGGTATGCAATAGATCGCAGACGATGCGCAGGCCATGAGCGCGGATGGTGCTGCCGGTTTCGGTGATCTCCACCGCTGCGTCCACCAGCCCTTCGACCACCTTGGCTTCGGTAGCGCCCCAGGAAAATTCCACGGCGGCCTCGATGCCGCGCTCGGCCAGATAGCGTTTGGTGAAGCCGACCAGTTCGGTGGCGATGCGCTTGCCGGCCAAATCTTCCAGCGTGCGGATGGGCGAGTTGCCGTTGGCGATCAGAACCCAGCGGGCGGGCTGATCGGAACTTTTCGAGTAGCTCAGCTCGGTGATTTCTACTACATCGGCCTCGGTTTCCAGAATCCAGTCCAGTCCGGTCAAGCCGGCGTCGAGCGTGCCGTTGGCGACGTAGGGCGCCATTTCCTGCGAGCGCACCAG
>DEHU01000216.1 GCA_002352125.1 Competibacteraceae bacterium UBA2792 | reverse complement strand
GCGAGCTGATCGGCGATCTGGTCGAGCCCGGCCAACGGTTGCTGGTGGCGCGCGGCGGTTTCCACGGCCTTGGCAACACCCGCTACAAAAGCAGCACGAACCGGGCTCCGCGCCAGTTTAAGCCGGGCACGCCGGGCGAAGCGCGCGATCTGCGGCTGGAGTTGAAGGTTATCGCCGATGTCGGCCTGCTGGGAATGCCGAACGCCGGCAAATCCACCTTGATTCGCTCTGTCTCTGCCGCCCGGCCCAAGGTGGCCGATTATCCTTTTACCACCCTGCATCCCAATCTGGGCGTGGTGCGGGTCGGGCCGTTGAAAAGTTTCGTGATGGCCGACGTTCCGGGATTGATCGAAGGCGCGGCGGACGGAGCGGGACTGGGCATCCAGTTTTTGCGCCATCTCTCCCGCACCCGACTGTTGCTGCATCTGGTCGATGTTTCGCCTTTCAGCGACAGCGGCGATCCGGTGCGAGACGCGCGGACCATTTTCAAAGAACTGAAGCGCTATAGTCCGGAGCTGGCCACCAGGGAGCGTTGGCTGGTGCTAAACAAACTGGATTTGGTGCCGGAAGGCGAACGCAAGACGCTGGTTGCCAAAATTCGTCGCTCCTTGCGCTGGCGCGGTCCTTGGTTTGCCATTTCTGCCCTGTCCAGCCAAGGTACGGACACTTTGACGCGAGCGGTGATGGAACGGCTGGAGGACATGCAGCGGGCCAAGACAGTTGCGGCAGATTCGACGGCGGCAGCGGCGGCGGCGGAAAACGAGATGGGCGATGTTCAACAAGACGCGTGAGCAGTTGGGCGCGGCCCAGCGTTGGGTAGTCAAAATCGGTAGCGCGATGATCACCAACGACGGGCAGGGATTGGATAATTTCTCCATCGATGCCTGGGTGGCGCAGATGGCGGAGCTGCATCGCGCCGGGCGCGAGCTGTTGTTGGTGACGTCCGGGGCGGTCGCGGAAGGGATGCGGCGGTTGGGTTGGTCCCAGCGGCCGACCGCGCTGGCCGATCTCCAAGCGGCGGCGGCGGTGGGACAGATGGGGTTGGTGCAAGCGTGGGAATCGGCATTCGGGCGCCACGGCATCCAGACCGCGCAGATCCTGCTGACCCACGAAGACGCGGCCGACCGCCAGCGCTATCTCAACNNATCCGCTTCGGCGACAACGATACGCTGGGCGCCTTGGTGGCGAATCTGGTCGAGGCCGAGCTGTACGTTATCCTCACCGATCAGCAAGGTTTGTACGACAAAAATCCCCGCCAGTTTTCGGATGCGCATCTAGTCCGCGAGGGCCGGGCCGGCGACGCGTCCCTGGAAGCGATGGCGAGCGGTACCGGCAACTTGGGCAGGGGCGGCATGTCGACCAAGCTGCACGCGGCGACCAAAGCGGCGCGTTCCGGCGCTTTTACCTTGCTGGCTTGGGGTCGCGAACCGGACGTGTTACGGCGGGTTGCAGTCGGCGAAGGGTTAGGTACTTTGCTGCGACCGAGCCACGGTCCGCTGGCAGCGCGCAAGCAATGGTTAGCGGTGCAGTTGCAAGTCAAGGGCCGGTTACATTTGGATGGTGGTGCGGTGCGGGCATTGCGCGCCGATGGCAAAAGCCTGCTACCGGTCGGGGTGACGGCGATGGAGGGCCGGTTCGACCGCGGCGATTTGGTGGCGTGTCTGGATCCCTCCGGGAACGAAGTGGCGCGCGGTCTGGTGAACTACGATACCGAACGAGCGTTGTTGCTGATCGGTAAGACCACCCGCCGAATCGAGGCGTTACTGGGGCATGTGGACGACCCGGAACTGATCCACCGGGATAATCTGGTGTTGGTGTAAAAGCCGCCGCTCTTGCCCGCATCGAACTGCCGGGGCGCGATACAATGCGCATTCCGTCCGCTCTGCATCCCCAACCGTCCGTGGACCTCGCATGAACTACCGATTTGAAGTACTCGACAAAACTATCTGCTACAGCGGATTTTTCCGCATGGAAAAATACCGGCTGCGGCATCAACTGTTTTCCGGCGGATGGAGCCCGGAGATCGTCCGCGAATGCCTGGAACGGGGCCACGCCGTGGCGGTGCTACCCTACGACCCAGAACGCGATCAAGTGGTTTTGTTGGAGCAGTTTCGGGTCGGAGCGTTGGATTTTCCAGGCGGTCCCTGGCTGCTGGAAATCGTCGCCGGCATCATCGATCATCCTGGCGAGACTACCGAAGATGTGGCGCGGCGCGAAACCCACGAGGAAGCCGGCGGCGAACTGCTGGATCTGATACCGATCTGCCACTATCTGGTCAGTCCAGGCGGCACCTCCGAGAGCATCACCCTGTTTTGCGGCCGGGTGGATGCCTCCCAAACCGGCGGCGTGCACGGCATCGCCGCCGAACACGAAGATATTCGATTACTCGTCGTTTCTCGCGCCGAAGCGCTGGATTTGCTGCACGCTGGCCGCATCAACTCCGCTGCACCGATCATCGCTCTGCAATGGCTGGAATTGAACTGGCCGAAATTGCTGGAGCGATGGGGCAGCGCGGCGGGCTAAATCCCCAGCCAACGCAAATCGGAATCGGCTTGCGAGCGATTCCAGACATCGCGAAACAGCTCCAGCAATTCTTTCATGCGCTCGGTCGGTCGCGGCTCGTAAATGCCCAGCAGGCGACGCGGGTCGCTAAAATGCAACAATGTCCGCTCGTCGGCAATCGCGAAACCCTGTCCCAACTCCGGGCGATCCGGGAGCGCCTGCCGGTCTGGAGTACGCAAATTGAGGGCGGTGGTTAACCGCTCCCCCAGCCGGACCAACCCCGGACAGGCGTTGCGCCAGTCGCGCGCCGGCGGCAACAGCAGGTGCAGGCGCACCTTCGGTTGGCTGACCACCCGGTCGCGAATAGCGGCAAGCACGTCGGGGTCGTTGTATAGCTCGGATCGCACCAGCGGCGTGTACCAATGCACCGTGCGTCGCATCCCACCGAGCAGATCCAGCAACGCCCGCCGGCTATCGTCCAAGCCATCGAGAACGATCGTCGAACTGCGGTCGCCGTCGGCCATCATCGTCACCTCGCATCATTCCTGTCGGTCGGATCATTTCGCCGCCACCTTCAATCCACTGCCGTCAAGCTATCCAACGGCCAGCGCGGCACGACATCGATAGCCGCACTCTCCCGTTGACCGGCCGCCAGCCGCCGCCAGCCAGCATAAGCGATCATCGCACCGTTGTCGGTACAGAATTCCAGCCGGGGATAATAGACCTGTCCGCCCAGCTCGGCGACCAATTCCCGCAACCGCTCCCGCAAGCGCCGGTTGGCACCCACCCCACCCGCGACCACCAAGCGCTGCAACCCCGTAGCCTTCAATGCTCGCCGACATTTGATCGCCAGCGTCTCCACGACCGCGTCCTCGAACGCGCGCGCCACGTCCGCCCGGTTTTCCGGCGTCGGCTCCAGCGACCGCCAAGTGTTGATGGCGGCCGTTTTAAGCCCGCTGAAACTGAAATCGCAACCGGGCCGGTCGGTCATCGGTCGAGGAAAAGTAAAGCGCCGGGAATCGCCCTGCTCGGCCAGCTTGGCCAACGCCGGTCCGCCGGGATACGGCAACCCTAACAGCTTGGCGGTCTTGTCGAACGCCTCGCCGGCGGCATCGTCCACCGACTCGCCCAAGATCCGGTACCGGCCGATACCGTCCACCTCCACCAGCAGCGAATGGCCTCCGGACACCAGCAGCGCCACGAATGGAAATTGCGGCGGGTCCGGCTCCAGCATCGGCGCCAAAAGATGGCCTTCCATATGATGTACGCCGATGGCCGGTACTTTCCAAGTCCACGCCAGACTGCGCCCGATGGCTGCGCCCACTAGCAGGGCGCCGATCAAACCCGGCCCGCGCGTATACGCCACGCCCCGAATTTGACGCGGTGCTATCCCGGCTTGCCGGCAAACCTCGCGCAGCAAAGGCAAGGTTTTACGGACGTGATCGCGCGAGGCCAACTCTGGCACCACGCCGCCGTATTCGGC
>DEHU01000068.1 GCA_002352125.1 Competibacteraceae bacterium UBA2792 | reverse complement strand
CGATATGCATGACAAACCTCCCCATTTCGAGGGCGAAGCTTTGCAGGGAGGTCGTCTTGGGAAAGCGGTCGCCGCAAAGACTACGGTGTCGACACGCTGGCTAGAGACGGTACGCAACCCCGGAACACCCCGCCCNNGCCCAGCCTTCCCAGCCTTTTCGGCCAGTGGCGCGCGGGGGGCGCGACTCGCTGTTTACAGTTGCGGGGGCAGCTCTGGAATCGGCGCCCGAAGGCGGCCACACCAGATTCCCTTTTAATCCCCATCGGGCCGAAAGCCTTCGGGAACCCATGTCGCTAGCGTAGCGATGCTAACGCCCGACCAGCGACGGCGTCAACGTCGTCGCTCGTTCTAGGCTATCTTTCGAACCGTCCAGCGCGCCACGCCGGCGGTCGGCGATGTCCGGAACGAAGCACATCCTTTCGAAATTCGCCTAATTCGCCCGATAAAAATCATCTAAACCATTCATGAGCCGTCGAAACAACGACACGCTTGCAAGACCGGTTCATTGAGTTCGATAATTGTGCAGCGCACAATAGGACTGCGATGCTGCCTGCGATGTCGCCGCGCGCAACCAATACGCCGGGAGGGATATATCTGCATGAACGCCAAACGTCTATTGATTGTCGATGACGAGCCAAGCTTTGGCGAGTTCGTTCGCCGCGTCGCTCTCGATCTCGGTTACGAAGTGGCGGTGACCACCAGCGCCCACGCTTTTCAGCAATACTATACCGACTTCCGGCCGACCACGATTATCCTCGATATGGTCATACCCGAGATCGATGGCAACGAATTGCTGCTTTGGTTGTTGCAACAGGGCTACGCAGACGATTTAATCATCGTTACAGGCTTCAGTCCCGACTATGCCCAAGACGCCAGAACCCTAGCCGAATTCAAGGGGTTGAACGCGGTCAGCACGCTGGTCAAACCCATCGACCTCGCTCGACTGCGCTCGGCCCTCGGCCGCGAGAACCACGAATGAAGCAGTCGGCGACCCCGGAGCAAAAGGAACGAAGCGCGGCATCCACACCGCAGCGATCCGGGAACCTCACCTAGACGATCTCGACGATACCACCGGTTGTCGCTCATGCCCGATCAAAAAACCGATGCCGAAGTGCTAGCTCGACGGATCGCCGCCCTGGCGGAAGCGACCCATCTCATGGCGACCGGATGCCAAAACGAAGACGTTCCCGTCACCGGTCACGACGAGATCGATAAATTGGCGCACGCGATCAACATCATGCGCGCCTCGATGATGCAAGCACAGGCCGAATTGCGCGAAGCCATCATCTCGCTCGAACGCAGGATCCTCGAACGTACCGCAGAACTGCTGGCCACCAGCGATTCCCTCTCGCAAGAAATAGCGGAACGCAATCAAACCGAGTACGCCTGGCAAGAAAGCGAAGCCCGGTTGCGCGCCATGACCAGAGCGATTCCCGACCTCGTGCTCGTGATCGACGAAGATGGCTGCTATCGCGAAATCCTGGCGCCAGGCCGAGATTTAGCCGCGATCCGCAACGCTCCGATCAGAGGGAAATTTCTGAGCGAGGTCCATTCGCCGGAAAGGGCAAAATCGCTTCTCGACGTCATTCACCGCGCCTTGAGAACCCAGCAAACCCAGATCGCCGAATACGAGCTCCCGACCGCTTCGGGACTACGCTGGTTCGAATCGCGCATCGCGCCTTTGGACGTGCGGTTCGCCGATCAATCGCCCACCACGATCCCCCGAGCCCAAGGGAATCTGTTCGATCCACCCGATCTGCAGCGGTATACCGCCAAATCTGCCACCATCGTGGTCGCTCGCGATGTCACCCGTCGTAAACGGGCCGAAACACAGCTTCGCCAAGGGCAAAAAATGCAGGCAATCGGCCAGCTCACCGACGGCATCGCCCACGATTTCAACAACCTGCTGTCGATCATCATGGGCAACCTGGAACTCCTGCACGAGCAGTTGACGGATCAGCCCCGGTTGCACGAACTCGCGCAGCAAGCCTTGAGGGCCGTGGATCGGGGCGCCAACCTAACCCGGCGGTTGCTGGTGTTTTCGCGCCGCCAACCCCTGCTGGCGCAACCGACCAACCTGAACAAGCTGGTGCTCGGGATGCTGGATTTGATGCGGCGCACGCTGGGCGCCACCATTCGAATCGACACGGTGCTGGCCACCGATCTACGCCCGACGCTGATCGATCCGGACGAGCTAGAAAGCGCTCTCCTCAATCTGGTGATCAACGCTCGCGACGCCATGCCGCAAGGCGGCAGGCTCAAGCTGGAAACCGCCAATGTCCTGGTCGAGGAAGATGCCGCCTTGCAGATCGAGGGACGGCCCGGTCCATACGTCATGCTGGTGGTCGGCGACACCGGCTTGGGCATGACGCCCGAAGTACAGGAACGCGTCTTCGAGCCGTTCTTCACGACCAAGGAGGCCAACAAGGGCAGCGGCTTGGGACTTAGCATGGTTTACGGCCTGGTCAAGCAGTCCGGCGGTCACATCGCCATCGACAGCAAGTTCGGCCAAGGTACGACGATCCGCCTGTATCTGCCCCCAATCCAAACTCCGACGCACGAGCTGCCGAAACCGCGCGCCGCCGACACCCCTATTCGGGGCTCGGGCGAAATCATCTTGGTGGTCGAAGACGATCCCGAAGTCCGCCTGTTCGCCGTCAACGCCTTGCGGAGCCTGGGATACGATCCGTTGCAAGCGGGCGATGCCGCGACGGCGTTGCGGGTACTGGAGACGATTCCCCAGATCGCTTTGTTGTTTACCGACATCATCCTGCCGGGCGAAATGGACGGGATCAAACTGGCCGCTATAGCGCAACGGCGCTACCCCGGATTGCGCGTGTTGCTCACTTCGGGCTACACCGCACACCCCTTGATCGACAAAGATCAATCGACCGACGGGGTGGACATACTGGCCAAACCTTACCGGAAAGCCGAACTCGGAAACAGGCTGCGCGCGCTGCTCGGTTCGCGCGGCAGCGCCTGAAAAGCGGCTTCGCAACGCTCTCCTCCACGGGAGCACGTTCGAGGTTGCGGCCAGCCTAACACCGCCGCAACCCCGCGAGCGATATCGTTTCCGCCGCCGTTTATTTGTTCGGTGCAGCCGGTGGTGCAGCCGGTGGTGCAGCCGGTGGTGCAGCCGTAGGAGTAGCCGGTGGTGCAGCCGGTGGTGCAGCCGGTGGCGTAGCCGTAGGAGTAGCCGGCGCGGATACCGGGGCGCTATCTTTGGCCCGGAACTGCTCCAACCACTCCTGGAGATAGCCCTCGCGCCAGAGGAAAGCGATGCCGCCGATTAACAACAACAGGAACAAGTAGAATTTCCAGGGCGTCTTCTTCTCGGCGAAGGGATCGGTGAACGAACGTTGCGATCCGGGCGGCAGCGCCGCTAAACGAGTGAGCGAGGTTCCAAACGGGATGTTGATGATGGCCCGGGTGTTGATCGCCCAGCCGTTGGCATCGAGCAGAGGCGCCAAATTGCGCTTGCGAAGCTTGAGATAAGCGATCACCACGGAAGGACCGGAGATCAGCAAGATCAGACCAACGATGGCGAGCGGCATCTGCCACGCCTTCAGGCCGAGGAACCCGGTCACCACCGAGGCGATAACGGTACCGATGGCGCCGACAGCCAAGCCGATAGCCGCGAAGATACCGGCAAACTTGCCGACATCGAACGGCGCCGCTGCTGGAGCCTTGCCCGCTTCCGCTTTTTGCGCGGCATCCGCAACTCCCGCCGCGGCTTGGTCGTGAACCGCTTTTTCGCGGGCAGCGGCCATTTTCTCGATCTGTTCCCCGATCATCTTGCCGATGCGCTTGTAGGGATACCAGAACGCTTGGCGGACGCTGATCGGATGCTCGACGATCTTGACGATGGTGGCATCCCAATCCTGACCGCGCTGATCGAAAAACACCCCGTTGCGACCGACCATCAGGTTATCCGCATCGCCGCTGGTGAAGGCGGCCACGATGGTCATTTTTTCGGCGCCGCCCTGGCGCCGGCAATCGCAGTAAGCCAGATAGGTTCCGCTAAGATGCGCCAGTCCGCTGTGCTTGCCGATATCCTCGATCCGCAAGCACAGCTCGCAGCTCCGCCCGTCGAGATACAGCGTGCCAACCTGGAAAATGGCTTTGGGGCCTGGCGTGTAGAAATCGCGGAACGAGACGAAGTTGCTCAGCAACCGGAACAGGTCGCGATGATAGCGGACCAACCTGTCCACCGAATTGATGGCGTTGGCCGCACCCGCGAGCGATTTGTCCTTTTCCACCAACGCGGCCAGCTTTTCCCGGTAGCCGCCCACCAGAATGGTGCGGACCCGCTTGATTCCCAGCGCCTCGACAGCAGCGCCTTTCTTTTTGCTTTGCCAAGCCTCGTGGGCGGCAAACATCACGCACAACGCCGCCCATTCGTCGGCATCCAGGCCGGTTTTATTGCCCAGCAGAGGCTGCACGACTTTCGCGCTAAATTCCGCCATCGGCGCAGTCCAGGCGGGGCTGAGCCCCTTTTCGAGCGGCAGAGATTTACCGGCCTCGATTTTCGCCAGCGGCAATGCAGCGACCGCTTCCGCGACGGGCGAAAGATTCTGCTTGGCGAGGGCCGCGTATTCCTCCGGCGTGGGATTCAGCGGCTCGGCGGCGCGCGAATCGAACGCGGCCAGCCGGCAGCGAATAAAATAGTCGTCCACTTTGGCCTTGACCGCCTCGAAGACCGCCACGGCCGCCTCGGTTTCTTCGCCGAACGGCAAAATGTTGGCGGCATCGCCTTCCGCCTCCTGCCACCAGTCCGAATACGCCTGAGCCTCAACGAAAAACTGGTCGATTTTCTCCTGCGACACGCCCGGCTCGCCGCTACGGTCCTCTTCCGACCCAACGCAGGCGATGATGTCTTCGATCACTGTCTGAGTCGCTGCATCGTCCGCAGCGCTAACGGGGACGATGCCATCGCCGTTAAACCGGGTACTGGCAAATATCTTGGTGGTATCGGCCGTATCTTCGGCGGTGATTGCCGTTGCTTCTTCCTTACCGAGATTAACCAGAATCTGCCGGGCCGAGGCCAGCAGTTCGGCGCCTTCGGGCACGCCGTCGTCGATAGCGGCCAACGGCAGCACGGCGGCGCCTTTGGTCAAATCGTCCGGGTTCTTGAGAACGGCGGTAACCCAATCGACGGCGGCGACGATCTCGGGCACGCGGATATGGCCATCGCCGTCACTATCGATCAGTTCTAGCGTTTTGCTGTCGATTTCCAGACCGCCGGTCGGGCAACTGAGCGCGGCCCAGAGCTTGGGATCGAGTTGCCCCAGCGATCTCAGATCGGCTCCGCTTTCCAGACGAACCTGATCGAACCCGCCGGAGCGGAAAAAGCGCCATTTGTGTAAATCACCGCTAACATTTTTCTCGTTATCCGCCATCAGAAATACCTCAATATGTAAAAAATTATTAGAAGATTTCCGCACCCGAGACTGCTATCCTCCCCGCCGTGCCGGGTGCGTTCGACAAACTCGGGACAGCGCCAGCAGTGTCGCCTTTCGTACAAGTCAAGGCGAACAACAAAAAGGCTACACCATTGTGTGGGTCCACAGTAAAAATTTGGTTCATCGCAAAAAATCAGGAGGAATTTCAACATGCCGCTTACCAATCGTCTCGCTGCCGAATTCGTCGGTACGCTCTGGCTGGTACTCGGAGGTTGCGGTAGCGCCGTGCTGGCCGCCGTGCATACGGCTTCCGTAGGCTCCAGCACTTTCAACATTGGCATCGCTTTGGTGGGCGTGTCGCTGGCCTTCGGTTTGACCGTGCTGACCATGGCTTTTGCCATCGGTCATATTTCAGGTTGCCACCTGAACCCCGCCGTCTCGGTCGGCCTGTGGGCTGGCGGCCGTTTCCCGACTGCCGACTTGATCCCCTACATCATCGCCCAG
>DEHU01000189.1 GCA_002352125.1 Competibacteraceae bacterium UBA2792 | reverse complement strand
CCGTCCACCATTTGTTTGTGTTCTTTGGCTCGCTTGGTTTGCGGGCGAATCAACAGAAAGTAAAATGCCGCGATCAGAACGATGGGGAACAACAAATTCAGCAGGCCCATTTCGCCGCCGGCGGGCGCGCTGGCCTGCTGGGCCACGGCGTCTCGAACCAAGAAATTCAAAATGCTTTCCACGTGAGTTCCTCGCTGATTTCTGGCTTCGCCCCTTGGGATGTGCTCGCAACCGATCGGATTGACGATGTCGAGGCTGGCCGACTGAACGTGTGCCGAAGCGGGGTATCGAGGCCAATTTTCAAAGCGCGCCATTATACACGGGCNNGAAGGGTTTGCCCGCGATTTTCATAAAACTCCGCCACGAATGTTGCTAGCCGACGACCGGCAATGGCATCTCGTAGCGCGCGCATCAAATCCTGATAGTAGTATAGGTTGTGGATAGTGTTGAGCCGAGCGCCGAGAATTTCGTTGCACTGATCCAAATGGCGCAGATAAGCGCGGCTGTAGTGGCGGCAGGTATAGCAACCGCAGTTCTCGTCCAGCGGCTGGGTGTCGGTGCGATAGCGGCTGTTTCGAATACGAATGTCGCCTCGATGGGTGAACAGGTGGCCGTTGCGGGCGTTACGGGTGGGCAACACGCAGTCGAACAGATCGATGCCCCGCCCTACCGCTTCGACGATATCTTCCGGTTTGCCGACACCCATCAGATAACGCGGTGCATCGTCCGGTAGCAGCGGCGCGGTACAGTCGATCATGCGTAGCCGTTCCGCCAACGGTTCTCCAACCGCCAACCCNNCGCCGCGCCCAGCGCAGCGACAGCTCCATAGACTGGCGGGCTTCGGTTTCGGTAGCGGGATAGGGCGTGCATTCGTCGAAGATCATGACGATGTCGGAACCCAGCGCACGTTGCACGGACATGGATTCTTCCGGCCCCAGAAACACCATGCTACCGTCCACTGGCGATTGGAATTTCACGCCGGCTTCGTTGATTTTGCGGATCGCCGCCAGGCTGAATACTTGAAAACCGCCAGAATCGGTCAGGATCGGTCCGTCCCAGTGCATGAAGCCGTGCAGGCTACCGTGCTGTTCGATGATGGCCGTGCCGGGCCGCAGCATCAGGTGAAAGGTATTACCGAGAATGATTTCGGCACCGCTGGCGCGTAACTCTTCCGGCGTCATGGCTTTGACCGTGCCGTAAGTGCCGACCGGCATGAAAGCGGGCGTTTCCACCGCGCCACGCGCAAAGCTTAACTGGCCCCGGCGGGCGGTGCCATCGGTCTGAAATACCTGAAATCGCATGTCGTGGAACGATGCCGTTTGTCGCTGTAAGGGGCACCTATGTTGACGGCAAGGAACCGGCCTGACAAGGGTGCTTGCCAGCGGTGGAGGAACGACGTATATCGAAAAATTTAGCTTGTTGCTCGATTCGGCGAGGTGTTCGCATGAAAATCCGATTCGTTTTTACCGCGTTGCTCTTGGGATTGGCCGCGCCGAACACCGAATCGGCCGACGCCGTGAAGTTGGAGCCGGTAACGGTCGGATCGGCGGTATTTCAGGTCGAGATGGCGAGAACCGCCCAAGAGCGGGGGAGGGGGTTGATGTTCCGCACGGAGTTGCCCAAGGATCGGGGAATGCTGTTCGTGCAACCGCCCGGGCCGGCGGTGTTTTGGATGAAGAACACGTACATTCCGCTAGATTTGCTGTATTTCGACGCTGATGGGCGCTTATTGCAGATCGAGGCGGATGTGCCGCCCTGCACGACGCCAAGCTGCCCGATCTATCCCAGCGAAACGGCAACGGTGCGCTACGTGCTGGAAATCAATGCGGGCGAGGCGGCGCGGCGCGGCATTCAGGTCAGGGATCGGCTGCGGCTGGAGTGAGCCGTTTTCGTCGGCCGGTGCGCCCTTTAGAACAGCGCACCAACCGGTATCACGGTCTCGTTGCTAGGGGTTCGTGACGCTCACATTGTCCAGAGTGGCGGTGTTAAGTGCGCTGTTATTACGGCTGGTTACCACCAGACCGGCATACACGCTGGATGCCATGCTTATAGTTTTGGAGCCGATCCGTACCCAGTTGCTACCATCGGTTGATTGGTAGGCGGTGAACGTATCGCCAGTGCGCGTCAATTTTACCCAGCAAGGGGCAGCGACGACCGCGCCGGGGGTGACCGAGGAATATCCACCCGTACTGGTCCGGTAGATGAAGCGCACCCCATAGCGCGGAGTCAACGTCACCATCGCATGGCGGGCATTGGCGTTTAGGCTCTCGCGGATCATCACGCCTGTCTTGGCCCAGAAATGGGTGTAGTCCAAACTGGTGACCCTCGCCACGAGGGTGCCATCGCCGTTCAAAGACTGATAAGCAAATTGGAAGGCGTCAGCCGTACCCCAGATATCGGCGCCCGATCCGGTGAGCGTGAAGATTCCGTTCGCGTAGCTGGCGTCTCCCTTCGATCCCACGCTACCGATGTCGGCGTTCGACCACGGTTTCGGTAGCTTGCCCGAATTCGACGTGACCGTCACCGCGCTGGTTTTTTGATTGCTTCCGGCAGGGCCGCTGGCGGTGAGGTTGACGGTGTAAGTACCTGCTCTAGCATAAGTGTGAGAGGGGTTTTGCACGGTGCTTGGCGTGGTGCCATCGCCAAAATTCCAAGACCAGCCGGTTACGGTGCCTGTCGAGGAGTCCATAAATTGCCACATTAGGGAGTTATTGGCGCTAGGCGCAGCGCTGAAATTGGCGATCGGCGGAGCTGCTACCACAGAAATATAGTTGGTTTTGGTAGCCGTGTTGCTGCCACCCGGACCGGTAGCGGTAAGACTGACGGTATAGTTGCCAGGCGTCGAGTAGGTTTTCAGTACAGTCTTGCTGGTGTTAGAGGTGCCATCGCCAAAATTCCAGGACCAAGCGGTAACGTTACCAGTCGAACTGTCGGTAAAGTTAAACGATGTCGCCGTGGTTCCACTGGTCGGGGTAGCGCTGAAATTGGCAATCGGCGCTGCCGGCACCGAGATATAACCGGTTTTGGTAGCCGTGTTGCTGCCGCCCGAGCCGGTGACAGCTAAGCTGACAGTATAGGTACCAGGCTTCGAATAGGTATATGAGGGGTTTCTTACGGTGCTAGTACCGCCATCGCCAAAGCTCCATGAATACTGGGTGATGGTACCAGTAGAGGTACTCGTAAACTGCACCTTTAAAGGGGCTGGTCCCGTTATCGAGTCGGCACTGAAGCTCGCCTTTAGGGCTGTGGCCGCAGCGATAGTTGTTCTGACTTCGTTAGAATAGTTGCTGCTGTTCCCCGCGCTATCGAACGCTTTGACCGCAAAATAATAGGTTCCGGCCGCAAGATCGGGCGTCGTGTAGGTGGTTGCGGTAATTAGGTTTGGCGCAGTGGACGTATAGTTGCCGCTGGCTTGTCCATAGTAGACGCGATAGCTGCTTGCCCCGGAACTCGCCTTCCATGCCAAGGTCACCGTGTCGGCTTGGGCGGTGGGAATCGACAGAAAAACGGTAACCAAGCCAATGATAAAAAATAACATTCCAATAACGAGGCCGCACGGGATCACATCGTATTGCCCGTTTGAATTACGCGCTACTTTCATCCTATCGATGCCGGGTTTTCTATCCTTATCTGGTTTCTTAGCAGTATTTGAGATACCTATTGAAATCAGTGAGGAAATCCAGGCAAGCAAAAAATTCCATCGGGATGGCATAGTATTTTGGTAGGGTACCGTAAAGGAAACAGGCATTGGAGTGACCTCCCATATGCTTTGGCTTTGCGACGATAAAACAGCCAAATGAAAGTTGGGTTACAACTGCCAAATCGATGATCGAAGATTTCGATCTTTCGTGTTAACGCGCGCGAGTTCTTTGGTTCCATCCGAGCGAACGCTGATGACAGCCAAGGACCAGTGGCAAGATATAGGTTATTGGGTCGAAAAAGAAACCAAGTGGATTGATGGGGTTTTCTAGGGCGCACGGCGGAAGGAAGCAAAGATAGCTTTTTTTGGCGTCATTGGATTTTGTGGAACGAGAGCTGATCGCACGGTGCAGAAAGATTTTTTGCGGTCAGCGAAATGCCGCCTACCGGCAAGGGTAATCGTGGGCGCAGTAGTTGCCTGTCATAGCAAAAAGTCTTGGTAGTAAGCGATGACGGGATAGTTTGAGAAAGCGAGGTGGTTAGCCGATAGGGCGGATTTTGAGATAGAAAATGATCTTTCGTTACCGGGAATTCAGCAGGATGCATCGAGCGGCGATTGCCTTGAAGCGTGCCAAGATTAGAGTGGCGAATCCCGCAATCAACGATCATCGCGGTTTGGCTTGTGCCAGAATAGTTTGAGTTCATCTGTAATTGAAGCGTTATTGAACGTTAATGCCTTCATGACAGGTATTAACGGGACGCATTAACTAATTTGATTTATTAACATATTGGAATTGTTATATTTTTCTCAAAAAATTGAGATAAAGCTCTCCTCCCAATTCATCCTACAACAATAAAAAGATAATTAAAACCCCTAAAACAGGAATGCGATAAAAACCGTAGATTAATGCCTGGTTTTTTTTACATATTTTTTAGTTGTGTATTTTTAATGAAAAATGATAATCGATCTTTTTAAATTAAACGCTAATTAATATAGCTAATGCAACTAACTGCGATAATTAAATACTGCTCTTGGTATGGCTTAGAAAATCGAAACAAAAACGGATAAAATGATTTCCAAAAAAGACGGTTGATATAAAAAAGTTACGGAATTACAATTTAATATAATAACCAATAGGTTAGAGTTAAGATAGGATAATAGCACAATTAAATTATGTCTATGTTTTATACAGAACAGCTAAACAATGGAGATATTAAGTGCAGATAAATCTATATTTGAGCGAGCGGGATTTACCGGAACGATAATTTGCGACATCTCGATAAAATCTTCTGGAAAGAAAATTAAAATTTCATCACGGTGTCATCAAATGGTCGGGAGAAAGGTTTTCGACGCTGGCGATTCATGGCTTACTAGCATCGAAAACCTTCCAATCACGGCGGGGCTAGCTCTTTACTCCACCCTCACCGTTCCCATCGCGCCGCGCCCGAATTGCCACGGTTTGTACATATCTTCCACGTATACCGCAGGTTGCCGGTAGATGCCCGGAGTCACCGCCCTGACCAGGTAGGCCAGAGTAAATTTCCGCTTGCCGTCTTGATCCATATCCAGCGCTGCAACGAAACGATCATCCCGAAATTCGGTGTGTAGGGTCTCGGTCAGCTCTGGCAACCAAGCGATTTCGGTGGTCGATGTGTTGTGCGCCAAGCGGGCGTTTTCGATTTCCAGCCCAGCCGGCAATAAATCCACCACCAGCGCCTGCTGTTGCTCGCGGCCCAGTGCTTCACCGGTGATGACCGCCACCAATAGATCGTTCTGGCGAATCTGAGCCGGGTCCACATCTTTGCCGGTACGGGTGTAATAGCGGCGGCTGATGGTGAATCCTTCCCGTGCGGGCGGTTGTTGGGCGACCGGTACGCCGCTCAGGTTGGCGATGGTCCAAATCGGGTCGCTGCCCTGATTGGTGACGGTCGCGCCCTTGGTCAACTGCTCGGCGGTGGGCGACAGGTAGAACGGATCGGTGGTCGCCGGTTGGCCATCCACTGTCAGCCGCAGTGCGCCTCGCTGTTTCAGCAGAGCCTGCGCGGCCAGCAACAACCATGCCTGTTCCTGGGTACTAGTGTAATGGCGTTGATTGGTATCGGCCGCCAACTCCTCCGCCAGTTGTGGCACCCGTTCCGAGAACAGCCCGGATTCGGCTAGCAAGGCCAGCAAGGCCGCCCGGTCGCGCAACGGGCTACCGTAATCGCGCACCGACGAAGACCGGTTGGTCCGGTTCAGCGCGGCAGTGAAAGCTTCCTTGGCCCGACCCAGCTCGCCGTAACGGGTCAGCGCCGCGCCGAGCTGAGCTTGGGCCAAAGCGGTCGGCAGCTTTTGTAGATAATTGTCGTGCAGATAGCGCAGATCGCCGATAGCGGCTTTTTGGACTCGCGCCAGAACGTACAGATCGTAAGCCCGCCAGCTGAGATTTTTCTCGTCGAACTCGTCCGCGTTCAACTGTTCCTGCAAGTGCGTCAACCCGTGCTGATACGCCGATTCCGGCACGAGATACTGCTCCTGCCGGGCGCGGACCAGAAAGTCCATCGCGTAAGCCGAGAGCCAATCTTCGACTTCGCTATCGGGACTCCACAAGCCAAAGCCGCCGTTGGCATCTTGCAAGGTCAGAATGCGTTGAATCGCTTCCTGCACCCGCGCCCGCAAGCCGGCTTCGGTGGCGTTTTGGCCGACCCAGACCTCGGCTACTTGGTTGAAGTACAGCAAAGGCAGAGCGCGGCTGGTGGTCTGCTCCAAACAGCCATAGGGATAGCGGTCCAGTTGCGCCAACAGGTCTGGGACATTGAGATTGGGCCGGCTGCTAAAACTCAGTTTGGCTTGGCCAGTACCGGGCAGATAGTCGCGCAACAATTCGGTGTCGAGCCGCAACGACTCGCCCGGATTCAGGCGCCGGGCGGTGCGAGCGGTGGCGATGGTCTGCGCTGGGCGCACGCCGATTTCCGATTCCCGCACCAGTTGGAACCCGTTCGGTCCGTCCAGATGCAAGCGCACTTGCCCGACACCGGGTTTCAATCCGCGCAGGACGAATGTCCGAGTTTCGGAATTCTGGGCGGCGGGATTGGCGGCCGCAAACGTGAAAGCGGCCGGTTCGGTCACCGCCACCGCCCCGTCGGCGCTGAGCCGGATGTGGTAGTCGCCGGGCGGAGCGTTCAGACTCTGCACGGTGACGGTCACCCGGCTTTCGTCCTCCGGCGCCAGGAAGCGCGGCAGATAAACTCGCGCCACCAGCGGATCGCGTACCAGCGGTGCGACCTCCGCCCGCCCAATCCGATCGCGGTTCCAGGCCACCGCCATCAATCGCAGTTGGCCGTTGAAATCGGGCAAGGCCAGCGGAATACTGGCTTTACCGTTGGCATCCAGCGCCACCGGGCCAGAAAACAGCGCCAGCGTCTTCACCGTCCGCACACCAGAACCATCCAGTTGCCGGCTGTCGGCGTCGCCACCGACCTTGAACTGTCCCGGTCGCCCACCGGCCTCGATCAACTTGCCATATAGATCGAGTAGTTGCATCCCTAACCGGCGTTTGCCAAGAAAATATTTCACCGGGTCCGGAGTCAGAAAGTCCGTCAGTTGCAGGATGCCCTCGTCCACGGCAGCGACCGTGACGTAGGCCGGCTGGCCAGCGTCCAGTCCAGTGACCGTAACCGGCACTTCCACGGTCTGGCGCGGCGTCCACTCGTTCGGAGTATTCAGCGCGATGTTCAGGGTGCGTGGCGCGGGGTCCAAGCCGGCCCAGGCGACACCGATGGCCCGGCCTGGTCCGCGCTGGGCTGTGCTGTCCGCCGGCCGGAAGGCAGTGGCGGCAATGTAAACGCCCGGCCCCCACTCGGCAGGGATCGGCAGTTCCACCGTCGCGCCGTCCGCTGGGGCGCTGACCGTCTTGCTCAGCCACAACCGGTCGCCGACCACGTTCAACAACACTTCGCCGGCGAACGGCGCCCGGACGAAGACCTTGGCGGTTTGGCCGGCCTGATAGCGCGGCTGGTCCAGCGTTACCTTCATCTGATCGGGCGTGTCGCCCTCACTGGGGTTTTCGAACCAGCCGGCGGTGAAGCGCACGCTGGAGGCGACACCGGTATTTGAATCGAGCACGTCCAGCCGATAATGGCCCCAGTCCAGCCCGCGCTGGGTCACCAGTCCCGGTTGCCCGGCGGCGAGGTTAAGGGTCTGGCTAGTCACCGGCGCGCTGTCGCGGACCACCAGTTTGTAGTTCCAGCGACCGTCATCGTGATACCAGTAGTATTGATACTCCTCGCGAACCAAGTCGGCGCGCAGTCCACTTTTAGCCTGCGGCTGACCCAGCGGGTCGAGCGCGATCACGTCGAATGCTGCTTCCTGGCCGGTCTTCACGCCGTCGTCGCCAAAGCGCGGCTTGATGCCGATCGCAAACGGCTGGGCACGATAGGGCAGATTCAGGCTACGGGTCACCGGCCGGCCGCCCGGCTCGAACAGCGACACCCGTACCCGCGCCTGCAATGGCCGCGTCGTGTCGGGGATTTCGTTCAAAGTCACCTGCGCTTGGGCTTTACCTTGGGCGTCAGTGCCGGCCAGGGCCACCGGGAAGCGCTGGACGGTCCAACTGTCCTGCGCCAACCCGAAGCGGTAACCGGGGAAAGCCGGGTAGGGGTTCGGGTCTTCACCCAAAATGATCTCGGCCTCCGCCTTCAGATTGGCCGCCGGAGCGCCGTACAGAAAGCGGCCGTTGATATCGACCACCGCCGGTTCGCCCGGTCTCAACGCCGGAGCAGCCGAATTCAATTCCAGCTTCAACCGTTGCGGCACGAAATCCTCGACCTGGAAACTGATCTGGCCGACCGGTTCCCCCTTGGGATCGGTGTACGCTTTGACTGTCCAGCTTCCGGTACGAGCGTTCAACGCCAACGGCAGGCGAGCGTGATAACCACCGAGTGCCGGGTTCGTCGGGCGCAATTGTGCGGCTTCCACCTCGTCGGGACGGAAGGCTTTCAGCGTCAGCGGCGTATCTGGCTGAGCGTAGCCTCGACTGTCGCGAACCAGCGCCATCAATTCCACCGTCTCGCCGGGACGGTAGATGCCCCGGTCCGCATAGAGGAAGCCGTCGATCTCGCTGTCGGCCACCCGGCCGCCGGTCTCGTCGTCGTCGGCGGCGGGCGCGTTGCGGCCGCCCATGCCCTGTTTCGACAGGTCGACCGGCGAGCGGTCGAGGTCGAGCACGGCCAGATCGCCCTGGGCGCCGTAGGCCATGACCATCCTGGGATGCAGGGCTCCGTCGCCCTCGAGCAAGGGTCGCAGGAACCGGACGCGGCCGGCGCTGTCGGTGCGGGCGTCGGCGAGGGTCTCGCCATTCTTGGCCACCAGGGCCACCCGCGTGCCCGGCAGCACCCGCGCGCTCTTCAGCGACCGGACCACCACATCGAGCGACTCGGCGCCGTCGTAGGCGATCATCGCCATGTCGGTGAACACGATCCAGCGTCGCGCCTGGGCGGGCTGCACGCCTTCGCTTTCCTCGTCCTGGTCGTCGGCGGCCGTGGGCCTGGACGAGGCGTCGCGCGCCTTGATCACATAGCCGCCGGGCTGCATGTCCTTGAGCACCGCGCCGAGCGGGAAGACCGTGGTCACCCGCTCGCCGGCGCCGCCGCGCACGGCCACGTCGCCCTTCCAGACCACCCGGCCCTCGTCGTTGGGACTGTCGTCGCCATAGTCGCCCGGCCAGTCGCCCTCGCCGGTCGGGTCCGGCGCGCTGATCGAGGTGCGCACCAGGTTGCGGTCGGCGACGCGCCAGACCTCGATCGACAGCCGGGTGACATTGACCGTCTCGATGCCCACGCCGTCGGCGTCCTCGCGCGGCAGGATCACGCCGTCGCCGGCGAAGCCGACATAGGGCGGCTTCTCGCCGAAGGTGAAATCGACGTCGGCATTGGCCGCCAGGGTCTGGCCGCCCGCGCCCGGCAGGCCCTTGAGCAGGGTCACGCGCCGTTCGGTCAGGCCCAGGCCGCCGATGCACAGCTCGGCCCTGTTCTTCTGGTTGACGCTGACCGCCGGCGTGCCGCCGAGGTCGGGCGAGACCAGCACATAGTCCGCATAGGCCTTGCCCGGGTCGAGCGGCCGGGTCATCTCGATACAGGCCAGCGGATCGGCCTTGCTGGTGTCGAGCCGCGTCTTCCAGACGGCGAATCCGTCCGGCTTGGGGATGCCCCGGCGGGGCGCGCCGGCGGCGCGGGGCTTGCCGAACATCGACCACAGCGACGGCTTCTCGGTCGGGCCCGAGGCGACCGAACCGGCCGGTCCCCCGCCCTTGCCCCCGAAGCCGCCGCCGAGCACCGAGGCGGTCACCAGACCCCCGCCGAACCCCGCCGCCAGG
>DEHU01000258.1 GCA_002352125.1 Competibacteraceae bacterium UBA2792 | reverse complement strand
CGCCGCCGATGTTGTAGTCGCCGGTGATCGCCACGTCATAGGGGGTGGACTCGAAGCTTTGGTCGTCGTCGCGACCATGCAGTACCCAGTCGCGCAGCGAGTCGTTGGCGACGTGGTGGCCGAGGGATTGCGATACGCCCCGGAAACCTTCGCAGCGCACCGGCACCACGACTTTGCCGATTTCCTTGGCGGATTTCTTGGCGACCGCCTCGATGTCGTCGCCGATCAGGCCGATGGGGCACTCGGATTGAATCGTGACGCCTTTGGCCAGCGGGAACAGGCCATCGAGTTCGCTGATGATCTTGGCCAGCTTCTTGTCGCCGCCGAACACCACGTCCTTTTCCTGGAAGTCGGAGGTGATGTTCAGGTCGTTGAAGACGTTGACCCCGCTATAGCCGGTCACGTAGTTGCGGCGACCGGCCCGCGAGAACTGGCCGCAGCCGACCGGACCGTGCGAAATATTCAACACATCCTTGACCGGCCCCCAAACCACACCCTTGGCACCGGCGTAGGCACAGCCGCGAGCGGTCATCACGCCGGGCAAGGCTTTCTTGTTAGCGACGATACACTTGTTGGATTTTTCCAGAGCAGGATCGTTGGCCATCAAGTGCTTGGCGCGTTGCTTGCCGGTCGCCTCCGGATAGACTTCCAGCACTTCCTGGATCAGTTGTTCGGTTTCTTGGCGATTCATGGTCATGGTGGTTACTCAACTATCAGTTCCGACCTCCTCCCCCTCAGTGGGGGAGGGCTGGTAAGAGGTCAATCATCAGGCGGCGGCCAGCTGGGTTTCTTCCGCAGCGGTCTTGCCAACGATGGATTCGTCTTCCTCGTCAAGAATGCCGAACTCCAGCAGCAGGTCTTCCAACTCGTCCATAGTGAGGGGAGTGGGAATGACCAGCTTCTTGTTCTCGACGATCTTACGGGCCAGTTCGCGATATTCGTCGGCCTGCTTGGCGGTGGGGTCGTACTCGATCACGGTCATGCGGCGGATTTCGGCCCGTTGCACCACGTTGTCGCGCGGCACGAAATGAATCATCTGGGTACCCAGGCGAGCGGCCAGCGCCTCGATCAGTTCGGCTTCGCGGTCGGTCTTGCGCGAGTTGCAGATCAGCCCGGCCAAGCGCACCTTGCCGGAACTGGCGTACTTGACGATGCCCTTNNGTGATGACGCCGCGCCCGGCGCAACCGACACCCGGCTCGGGACCACCAGATTCGACGCAGCGGATGCCGCCGTAGCCGACTTTGAGCACGTCGTCCAGTTCCAGGTCCTCGACCGTGCCGGCGTCGGCCGCCATCTGCATGATGGTGCTCTGGGCCTTGGCGTGGAGAATCAAACGGGTGGAATCGGCCTTGGGATCACAACCCACGATCATGACTTTTTTGCCTTCGGCGGCCAATCCCGCTACCAGGTTTTGCGTGGTGGTCGATTTACCGATGCCGCCTTTTCCGTAAATCGCGCATTGACGTATCATGAGCTGCTCTCCTAATGAGATGTTCGCTGAACGGGTAAACTTTGCTTTCGCCCATTCCGGTTCAAGCGCCGTGCCAAGGAGAGATATTCAGCAATAACCTGTTTTTGCTGTTGTTTTTCTGTTTTGGACAGCCGGGGGCTGGGTTGCATAGATGACAAACGCGGCCGCTTGTCAGATTGATAACAATTTTTCTGCGGCGCCCGAATGGGGGCCGCGCCTTCCTAAAACCGCCTGCCTGCCGATCAACCGCTGCAACCTGCCAGCGGTGATTTTGGGCGGCTTGACGTTTCAGCACCATCCGGCACCGCTGCTGCTCGATGGGGTAGCAGAACTGCACGCCGATCTGTTGCCGTTGTTGGAATCGTTGACGGACCCCGCCGAACGGGCGCGACGCTTCATGGATTACATGACCGTGCATTTCCGGCTGGAGGCACTGGAAGAGGCGGGGTTGATGCCAGACCGGGTGACCGATTCGCGGCAGAGTCGGCCCAAGCTGCGCGGGCGGGCGGATTATCTGCGCATGGTGCGCGGTTGGGCCTTCGACCCCAACAGCCGGGAAGGCGCCGTATTGAAGGCGTGGGTGGAATCGCGCTTCGGATTGCTGACCCGCTTTCACGGTGTTCTGCTCGATGATCGCACCGAGGATGCCTACGAGCATTTTATGGAAGTGTGCAGCCAGGGTTTGTACAACACCAACGCGCTGGAGGCGCAACTGGATCTGCTGTACACCTACTGCCAGTACGAGTTACACCGCCAGCAGCCGGATCTGACCCACCTGACTTTGTATCGCGGTTTCAATCGATTCAGCGATGATCAAGTGCTGGCCAAGCCCGACCGTCACCACTGGATCGTGCTACTCAACAACCTCAGTTCCTTCAGCGTCCGCCGCGAGCGCGCCGAGGAGTTCGGCGATCATATGCTACGGACGCAAGTACCAGTGTCCAAGGTGTTTTTCTACAATCGGCTGTTGCCGGGGATGCTGAAAGGTGAGGACGAGTATGTAGTGATCGGCGGGATTTATGAGGTGGAAAGATTGGCGTGATTTAGCGGGAATTGCGTGAATGGGTCCGGGTTGCAGGGATGTTATGAGAAACGGTAAAGAGTGAGCATTAAATTTGGCGTTCCACCAATTAAATCTCAAGGGATTAAGACCAAGCTTATTCCTTGGATAAAGAGCATTATGCCACCGGATTTCAATGGTGCTTGGATTGAGCCTTTCATGGGAACAGGCGCAGTTGCCTTCAACGTTGCACCATATTGTGCAGTACTTTGCGATACAAACCCTTATCTAGTAAATTTTTATTCTGCGATTGCTAGAAATGAAATCACGCCTGAAATAGTCAACGACTACCTCAATAGAGAGGGTGCTACCTTGTTAGAAAAAGGAGAAGAACACTATTATTTTATAAGAGATAGATTTAATGCCGAGCACTCTCCATTGGATTTCTTATTTGTTAATCGGGCAGGGTTCAATGGAATGATAAGGTTCAATCGTAAAGGTAAATTTAACATTCCATTTTGTCGGAAACCCAATCGCTTTGCACAAGCCTATATAACGAAAATAACCAATCAGGTTGCATGGGTTGCAAAAATAATTAGGGCAAAAGATTTTTCTTTTAAGTGCCAAAGCTTCGAGAAAACCATATCCCAAGCTATTGAAAATGACATTATTTATTGTGATCCTCCTTATATCGATAGGCATGTTGATTACTACAACGGATGGGATGATGCTCATGAACAAGACCTTTTCGAGTGCTTGGTCAATTTTCGCGGTAAATTTATATTGTCTACTTGGCATCACAATGACTATCGAGAGAATAATTATATAAAATTCCTCTGGTCGAGCTTTCCAATTCTAACCAGAGAACATTTTTATCATATCGGTGGAAAAGAAGAGAATAGAAACCCAATTGTTGAAGCGCTAGTTACTAATTTCGCTGCGTCGTCACGAGAAGTGGTAACAAGCCGCCCAGTTCAGCATGCTTTTCTTGAGTGACGTGCCAAATATGATACGGCATGACAAGTCGTTTCAGCAGACGAGCTAAACGTCCCGCTGAACTCCAGCGTCGTTGCAGGCGCTTCGCGCCCATGACAGCGGGGTAGCGGATAAATTTGTTAGGTCTTTAAGTGAAATTTAATAGCCAGACATAAAGGCGGAGCAATGGTTACTTTAATACATCTGATTTATTGCAGCGCGGCAGTTCAGCCCATGCAGGAGTCTGAGTTACGCGAATTACTGGTAAAGGCCAGAGCTAAAAATGCGCGGCTAGGTATCACTGGCATGCTGCTTTATGAGAACGGCAGTTTTTTTCAGGTGCTAGAAGGGACAGCGGTAGTCGTTGATCGGTTATTTGATGAAATTAGCCAAGATGTTAGGCACACTAAAGTTTCGACTATTATTCGAGAGCCTATTGCCAAGCGCGCCTTTGGTGAATGGACTATGGGCTATTCTAGCGTTTCTCAGCAGGAACTGGATGAATTGATTGGTCTGAATGATTTTTTCAGCAAAGGCTCTAGTTTTACTGAAATTACGCCGGGTCGGGCCAAAAAATTATTGGCCGCCTTTCGGGAGGGGCGCTGGCGCACTAAAGTCAAGTATACGTTAAGTCCTGATCTTGGGGCGGATGCCAAAAAATTAGTTATGCAACCGGCTACCATGATGACGCCAAAAGTGTCTTTTTCTTTCCAGCCTGTGATTAATGTCGCTAACGGTACCGTAAAGGCTTACGAAGCAATTTTGTGTGGACAACATAATGAGGCCTTTCCAGACATTTTGCCACAGATCGGTGATATCGAGTGGTCTTATTTCGATACTAATTGCCGGGCTATTGCCATTAGCATGGCAGCCAAATTGGGTTTATCGTGTGATTTGCATCTGAGTTTTATTGCCAGGCGAGTGGAAGATGCGCAGGCGGCGATTTCGGCCTCTTTGGAGGCTGCCGAGAAAAATGGTATTGAGCCAAGTCGTATTGTTTTACAAATTGATCAAGATAAACTGATTGGCGAACGTGAGCAGTTTGCCAAGATTATTGAAGAATATCGCGGGTCGGGTTTGCGTATTTCAATTGATCATTTCGGTTCTGGGCTTGCCAGTTTAAATTTATTGGCACTGCTGCGCCCAGAAATGATTTCATTGGATGCACAGTTAGTGCAGGATATCGATAAAAATGGACCACGCCAAGCCATTGTTCTGGGTTTAAAGCAAACTTGTACTGACTTGGGTATCGATATGATGGCCAAGAATATTGAGACGCTGGGTGAGTTTAAATGGTTCGTCGATGAGGAGGTAGAGTTATTGCAGGGCAATTACATTGCTAGCCCTGCTTTTGAGCAATTGCCCAGCCCAAACATACCTCTGGCGTAGAATTATGGTTAGCGAGGCGATTTTTCCTGATTTTTCGTTTGCTTTTCAACCGATTGTTAATATCGCCACCGGCTCAATCATTTCTTTTGAAGCTTTGGTGCGTGGTTATCGCAACGATCCAGCCAGTCAGATTTTTCAGCAGGTAGAGCAAGTCAATCTGTATCAGTTCGATGAGCTATTACGGCTAAAAGCCATTTCATTGGCAGCCAAACTAGGCCTGGGGTGTCATTTGAATTTGAATTTATTTTCAAAGGCACTGTTGGCTTCGCAAACTGCAATTTCGTCGACTTTGGCGATGGCTGATTCTGTCGGTATTTCTCGTGAATCGATCACGATCGAAGTGACGGAGTCTGAAATCATTGATGATATCGATGAATTTGCTGAATCCATTAATCAATATCGTAGTGCTGGAATTGGTATCGCGATTGACGATTTTGGTGCCGGTTATTCCGGCTTGAATTTGTTGGCTGACTTTCAGCCGGATAGTATCAAAATCGATATGTCATTGATTCGTTGTATCGATAGCCGTGGACCCCGCCAAGCCATAGTGAGGGGTATTATCCGGACTTGTAGAGATCTTGGTATCGATATCATTGCTGAAGGTGTCGAAACTAAGAAAGAATATCTTTGGTGCTATGAGGAAGGTATCGAGTTATTCCAAGGCTATTTTTTTGCCAAACCAGCGTTTGAACGCTTGCCGGTAGCTTTTTATCCAAATGATTGAGCAGAACGATTGGTTGCTTGGGCTAATGTTACTCCCGATAGCCCGATGTGATGAAAGAACGAATGCGCCGTGAGCAAAGATAAAATTATTCTGCTAAGCGATCCGTTCGGGGGGACACAAGGTCAGCGCTGTGAGGTCCAGGAACCGCTAATGCGCTTGAATAAACCGTCCAAGAGCCAGTAATCGAAGGCAGCCTTGCACGACATTTCGATGGCCGCGCCCCGCATCGACGCCAAACGCGCTTTCAATCCGTTCCCGGCCGCCCTATTGCCCGAAAGCGGCGATCTGCTTCGAGAAAGCCCACGCGGTGCTGTTGGCGTTTGATGATTCTCCCGCTGGACATTGGGTTCGCCCGCGGATCGCGAACTCCATTGCCACCTTCGCCGTCGTTCGGTTGCGCACTGACAAGACCCTGAGTTGCGTCTCTCGCTGGGGTATCCTGGCGATGGTGTTCATAACACCCGCTGACCTAAATGACCGAAAACCTGATCCTTGCTCCGCTTGTGCTGCTCGTCGGCGCCCAGTTTACGCTGTACGTATTGGGATGGCTTTTGTGCGGCCTGCTGATCGCCGATGAGCGACCGGCTGCTTGGTGCTGGGCAGCTTTCATGTTGCTGCTCGCTGTCGGCATGGTGCTGGCCGCGCAGCGCAACGAGACGCGAGGCTGGTGGGCCTATGTGGGCAGCGCCATCTCGTGGCTGCTGTCGTACGCGATGCTCAATCGTGGACTGGAGCTCTTCTTGCGGCTCCCGGGCTGGGACCGCGTGCAAGTGGCCATCGTGGCCGTCACGACCGCGGCCTTGGTCTGCATCGGTCCGTCCGAGGCAATGGCGTCGTGGCGCGTGTTGTTTTCCTACGGCGGACTGGCGCTGTTTATGCTGGTCTCGGTGTTGCGCGCTTGGCCGGCGTTTAAGGTCGAGTTTGGCTGGAAGCTGGCATCTCTGCTGGCGATCCCCGGGGTGCTGATCGTGGCGGGCTTTTCCGTGCGCCTGGCGCAGCAATCGCAAAATATGGACCGCTCGCTGGAGATGCATCAGGATAGCTTCGCCAACATCGAGTTGCTCTTGAATTATCTGATCAGCGCGGCGCTCTTCAACTTCTCGATGCTGGGTATGTTGCTCACGCGCTTCGTCGTTCGGCTGCGCGAACTGACGATGCGCGATCCGTTGACGGCCGCGCTCAACCGCCGCGCCTTCGATCAAGAACTGCAACGCGAGTGGCGTCGCGCGAAGCGCAGCGGTATCGGCTTCGCGCTGCTGATGATCGATGTCGATCACTTCAAGCACATCAATGACGAGCATGGCCACCCCGCCGGCGATGCCGTGCTCGCCGAAGTGGCACGACGCCTTCGGCAAGCGTCGCGCGATACCGACGTGGTGGCGCGCATCGGCGGTGAAGAGTTTGCGGTTATCTTGCAGCAGACGACGCGGATCGGTAAGGCCGTAGAAGCGGCAGAGCGATTGCGCATTGTGATAGGCGCGCAGCCGGTGGCCGTAGGCGACCGCAGCATCGTCGTCCATGCCAGCATCGGTGTTGCGCTGGCGCGCAGTGTGGACGTAACCCCGTCCGGGGTGATCCAACGCGCCGATGCGGCGTTATATGCCGCTAAAACGGCTGGGCGTGACCGGGTCGCCGCCGACACCCCGTAAAACGTAGGACCAAGCTTTGCTCTTCACCGTTGGATTATCAATCTTCCGGCCCAAAGCAAAGCGCGTAATCGCGACAGATCGCGCAGGAAGGAGCACGGCACAGGTAGATGCCTTCCTGCTCGCAAAGCTGTTTGTAGAGAAACTTCTTCCACTTCATGTCGCGGTCGTTTTTAGCCGCCAGCACCGGAAAATTCCGCGCCATCAGTTCGCTCAAATCCCGCCGCGACCACAAGCCTAGATCCTCCCAAAGATGATCGTTAGCCATGCAGCCGGTAGCGACGATCACGCTCATCCAACGCTCTGAAACATCCTGTCCTGCCCGGTGAAAGTCGAGCAACTTGATCAGTTCTTCTTTTTCCTCCAGCAGCCTCGGATCCCAAGCGGGCGGTGGCCGGTCCGGCATGACCGGCAATGTGGCGCCCGGAAAATGCCGCCCTAGCAAGGCGACGAATTCGGGTGGCGTCAGCCCCAAGCCGGCAGGCAACGAACCGCCGCCACTGGCCTGGGTCGCCAACATCCGCGCCAAAGTGTCATCGTTGGGCAAACCCCGGCTGTAGCTCATCAGCAAACCGTGGATTTGCCGATGAGCATCGGCGCCGGGAGGCATCGGAGATTTCAAGCGCGGATTTGGCGACATGGGCACGAGCCCGGTTAGTATCCTGTTTAGTATTCCACCAGAATATCCTCGTCGCGCACGATCATCTGGCAAGCCAGCCGCCAGGGTGGCGGAATGTCATCTACCAGAATCTGGCTGATTTCCTCGTCGGTCAGCTTGCCGAGTTGCTTGAGCAGGTTTCTTTCCTTCTCGGTTGGCGGACCGCTCATCCGCTCTTTCTTTTTATCCAAGCTCGTCACCTTGACCAGACAAGTTCCGCATTCGCCATCTTGGCAATCGAAATTGATCGGAATCTTGTTGGCCTTGGCGACTTTCAGGACCGTTTCGATATGGCTGCCGGCAGGGACGTAAACGGTTTTGGTTTTGTGTTCAGGATGCGAAAACGTAACTAATGGCATGGACACGGTCTCCCAAGCGCGAAAAAATGAAACTTAAGGGCGGTCAAGCAGGACGCACGGTCACATCGCCCAACACTTGGGCTTGGCAGGCGAGTCGCGTATCCCGTCCGGCGAAGTGTTCCTTGAGGATTCGAGCTTCCAGCACCGAAGGTTGGCTCAGGTTTTCCATGCCCTCGACTACTTTCATCAGGCAGGTGCCGCAATCGCCTTCGCGGCAGCCGTATACGATACCGGAACTGATTTTGTCAGAAATTTCAATTACCCGGGTGCCTGCCGGAACGGTGGCGGTGATGTTGACATCCGCAAAAGTAAGCTTCGCTCTAGCCATGAGGGGTTCTTCAAGTCAAGGGGTGGATGGAAGGGTTAGGAATTCGGGTGACAAACCGGTCAGCGAACCGGGGGGATTCAAGGCTTGGCCGGTACTATCGACGATGGCGCCTTCGACCGGGCAAATGCTGGCGCACTGCGGGTCGGCGTAATCGCCGGCACACTCGGTACAGCGAGCCGTATCGATCTCGAAGTGTGGCGTCGCGGCGCGGATGGCCTCGTGAGGACAGAGCGGCAAACAGGCCCAGCAGTTAGTGCAATTCGCGACGATGCGGAACGCCATGACGATGCAGACTCAGGCGGAAGAACGGACCAGGGCCGGTTCGGTTTCGAGCCGGCCGCCATCGCACCATTCGCGGTAAACCGCTAGCAGCGCATCGACGATCGGTTCCATGGCATGCTCGCTGTTGGGCTGGATGCCGGCATCCTCCAGGGGGCGCCAAGGCTCGAAGCCGATTCGGGCACAGAGCAGCACCGCGCAATCGCGCAGCGCTTCGATGGCGCTGGCAAGGACGGTCGTGGTGTCGCCGCAAGTGGTTGGACCGCTGCAATAATTGCTGTCGATACCGCGCCGCGCGACCAAACGCATGCCGGTGGGGGAGACATCGAAAATCAGGAATTCGCGAGCATGACCGAAATGCGCGTCGATGGTCTGTCCATCGTTGCTGCCCACCGCCATCCGCAAGGTTTCCGGTGCGATGATCGCAGGGCGCCGGGCCGGCAATGGGATGGGACTTTTCGCCTTGGCGAACTGGGTTTGCATCGCCAGACGACGTTCGATGGTGGCGCGCACCGCCGCCCGCTTCGCCAGCGCCGCCCGCCAATCCACTTGCATGGCCGCGACTTTTTCCAAGGTGAATTCCGCGCCGCGATCCTGGCCTAGCATCCCCACCGCATCAGCCCGGCATTGCTGGCAATGGTTCATCATCCCGGTTTCGCCGCTCTCGCTGGCGCAGGCATCTTGCAGCGCGCGCACCTGCTCGGCGGTCGGTTCAACCTGCCCGGCGAGGCCGTAATAGGTGCCGTGCTCGGGACGGGCGATCAGCGGCATGATGTTGTGCAAGAAGGCACCCTTGGCCTTGACGACCCGGTGGACTTCGTGGAGGTGTTCGTCGTTGATTCCTGGAATCAGTACCGAGTTGACTTTGACCAGCACCCCGCGCTCGATCAGCATTTCCAGCCCCTTCTGTTGCTGGGCGATCAGCATTTCCGCTGCCTTGCGGCCTCGAATCCGGCGATGGTTCCAGAAAATCCAGGGATAGATCCGGGCGCCGATATCCGGGTCGATGCAATTGATGGTGATGGTGACATGGCCGATGTGGTACTTGACCAGTTCTTCCACCTGTTCCGGTAACGCCAATCCGTTGGTGGACACGCACAGGGTCAGATCGGGCGCCTTTTCCGCCAGTTCGCGGAATGTTGCGAACAGCCGCTCGGGATTGGCCAGCGGATCGCCAGGGCCGGCCACGCCCACCACCGCCAGATGCGGAATCGCCGCGCCCACCGCCAAAGCCTTGTGCGCGGCCTGTTCGGGCGTCAGCAGTTCCGACACCACGCCGGGCCGGGATTCGTTGGAACAGTCGTATTTGCGGTTGCAATAGTGGCACTGGATGTTGCAAGCCGGCGCGACCGCCAGGTGCAGGCGGGCAAAATGGCGATGCGCCTGCTCGGAGTAACAGGGATGAAGCGCCGGAGAAGCACCGGCGGTCATCGGCTGGCTAGTCGGTTCCATGTGCGTTCCCCTGCAAACGGGCAATCGGTCGAAGTGGATAGTCGTCCGCCGTAGCGGCTCGCGGCCGGCAAGAATCGCTTAGCAACCGGCGTGCCTGAACCGATGAGTCGAGCAACCTATTGTCGGAGATGGTTTTTTTATTGGGAACGCTGGGTGTGCTGTGGCATTTGTCACAGCGGGAGATGGGCTATTGTCGGCAATGGCACAAAATTCGGCTAACCCGCTTTCGGGGGCCGAGAGACGCAGGAGCGGGAATCTAACGTACGGCGGTCACAAGAGCGGCGGGCGCCGGTTCCGGGCCGATGTAACCGTCCGTGCCGAATTTTAGGCCCAACTCGCTGGCTAGAGCCGGCAGCAACGGCTCCAAATTCTTGCCGGGGCAGAGCGTTTTCCCCGGTAGAAAGTCGCTGTGACCCGCCAAATGGGTGAGCGGATGTTTTGTCATGAGATCCCGGATCAACCATTTCAAGCGGGCCAACTGTTCGGGGATGGGTTCGCTCTCTTCGTAATTTCCCATCAACGCGATGCCCAGGGTGCCGGCATTATGGCCTTTTACGTGGGCGCCATGCACGGCAAGGCTCCGGCCTTCGTAGATGCGTCCCTGTCCGTCGATCACGAAATGGTAGCCAATATCCAGAAAATCTCGCCGGTGCATATGCACGTATTGAATCGCGCGCGGGCCTTCGGAGAGCAACATGGCGGAATGGTGTACGACCACGGTGTTGAATACTTCGTGGCCGCCTTCGTTTTGGAGGGCCGGGTCCGGTTCTTCCGCGCCCCATTCCGAACGGGGGATGACAGCGGGCGGGCCAAGAGGAAAGACCTGGAGCCGATAACGGTAATAGAGGAAGGGTAGGGTGCCGATAGCCGCCGCGCCCGCGATCCATTTGAGCAAGCCGCGACGAGAGAAGCGGTGGTGTCTTGTCGGCATGGTATCGTTCGCTCGATGGTGTCTCGAATCCCTGTATGGATGCGGCGCGATTCCAGCCTATGCGGTGGTTGCGCGCCGCTTGGCGATGAATTCGACCAATTTCGTCCAATGTTCTTCCGTCGCATACGTCATCAGGCGGCGGGTGAGTGGAAAGCGGGCCAAAAATCGTAGATATCGAGCCCGGTATCGTAAATTATGAACGATAGCGGAGTGCAACCACTGCGGGTCGAATGTCGTCCAGACACCGGCGACACCGAGTAGATTCCACGATACGACGGGCGCCACCTCGACCAAGTAAATCGCGCGCAAAGTTGCGATGTCGAAGCCGGATTCAGCCATGACGTGCGCGATACGAGCTAAATCCTGCTCGGCGATTTCGGTATCCAGCCACAGTTCCGACAAAGCTGTCCAAACCGGCTCGCGTCGCCGTAGTTGCGATACGTCGCATATCGCCGGTTCGGCGAGCCGGATTTGCCGAGGCATTCTCGATCGAGGATTCAGTGGGCAGGGGGAGGTAACGGCTGGAAGCAGCAACGAAATCTAAGTCCCGTAATATCGGCGATACCAGGCAACGAAACGGGTTACGCCGTCTTCGACCGGCGTGCTGGGCTGGTAGCCAAGATCGCGGACCAGCGCATCGACATCCGCATAGGTGTCCGGTACGTCGCCGGGCTGCATCGGCAGCAAGTTCTTGACCGCCTTGCGACCCAGGCATTCCTCCAATACCTCGATATAGCGCATCAATTCGATGGGTTGATGACTGCCGATGTTGTACAGCCGGTAGGGAGCGCGGCTGGTTGCGGGGTCCGGCGTGTTGCCCGACCAGTCCGAATTCGGCGTCGCGACTTGATCCAGCACTCGCTCGACGCCTTCGACGATGTCGTCGATGTAAGTGAAATCCCGCCGGTGATGACCGTAGTTGAACACGTCGATGGGTTCGCCGGCCAAAATGTTGCGGGTGAACAGGAACAGCGCCATGTCCGGTCGCCCCCACGGGCCGTAGACGGTGAAGAAGCGCAGCCCGGTGGTTGGCAAGCCGTACAGATGGCTGTAGGTGTGCGCCATCAGCTCATTGGCTTTCTTGGTGGCCGCGTACAGGCTAACCGGATGATCCACGTTGTCGTGCACCGAGAACGGCATTTTGGTGTTCGCCCCATATACCGAACTGGTCGAGGCGTATACCAGATGTTCGACGCCGTGGTGGCGACAGGCTTCGAGGACGTTGACGAAGCCGACCAGGTTGGAGTCCACGTAGGCGTGAGGATTTTGGATCGAGTAGCGCACTCCAGCCTGAGCGGCCAGATTCACCACCCGCTGCGGTCGGTGTTTCGCGAAAGTTTCCATTAGTACCGCCCGGTCTTCCAGGCTGGCACGCACTTCGGTAAAGCCCGAATAAGGTTGCAAGCGGGCCAATCGCGCTCGCTTGAGCGCGACGTCGTAATAATCGTTCAAGTTGTCGAGACCGACGACTTCGTCCCCGCGCTCCAACAGTTGCAGCGACAGCGCCGAACCGATAAATCCCGCGCTGCCCGTAACCAGAATTTTCATGGCGTCTCTCGTGCTTGGCTCTGCGCTACAGCCGACCGTCCACGGTGCCGGCTGGCAGAACGTATTTTACATCGAACAGCACCGAGTTCGGTTTGCCCAAGGCACGGATGCCCTCGGCGCCCAGTTCTCGAAATTGCCGGTGAGCGACCGCCAAAATGATGGCATCGTAGTGGCCCTGCTTCGGCTCCTGGACCGGTTCGATCCGGTATTCGTGCGCCGCTTCGCGAGCATCCACCCAAGGATCGTAAACGTCGACCCGGGCGTTGTAGTCGCGAAATTCCTGGACGATATCGACCACCCGGGTGTTGCGCAGATCCGGACAGTTTTCCTTGAAGGTCAGACCCATCACCAGGATGTTGGCGTCTACCACTGGGATGCGTTTCTGGGTCATCAGTTTGACGACTCGCCGGGCCACGTAGGCGCCCATGCCGTCGTTGATGCGCCGACCGGCGAGAATCATTTCCGGGTGATAGCCGATTTCTTGCGCCTTGTAAGTCAAGTAGTAAGGGTCGACGCCGATGCAGTGGCCGCCGACCAACCCCGGCCGGAACGGCAGGAAATTCCACTTGGAGCCAGCGGCCAGCAGCACTTCCTCGGTGTCGATGCCCAGCCGCTCGAACAACAGTGCCAGTTCGTTGACCAACGCGATGTTGACGTCGCGCTGGGTGTTCTCGATCACCTTGGCCGCTTCTGCTACCCGGATGCTGGAAGCCTTGTGGGTGCCGGCGGTGATGATCCGTTGGTACAGGGCATCCACGAACTCGGCGACGGCAGGAGTGGAGCCGGAAGTGACCTTACGGATGGTCGTGACCCGATGCTCCTTGTCGCCGGGGTTAATGCGCTCCGGACTGTAACCGGCAAAAAAATCCACGTTAAAGCGTAATCCGGACTCTCGCTCCAGAATCGGTACGCAAACCTCTTCGGTGGCGCCGGGATAAACCGTGGATTCGTAGATGGCCACGTCGCCCGGTTTGAGCAACCGGCCAACGGTGGTGCTAGCCCCGATTAGCGGACCGAAATCCGGACGCCTATAATCGTCCACTGGAGTGGGAACCGTGATGACGTACACGTTGCAGTCTGTCAGTTCTTCGGCACGGCTGGTGTAGTGTAACTGCTTGGCTTGTCGCAAATCTTCCGGCGCGACCTCCAGCGTACTGTCGATGCCATCGACAAGGCCGCAAACTCGGGTTTCGTTGATGTCGAAGCCAAGCGTCGGAAATTGTTTGCCGAATTCGACCGCCAGAGGGAGCCCCACGTAGCCGAGGCCGACGATGCCGATGCGAGTGGTGGCGAGATCAAGCATTAAATTCTCCATTTTACGGTGTTGCTGCAAACTTAGCCTAGTACAAAGGCCGGGGCTTTTCTGGTACATTATCTTTTCTTGATATTGATAAATCGGGTTTAATGTTACCTCACTTAAAAATTAAATTTAGAAATAATGTCATATAAAAAAGACGAAAAACTCACGGTCATTGATTCCGAGCGTTCAATCCGATGATGCGCCTGTTCAGACACTACGTTTCTCGAGCGTTGGTGACCTTGCTGCTCGCCGAATTGCTCCTCTTTTTCTGGTCGATATATTTTGGCCGGGTGTTATACGTGGCTCTGGGTGGCAAAGATACGTTGCCGCCCTTTGGCGGAATAGTTCCGAGCGCATTGGTCTGCGTGGTGGTCATGTGCGCGATCATGACGGCGATGGGGCTGTATGAGCGCAACTTCTGGAGCGGCAAGAGCGACATGTTGTTGCGGGTCGGGGTGAGCTTCATGCTCGGGTTATTCGTGATGACGAACATCTATTATCTCTTTCCCGGCCTGTATTTGGGGCGCAGCGAGTTCGCTCTGGCGTTCGGCATCGCTTTCTTCGGGGTGTTGCTGTTGCGCTTCGGATTTTTCCACGTTTCCGACCAAGATCAGATCAAACGCCGAGTGCTGGTGTTGGGGGTAGGCCGACAAGCGGCCCGGCTCGAAGAATTACAGGACAAGAACGTAGGTTTCCAGGTTCTAGGTTACGTTCAAGTCCACGAACACGAATATATGGGCATACCGGTTTCCCGAACGCTCCAGGTGACCAGCACGCTGAGCGATTTGGCGGAAGATTTGCACATCGACGAGATCGTGATCGCGATGGATGATCGGCGCAAGGGTTTTCCACTCGACGAGGTGTTCGAGTGCAAGATGCAGGGGGCGATCATCAGCAATTTTCTGACGTTTTACGAACGGGAGACCGGAAAGATTCAGCTCGATGCCTTGCGACCGAGCAACATGATCTTTTCCGACGGGTTTCGGTTGGCGTTGCTCAAGCGAGCCGCGAAGCGGCTGTTCGATCTTGCCGCTTGTTCGTTGTTGTTGGTGGTCACATGGCCGGTTATGTTGTTTGCCGCATTGGCAGTCTGGCTCGAATCGGGCGGCCGCGGGCCGATTCTGTACCGGCAAGCCCGGGTCGGATTCAACGAGCGGGTGTTCGAAGTCGTCAAATTCCGCAGCATGCGAGTCGATGCCGAGAAAGATGGCAAAGCGGTCTGGGCCGGCAAGAACGACTCGCGGATTACCCGGGTCGGTGCGGTACTGCGTGACACCCGCATCGACGAATTGCCCCAACTGTTCAACGTACTGCGCGGCGACATGAGTTTCGTTGGCCCGCGGCCAGAACGGCCGCAGTTCGTGGCCGATCTGCGCAAAAATATTCCGTTCTATTCGATGCGCCATATGGTCAAACCAGGCATTACTGGCTGGGCGCAAATCTGCTATCCCTACGGTGCGTCCGAAGAGGATGCGCGCGAGAAATTGCAGTACGATCTGTACTACATCAAGAACTACAGCTTCTTTTTCGACACCATTATCCTGTTACAGACAGTGCACACTATTCTGTGGGGCAAGGGTGCACATTAGGGACAGCGGCTTTCGGGATCACTTGACCCGCATTCCCGGCTCTGCTCCGCTGTCGGGGGCGAGCAGATAAATTCCGCCATCGCCACCCGCCGCCAACACCATGCCTTCGGAAACGCCGAAACGCATCTTGCGGGGAGCGAGATTGGCGACCATCACCGTTAGCCGGTCTTGCAACTCTTCGGGCGCGTAGGCCGATTTGATGCCGGCGAACACTTGCCGGGTTTCGCCGCCGAGGTCGAGTTCCAGCCGCACCAGCTTATCGGCACCGGCCACAGCCTCGGCCTTGGCGATGCGCGCCACTCGCAAGTCTACCTTGGCGAAATCCTCGATGGTGATGGTCGATCCGATCGGGTCATCGGCCAGCGGTCCGCGCGGCGTTGCGACGGTTTTCTCGGCGGCCGGGTAATTTTCTTTTGAATCCTCGACCATCGCTGCGATTTGCGCCATTTCGATTCGCTGCATCAGCGGCTTGAACTCGGCGATGGCGTGACCGAGCAGCGGGTTGGGCAGATCGCTCCAGCGCAAGGGCGGGATTTGCAGGAATTGCTCGACCTGAGCGGCAACGCCCGGCAGAACGGGCTTCAAATAGATCGTCAGGACCCGGAACAGATTCAAACCCATGCTGCAAACTGCCTGGACCTCATCACCGGCATCGGCCCGTTTTGCCAACATCCAGGGTTTTTTCTCGTCGATGTACTGGTTAGCGCGGTCGGCGAGCACCATGATCTCCCGCATAGCTCGCCCGAAGGCGCGGCCTTCGTAAGCCTCGGCGATGGCGTCGCCAGCCGCGACGAAGTCGGCGTATAAAGCCGGTTCCGCGAGCGTGTCGGCCAAGCGGCCAGCGAAGCGGCGGGTGATGAAACCGGCGCAGCGGCTGGCGATGTTGACCAGCTTGCCCACCAGGTCGCTGTTGACCCGTTGCAGAAAATCCTCGAAATTCAGATCGAGATCGTCGATCCCATCGTTCAGCTTGGTGGCGAAGTAGTAGCGCAAATATTCCGGCCGCAGGTGCTGGAGGTAGGTGCGAGCCTTGATGAAGGTGCCGCGCGATTTCGACATTTTCTGACCATCTACGGTCAGGAAGCCGTGACAGTTCACCGCCGTCGGCTTGCGGAAACCGGCGCCGGTCAGCTCGGCTGGCCAAAACAGGATGTGGAAATAGGCGATGTCCTTACCGATGAAGTGATACACCTCGGCCGTGCTGTCCGGGTTCCAGAAATCGTCGAAGGAGAGGCCGGTGCGATCGCAGAAGTTCTGGAAGCTGGCCATGTAGCCGATGGGCGCGTCCAGCCAGACGTAAAAGTATTTGCCGGGCGCATCGGGGATCTCGAAGCCCCAGTAAGGCGCGTCGCGGGAAATGTCCCATTCCTGTAAACCAGCGGTGAACCATTCGTTCAGCTTATTGGCCATTTGCGACTGGATCGGTCCGCTGGCGATCCAATCTTTCAGCATCGTCTCGAAGTCGGCCAGCTTGAAGAAGAAATGCAGCGATTCCTTGGTGATCGGGGTCGCGCCGGACACCACCGAGCGGGGATTTTTCAGGTCGGTAGGCGAGTAGGTCGCGCCGCAATTTTCGCAACTGTCGCCGTACTGGTCAGGGGTGCCGCAACGCGGGCATTCGCCCTTGATAAAGCGATCCGGCAGGAACATTTGTTTTTCCGGATCGTAGGCTTGGGTGATGACCCGGCGGCTGATATGGCCGGCCGCGTCCAGCCGGCGATAGATCAATTCGGCGTAGTGGCGGCATTCCGGGGAATGCGTCGAATAATAGTTGTCGAATTCGATCAGGAAGCCGGCGAAATCGGCGCGGTGTTCCTGCCAGATTCGTTCGATGAGCTGTTCTGGGCTGATGCCGTCCTGTTCGGCCCGCAACATGATCGGGGTGCCGTGCGCGTCGTCGGCGCAGAGGTAATAACATTCGTGGCCGCGCGATTTCTGAAAGCGGACCCAAATGTCGGTCTGAATGTATTCCACCAGATGACCGATGTGGATCGGGCCGTTGGCGTAGGGTAGGGCGCTGGTGACGAGGATACGGCGGGTGGAGGTGGTGTCGTTCATGGCGCGGACGGTTGCGGTCGGTCGGAAAGGCCGCTACGTTAGCAGCATTCTAATATTGCTGTCATCCGTCGAAGGGTGGGCGGCAGGGCAATCGCGCTATGTGG
>DEHU01000192.1:19337-19731 GCA_002352125.1 Competibacteraceae bacterium UBA2792 | reverse complement strand
GGAGAGGGGTCGGGGGTGAGGGTTGTTTCCGGGATGCTAGCTCTCACCCTAACTCTCTCTCAAGGGGAGAGGGAAGTTTTTGTGCTCTTGACAAGACCATGACAGAACAATCGAATTCAGACCTGCCGCGTTCCCTGGCCGGCGAAGTGTATCTAGTGGGCGCTGGTCCCGGTGATCCCGAATTGCTGACTCTCAAGGCGCTGCGGTTGATGAAGCAGGCCGATGTCGCCGTGCACGATCGATTGATCGCCCCGGCGATTTTGGAATTGCTGGAACCGCGCATCGAGCGGATTTTCGTCGGTAAGAAGCCGGATCATCACACCTTGCCGCAGAGCGAAATCAATCAATTGCTGGTGAATCTTGCGCTACAGGGCAAGCGGGTGTTGCGGCTCAA
>DEHU01000192.1:0-19247 GCA_002352125.1 Competibacteraceae bacterium UBA2792 | reverse complement strand
TGCGACCTGCTGCGCGAGCACGGCATGGCAAGCGATATGCCGGCGGCTTTGGTGGAGCAGGGCACCACGTCGCGACAGCGGGTTTATTGCGCAACGCTCGCCACCTTATCCACCGTGATCCAAAACGCCGGAATTCATTCGCCGGCGCTGTTGATCGTCGGCGAGGTGGTGAAACTGCGGTCGCGATTGGCTTGGTTCGAGCCGGTTTCGCCGTGAGCTACCGGCCCCGGAATGCGCCCTGCGGCGTTGAATCGACGCCAACCGATTTTGGATGGAAAGACGGCCTGGGTTTAGTGATCGGCGGTTTGGACGGTTCTGGGGGCGGTGGTGGTGGTTTGTGGCAATCCGGCCACGGTTGGCAGGGCCAGGGACGCGGCGGATACGGTTGGGGCGGATAAGGCGGATAAGGCGGATAAGGTGGCGGGTATTCGACGACAACGCCGTTGTTGTCGTTGTTTTGCTGTTGCTGTTGCTGGTTGAGCAGGTCGTTCTTCAGCCGTTGGTTTTCCTGTTCCAAATCCCGGATAGCTTGCTCTTGGCGGGCCTGTTCCGCAGCCTCCCGCTCGCGGGCCATTTGTTGGGATAGGGCGTTGATGCGCGCGATTTCGGCGGCGGAATCGGCGTTGGGTGGAGCGGCGGGTGGCGACGGGGCAACATCGAGCGTTTGCACTTGTGCCGTATCGTCGGGCTTCTTTTCGCCGTAGTGGACCTTGCCGCTGGCGTCGGTCCATTTGTAGATCTGTTGGGCGTCGGCGACGGACAGCATCGGGACGAGCGCGATAGCAGCGAGTAGAGATGTCGGCCGTTTGATGTGCATGGTCGATTCTAGAGAGAATAAAACGACTGGCTAGTTAGAACAGGAAAAACAAATAAGTTCAATGATGTATTGGTCGAAAAGCGAAACGGGATACCCATTTTCATCGATGGCCGCATAGTGAGCCTTGGCGGGAATTGCTAGAATCGCCGACCTCGTTTCAGCCACGATCAGAAGGAGCGCCCTTGGACATTTTGTTGATTCTTAAGGCCTTGGCCCTGGGGCTGGTCGAGGCGGCCTCGGAATTTCTGCCCATTTCCAGCACGGGCCATTTGATCATTGTAGGGGATTATCTCGATTTCACGGGACCACGCGCCGAGGCCTTCGAAATTTTCATCCAGCTCGGGGCGATTCTGGCCGTGGTGTGGATATACCGGAAACGGTTACGCGACATGGTCCTCAACGTCGGCCAAGACGCCAACGTGCAGCGGTTATTCGTCAATCTAGCGATAGCGTTCGTCCCGGCGGCGACGCTGGGCCTGCTTTTGCACAAGCAAATTACTCACTATCTGTTCAATCCGGTTAGCGTGGCCGGGGCGCTGGTGGTGGGCGGAATCGCGATATTGCTGATCGAGCGTTACGCGGGGATGGTGCGGGTGCGGGCGGTGGAAGAGATGAGCTGGAAGGATGCCTTGGTGGTGGGGATCGCCCAGAGCGTGTCGCTGTTTCCGGGCGTATCGCGGTCGGGCGCGACCATCATGGGCGGGATGCTAGGTGGCATGTCGCGGTTTGCGGCGACCGAGTTTTCTTTCTTTCTGGCCATTCCGACCATGTTCGCCGCGACCGGTTACAGCCTCTTCAAAGAATGGGGCAACCTGACGGCTGCCGATGGGCCGATGTTCGTGGTCGGTTTCGTGGCCGCTTTTCTGGGTGGGCTGGCGGTGGTGCGCTTTTTGTTGGCGTATGTCGGCCAGCACAGTTTTGCGCCGTTCGCGTATTACCGCATCGTGTTCGGTGGTTTGCTGCTAGCGTATTTTCATTATCATCCGTGGGTGGGGAAGGGCGGGTGAGCGGCGCGCCGGGATACTGGTCCGTCGAGTGCGGCTTGCCGGAAAAATCCGAATCGATGATCGACGTGTTTTCCGAAACGTGGATGCTGGAGTATGCGCGATTGTGGAACGCCGAAAAAACCATGGTCGACGAATTGAACGGCCAACGGTTTAGCGCGGTAGTCGGCTATGGATTCCCCGACGCACCGGCTCCGAAAAGCATGTTGGTGGTCGTGCGCGGCGTGGTGGAACGTGCGGGTGGTTACGATGGCCGGGAGCTGGATTGGGATTTGCGAGCCGCGCCGATGGATTGGTTAGCGTGGCTGAATCGAGGTTTCGATCTATCGAACCTGCTGGTCGCGGTGGGCAGCGGCCGTTTGCAAGTTCGCAAAGGCGACCACAAACGCATTCTCCGCAAACCGCCGCTGGTGGCTGCGCTATTGCGGGCTTTCGCGCTGATGACGACCGCGCAGCGCGCGTTGGCCGGCGATCGCGCTGGTTGATGGTTCTGCGGTTCGGCAGCTTCGCGAAGCGCGGGCTATTCCGCGAAATGCTCCAAGCAGTGTTTGCCGTCTTCGGGCGCTAAGGCACGCTCGATCCGATCTGCATGGGTAGCGAGGAAAGCCGGTTTTTTCTCCCGGTTCCTGTCCTCGAAGCCGAAATAGCGGCTCAGGTAGCGGCAGGTCGATGGAACCAAAAAAGGCAAATCCCGCAGAACGGCCAACACCGGTTCCTCGTGCTTTTCGTACAGCGGTACGAGGTCGCCGGCAAAGGCTTCCGTGGTGGCCGCATCGAGTTTTTCCCGAGCCACCCATCCCAGGAATAGGTAAACGCGCAGATAATCCTGCCTGAACTGGGTGTTGTCCCGGTCCCGCTGGGCGTAGAATTACCAGCGATTCCGGGCCGGTTGGATTCGGCCATTTCATTCTGGACCGGTGCAAGCCAACTTTCGGTTCAGAGTGGCCAGCCATGCTTGGCTTGGCCGAGCGACGCGAAAACCGCACGATTGGCTGGAGAATGCCGTCTATGTTTCCCCTCCTAAATCCGGTTCGCCGCAATGCCGCAGAACGACCGCCCGCGCGGCATCCCGCAACCGCACCGCCGCCGACCAATCGTTGCCGTCCGGTTGAATCGGCGGTTCGACGATCACCTCCAGCCGGCCCCGGCGCGGAAACCAAGACCCGGCGCGCAGCATCGAGCGAGTACCGCGAATGATCACCGGAACCACCGGTGTACCCGCTTGCGCCGCCGCCACGAACGCACCCATGCGGAAGGCGAGCAGGCCCGGCATTCGCGTAAACGTGCCTTCGGGGAAGAAACCCAAAGATTGGCCGGAGCGTGCCGCCTCGGCGACTTTGCCGGCTTCTTCCGCGCTGCGCTGCACATCGAAACGTTCGACGAACAACGTGCCCATCCGCTGCAAGGGTTTGGCAAGCCAACGGTCGTTTAACAACTCGCGCTTGGCGACGTAGTGAAAATGGCGCGGTATCGCCGCGATCAACACGTAGGCATCCAGGTAGCTGGAGTGGTTGGCGACCAGCACGCAGGGACCGGCGGGCAGATTTTCCAAGCCGCGCACCGCGAGCGGCGTGCCAGTCAACCGTGCCAGCGTCAGGGCCGCGTTCCGGCTCAGCGCCCAGCGCCATGCTTGCCGGGGAAGCGTCATGATGCCCAACCAAGCGCCCGGTGCCAGCAACCCGAACACCGTCCAGGCATAGCCGGCGTACAAGCGTTCCATCGCACCGCGCCATAGCCGCCGCGCCTGCGCCCCGATGCCGGCGACGGCGATCCGGGCCAATTGCAGCCACAACGCCCGCCCGCCGCTGCCGAGCGCGTCGTGTTCGTACAAGTCTCGCACCGCCGACCGGCGAATTTTGCCGCTGGAGGTTTTCAGCACCGCATGGGGCGGCACCAGCACTACGTCGTCGGGCGGAACTCCAAGCAGGTCCACGCCCGTGCTTTGAATTTGCTGGCGAAGATCGGCCAAAACGTCCGGTTGCGTGGCGCGAGTTTCGGCGACCACCACCAATCGTTCGCTGCCCGTTGCCGGGTCGTTGCTGGCGAAAGCGGCCACGCAGCCCTTGCGGATCCCCGGAATTTCCCCAACCGCCTGTTCCAGCTCGTAAGGATAGAGATTACGGCCGCCGCGAATGATCAGATCCTTNNATCAGATCCTTGACCCGGCCGGTCAGATACACATCGCCGCCAGCCAGATAGGCGCGATCCCCGGAATCGAGCCAATCGTCGCCGTGTGGAAACAGCTTGCGGGTCGCCTCGGGGTTGCGGTAATAGCCGGCGGTCGCGGACGGCCCCTTGAATTCCAGCCGGCCTTCCCGCCGCTCCGGCAACTCGCGACCCTGTTCGTCCACGATACGGATTTGGTGGCCGGGAATCGGCTGACCGCAAGCGGGAAACCGCAGCGTGGCCGGATCGTTGGCGCCGGCCGGTTCGGCCCGACCGCTGGCCACGAACGCATCGCGTCGAACGGAATCGAACGCCGGCCTTCGATCCGGTGACTGCAAAGTCAGCCCGACCGAACACTCGGCCAGCCCGTACACCGGCGCCATGGCTTCGGGCCGAAAACCGTAGGGGCCGAAGCGGGCGACGAACCGTTCGATGGTTGCCGGGTTGACCGGCTCCGCGCCATTGCCAGCCATTCGCCAGGAACTCAGGTCCAAGCCATCGAGTTCGCGATCCTGGATGGCGCGCGCGCAAAGTTCGTAAGCGAAATTCGGGGCGGCCGACAACGTGCCACGGTGGCGGTGAATCGCCCAGAGCCAGCGGGCCGGCCGCGCCAGGAAGCTCAAGGGCGACATCACCACCAGCGGAAAAGCATGGTACAGGCTACCTAGACAAGCGCCGATCAACCCCATGTCGTGATAGAGCGGCAACCAACTGACGAACACATCGTCGGAATCGACGACTACATGCCGGCCCATCGCGCGCAAATTGGCCAGCAGGTTGGCGTGCGTGAGCATCACGCCTTTGGGATCGCCGGTACTGCCGGAGGTGTATTGCAAAAAAGCGAGGTCTTGAGCGCGGGTCGGGGCGGCGGTCCAGGCGGCTGGATTCTGCCGAAGCTCCGCCACCGTGACGACGTGACGCAAATCTTCGACCTGAGTTTGCAGCAGCCGGGCGACCAGTTTCGCTTCGGGCACGGTAATCAGCGCCACGGTCTGGGCGTTGTTCAGCAGCCGGGCATGGCGGCGCAGGTGCTCTTCGATCTGCGAGGGCCGTACCGGCGGATAAATCGGCACCGGTACGCCGCCGGCCAGCAGGATGCCGAAGAAACTGAGAAAGTAGTCGCTGCCGGTCGGAAGCATGATGGCCACGGTCTGGAGCGGTTGCAGCCCGCGTTCGCGTAACCCCGTCGCTACCGCCTGTGCGCCTTGTTGCAGATCGGCGTAGGTAAAGGCCGCTTCGATTTTGTCGTCGCCGCCTTGGATTTGGATCGCCACTCGTTTGGGATGGGTTTGAACGTGCCAATCCAGCATCTCGATCAGCGTTGCCGCGCGGTCGGGGGTTCCAACCTTGGGATGTTGGCCCGTCGGCGTCGACCGATTTGCCGCCGATGGCAATGCCTCGACTTGGGTCGCGGGCGATCCGGACCAGATCAGCTTCAACAAATCGCGCGGCGTTTCGGCCAGCAGCATCTGCTCGCCTAAAGCCGCTCCAAAAGTTTGCTCGATCCGCCGCAACAGTTCGGTTCGGGCTAAGCTGTCCAGCGCTAAATCTCGATCCAGGTGGCTGTCCAGATCGAGGATTGCTGCCGCCCGGTCCGACGGGCGGAGTTCGAGCAGCAGCTCCCGCAGTAAGGTCAGCAGCCGGGTTGCAGTGTCTTGGCCGGAACCGCTGGCTGGTGGAGCCGGCCCGGCATCGGTAAATGGCTGTGGTCCATCATGTTCGGGGGACATGGCGGTCGTCCGGTGGATATCGCGAGTTTCGGCCGGCAATCGAAGGTAAACTGTCGGCGTTTTGGTCTGTCATTCTAGAATATGACTGCCGAAGCGTGCTGATATCGGCGGACGCGATCGCGTTTCTCCGTGCCGCCGCCCGATAAGAGGACCCGTTCATGTTCCGTAAACCGTTTCGCGTCTGCTGGTTGATGTGGCTGTTGTTGGGGCCGGGGTGTGCCCTGGCGCTGGAAATCGGCGAAATCGAGGTCAGTTCGTCCTTAAATCAATTATTCGACGCGAAAATCCCGCTGCCAAAGCTGACTCCAGAAGAGCTGTCCAAGATTTCGGTCAAACTGGGACCGCCATCGATGTTCAAAGAGTTTGGCTTGGATCGGACCTCGATTCTGGCAAAACTGGTGTTTTCTATCGAGTACAACGCGGAAGGAGAGGTTTACGTCAAAGTGATTTCGACCGAGCCGCTCCGCGAGCCGTCGCTGGGATTGTTGCTGGAGTTCGGCTGGCCGCGCGGCAAGACCTTTCGCGAGTTCACCGTCTTTCTCGACCCCGTGCAACGGCTGGCCAAACGGCCGGCCGACCGGACCAAAACGGTTTTGGACACCGCTCCGGCCGCCGCATCGGAACCGGATTTAGCGTCAACTCCGATTCCAGCGCCGACACCACCGTCTTCGGTTCCGGCTCCGGTCGTAGCGGCCGCCGAAACCGCCTCGATCTCCGTTGCGCCATCTCCCGTGCCGGTGGAAGCATCGCCACCGCCGGTCAAGACATACAAGCCGGGTGATTCTTACGGTCCCGTCGCGGCCGGCGAAGGCCTGTGGAAGATCGCGCTCGAAGTCCGGCCCGATCCCGGTATTACTCCAGACCAGATGATGCAGGCTTTGTTCAGAGCCAATCCGCACGCGTTTACCAAGTCGGGAATCGATGGTTTGAAGATCGGTGCCACCCTGCGTATTCCGGCCTTGCGCGAGATCGCCGATTTCACCGGCTCGGCTACGGCGAGGCGATTGGCGGAAACCGAGGAGGCGGCGATATCCATGCTGGCGGAAACCGCCAAACCGCCGGCCGGCTCTTCGGCGGCAGAGTCGGGTAGCACCGAGTCCCAGACCGGCATCGTTGGCCCAAAAGTGTTTCCGCTGGAGCCACCCGCCGCAATCGAGCCAACCATGGTCGAGACCGCACCCCTCGCTGCGGTGGAATCGCGTGTTGCCGAAACGGCCGCGCCGCCAGCGGTCGCGGCCAAGGTCGAATCCCCTTGGATTGCTTTGCCAACCAAGTCATCGAAATCCGAATCGGTCGCGCGGCCCGTGGTTGTGGAGCGGCCGGTGGCGCCGCCGGTTTTAGAGCCAGTGCCGGCGGCTCCGCTGTTGTTTTCGGCCGTGTCGGAGGTGATGGCGTCGGCCGTTAAGATTCCGGCGTTCGCGATTCCGGCCCAAATCGTTCCCGGCGCGATCTTTGCCGATGTCCCAGCACCGCCTCCGGCCCGGAAGAGCCCGGAAATTGGTGCGGCTCCGCAGGTCGTTGCCGCCGGGCAGGAGATACCGGCCCGGAAAATTTCCGGGTTCGATGCGGTTGCCCCGCTTGCCGCAGCCGGGCGGGTAGCGAAGCCGCCGGTAGCGAGCGGCCGGGCTGCCGCTGCTGGCTCTTTGCCGGTGCCAGCGCCGGATGCCGCCGCCGATTTGCTTGCCGCGCTCGATGCACGGGTTCGGTTTGCCACGCTCGATTTGGCGCTGTTTGCCGCAGAAGCAAAACCGCCCGTTACGCCCTTGCCGGAAGCGGAGCCTGCAAGCGTGAGCCGGCCGGAAACGTCGCCGCCTTCACCGCCAGCGAATGTTGAAAAACCGGACCAACCAGCCATCGAGGCTGTTGCGTCGCCGGTTGTCGAGACATCGCCCNNAGCTGCCGCGCCGCCGGTTGCCGAAACCGTGGCACCGTCAGCAGTCGATGCGGATGTGTCGCCAGATACTGGTTCGAGCGGACTGACGACCGGATCTACCTACAAAGGTGGAGAACAATACGGTCCGGTTGCTCCCAACGAACGGCTTTGGGACATCGCCGCCAAGGTGCGTCCCGATCCGGGCATCGGTAAAGATGTCATGATGAAGGCGCTGTTTATGGCCAATCCGCAGGCGTTTTCCAAACCGGGGATGAACCAATTAAAAGTGGGCGCCGTGCTGCGCGTTCCGACCTTGGGGGAGATCGCGAACTACACGGGTTCCACAGCCGCGAAGCAATTGCTGGAACAGCAACAAGCTAAATCTGATATGCCGCCTATCCCGGAGGCTGGCCCGGAATCGACGGTATCCGCAGACGAGCCGAAACCGGCTTCGGAATCCGCCTTGCCGGTCGTCGAAACACCCCGGCCTGATGTCGCATCACCCGCCAATTGAAGATCCAGTAAAGCCCTTCTCAATGCGAGAAGGGCTGGATTGGAATACCGGATTGCGCGTTTACCGCCAGTAAAAATTCAACTGGGATTGACGCGCGCCGACCGAGGCCGTTTGCCGTTGGCTCTGACCTAGCATTTCGGCCTCTACGGTATAACGGCCGGACGGTAATTGAGCCAGGAAGTACGGCCCTCGCGAGGTGGCATCCAAGACCGCGCCGCCGCGCGAATCCAGGATGCGCACCCGGACGTCGGCCAGATAATTGCCGCTGCCGTGCATGGCGAACATCAGCCGCAGGTTGAACTGGTTGGACAGGGCGCCGAGTTCTTCACGTTCGCTCAGGCCGATACCGCCCGACGCATAGCGGATGTTTCCTTCTGTTTGTACCTGCACCGAGCCACCGGGTGGTAACCAGCCCGCTTCGCCGTATTCGGAGGCCGGTGGCGGGTCTTGAACCGAAGCCGGCTGCTGGTGTTCCGGATAGCGTGGCTGGGCGCTATAAGTTGGTGGCGGTTCCGGCGGTTGGGACGATGCGTCGTAAGCCGGTGGAACGGCATAAGTCTGTTGGGCGTCGGCTAACGATGGCAACCCGCCACTCAGCAACAACGCCAACACCGTCAAGCTCGTTACGTGCGGTTTGAACATGGTTGCAACCTCCTTGATATGTCTATATGTCTCTATCAAATCGCGCCGAAAGCTCGGATTCCGGCGCCTTCTAAATTTTTAGAGCCCAGTCGCTAGCAATAAATTCCCGTTGAAGAATGGGAAGTTAAGCCTTTGACTTCTCGTCGTACTGGCCACGAATCACCTTTTTGTCGAGCTTGCCGACGCTGGTTTTCGGGATAGACTCGACGAATAGCACCTGGTCGGGAACGCCCCATTTGGAGAGGATGCCCTTGTCGGCGAAATCTTTGAGCCAATCGCGGATGGCGGCTTCGTTGATCTGGTCGGCTTGATCGTGCTTGAGCACCACCAGAGCCAGCGGTCGTTCGCCCCATTTGGGATCGGGGATGCCGACTACGGCCGCTTCCGCCACCGCCGGATGTTTGAGGATCAAGTCTTCCAGCTCCAGCGAGGAGACCCATTCGCCGCCGGTCTTGATCACGTCCTTCAGCCGGTCGGTGATCTTGAGATAGCCTTCCTCGTCGATCACGCCGATGTCGCCGGTGTGCAGATAGCCGCCGCGCCACAGCGTTTCGGAGTTTCTGGGATCCTTCAGGTAACCTTGAGTCAACCAGGGCGCGCGGACCACCACCTCGCCGGGCGTCTTGCCGTCGTGCGGCAAATCGTTCATTTCCTCGTCTACCACGCGCAGCTCGACCAACGGCACGGGCAACCCGGTTTTGCAGCGGATGTCCAGTTGCCGTTCCTCGTCCCAGCCCAGCATGTGCGGTTTGAGTTGGGCGAAGGTCAGAATCGGGCAGGTTTCCGACATGCCGTAGGCAGTGAAGACGTCCACGCCCCGATCACGGGCCTGTTTGGCTAAGGCGCGCGGTAGCGCCGAACCACCGATGATCACCTTCCAGCGCGATAAATCCACTTCGTTTACTTTGGGGCTCGCCAATAGCATTTGCAGGATAGTTGGCACGCAGTGAGAAAAGGTCACGTTTTCCCGTTGGATCAACGTCAGCAGATGTTCCGGCACATAGCGACCCGGATAGACCTGTTTAACCCCCAGCGTAGTCGCGACATAAGGAATGCCCCAGGCGTGAACGTGGAACATCGGGGTGATCGGTAAGTAGACATCCTCGCGGTTGAACCGGCCCTGGCCAGTACCGGCCACCGCCGCCAGCACGCTGAAGGTATGCATGACCAGTTGGCGGTGACTGAAATATACGCCTTTGGGCAGGCCGGTCGTACCGGTCGTGTAGAACGTGGTGGCACGGGTATCTTCCGGGAAATCCGGAAAGCGGTAGTCGGGATCGCCGGTCGCTAGCAGTGCCTCGTACTCGGTGGTGATGTCCAGAGCGGTAGCTGGCGCTTGGCCGGTGTCGTTTAGCAAGACAAACTGTTTGACTGGCTCGATCCGGTCGCGGATGGCCTCCAGGATCGGCAGGAACTCGGTGTTGACCAGGATCACATCGTCTTCGGCGTGGTTGATGGTGTAGAGAATCTGCTCGGGCGACAGCCGGATGTTGACGGTGTGCAGTACCGCGCCCAGCATCGGTACCGCGAAAAAGCATTCCAGGTAGCGATGGCTGTCCCAGTCCATGACCGCCACGGTATCGCCGGGTTTGACGCCCAATTTCGCCAAGCCGCTGGCCAGCCGGCCGACCCGTTCGCCCAAATCGCGGTAGGTCTGGCGCTTGAAATCGCCGTAGACGATTTCCTGTTCGGGGAATTGGCGAACCGGATTGCGGAGCAGGTTTTTGATTAGCAGGGGGTAGGCGTACGCGGAGGGCGTGCGGTCGATCGGTTTGGCGGACATTGTTGTTCTCCCCGTGGCGTTGAAGGGAATGTTCGGATGAACAAAGGGGCAGTGCAGCTACTTTGTTTTCTTGCCGTCTATTGTAGACCCGCATCCCATCGGATATCGGAACCCGATCCCGAAAACTCGACCGGTTTCGAAATGAAACGACCGAAAACCGGGAGTTGCAGTTTTTCTTGCCAACGACTCTCGCAGCCCTTCTGAATTTTGTCCGATTTATAGCAAAAAACCATATTTTTGGCATGTATTTCAATTTATCAATCCCGTTTCGGCAAGATGGCATGGCGGTGGCAAATCAATCGTAGATTCCAAGAACGAGAGGAGGGATTCTGATATGAGATACGAGCAAATCGGGCGATATCTATCTGGGACCGTTTGGCCGAAACGCTGGAAATGGTGGGGGTGGTTAGTGGTTTTGGCTGGATTGGGTTGGGGAGCGACATTAGCGAAAGGGATGTCGGCGCCGGAGAACGTTTTCGGTAAATTGCCGCTGTATTTCGTCGAGAACCGGGGGCAGACCGATAGCAAGGCGGTCTATCACACGCTGGGTGGAGGTGATCGAACATACTTTACCGCTACCGGAGTCTGGCTGACGCAGACTCGGACGGCAAAGCGGGAGGCCGATCCAACCCGGTTCGATCCGGCGGCGTTGCGGCGGGCGGCGCTGCATCATGATTCGCCGCAAAGGTGGGCGCTGAAGCTGGAGTTTTTGGGAGCGCGCGAAGTGACGCCGCAGGCATCGGCGCCCACCGGAGCGACGGCGAATTATTTTCGCGGCAAGCCGGAACAGTGGCGTACCGGGCTGGCGACGTACCGGGAGCTGGTCTATCCCGGTCTATGGCCGGGCATCGACCTGCACTACGGCGGGGATGCGGGCCGGCCGAAGAGCACCTTCATGGTGGCGCCGGGCGCCGATCCGAAGCAGATCCGGCTGGCTTGGCACGGGGCGGAGCGGGTCGCCCTCGCCGACGCCGGGCGGCTGCGGGTGGAAACGCCGCTCGGGATCATCGAGGAAGAACGGCCAGTGGCGTGGCAGGAGCGCGATGGGCGGCGGGTGCCGGTGGCGGCGCGTTACGCGCTGGAATCCGATTCGGCTGGCGGCTGGCGCTATGGTTTCGAGGTGGGGGAATACGATCCCGCCCTGCCCCTGGTGATCGATCCCATCACGCTCGGATACGCCGGGTTCCTTGGGGGCGGCGGCTACGATTATGGTAGTAGCATCGCCGTAGATAAAGACGGTGCAACCTATATCACCGGATACACGGATTCCGGCGATTTTCCAACCAGCGTTGGTGCGATGGGCGGCTCGTTCAACGGTTACACCGATGCTTTTATAGTCAAGGTGAAACCTGACGGCTCAGGCCTAGCCTACGCTAGCTTTCTCGGCGGCACCGATTCTGACGCGGGTTTTGGCATCGCGGTGGATGACGCCGGCGCGGCCTATGTGACAGGCGGGACCTGGTCCAGCGATTTTCCGGTCGTCGGTGGGCTGGGTGCTTTGCTAAGAGGCCACGAGGATGTTTTTGTGGCCAAGGTGAAGCCCGACGGTTCGGGTTTGGTCTACGCCGGCTTTCTTGGGGGTACTGGCGAGCGACTGTGCGGTCGCCCAGTTTGCTGGGAGGAAACCGGTTTCGATATTGCGGTGGACAGCGCTGGCGCCGCCTATGTGACGGGCACAACGGGTTCCAGCGATTTTCCGGTCGTCGGTGGGTTGGGTGCTTCGCTAAGAGGCCACGAGGATGCCTTTGTGGCCAAGGTGAAGCCCGACGGCTCGGGTTTGGTCTACGCTGGTTTTGTCGGCGGTACGGGCGAACCGTGCTACTCCGACTATTTTTGCCAAGGGGACTCTGGCTACGCTATCGCGGTGGACGGAGCCGGTGCAGCCTACGTCACTGGACAGACATTCTCCAGCGACTTTCCGGTTGTCGGCGGATTGGGCGTTTCGCTGAAAGGCATCGGAGATGCCTTCGTGGTGAAAGTGAAGCCCGATGGATCGGGTTTGGTCTACGCCGGCTTGCTAGGTGGTACTGGCGATGGGTGTTACCGCAATGGTTGTTTAACGGACTCTGGTTTCGGTATTGCGGTAGATAGCGCCAGCGCGGCCTACATCACGGGCGTGACCTATTCCAGCAATTTTCCGACCGTCGGTGAGTTGGGCTCTTCGCTGAAAGGCATCGGAGATGCCTTCGTGGCGAAGGTGAAGCCCGATGGATCGGGCTTAGCTTACGTCGGCTTGCTCGGCGGTGCTGCTGATGAATCGTGCTACTTGGAAGGTTGTACGACGGATTCTGGTTTCGGTATTGCGGTAGATGGCGTCGGCGCAGCCTACGTCACGGGCGAAACCTACTCCAGCGATTTTCCGACGGTCGGTGGGTTGGGCGCTGCTTTAAAAGGCTGGGGCGATACCTTCGTGGCGAAGGTGAAGCCCGATGGATCGGGCTTGGCCTATGCCAGTTTTCTCGGTGGTAGCGGGCACGATGCTGGTGCTGGTATAGCCGTGGACAGCGCGGGCGCTGCCTACATAGTCGGAAATACCTCCTCCAACGATTTTCCAGTGGCCGCTGGTCCCGATCTTTCGTACAACGGGGGTGATTATGATGCTTTCGTGGTCAAGATCGTCGAAACGGCTGTACCAGCCCCGCCGATAGCGGTCATCGATCATTATTTGGGCTACATCGACCAATCGCTGATCGTCGCTGCGCCCGGCGTGCTGCGCAACGACCTCAACTCGGATGATGGGACGTTGACAGCGAGCGTGGTCGGCGCTCCCGGCCACGGGGCGCTGAGACTCGACGCTGACGGCGGTTTCATCTATACCCCAAATAGAGATGGTGGCGGCACGGATAGTTTTTCTTACAAAGCCAACAACAGCGCTGGCGACAGCGCCCCGGCCATCGTCACGCTGGAGTTGATGCACCCCCCCGGAGCTGTAAGGGATCGCTATGATTATGGTATATGGACAGGTGGGAGTGGTCTTGGAAATGTTCTGGCAAACGATATCAATATCATAGAGGGGGTTACGACGGCAGCCATCAAAAAACATCCACGTCATGGCACGCTGGCGCTCGAACCCGACGGGGATTTTACTTATACGCCGGATTCGGGCTACTGGGGCAGGGATAGTTTCACTTATGTGATCAAGTACGGTTCTGCCACCAGCAAACCCGCCCGTGTGATCTTCATCATGCGCAGGTCTTGAATCAACGCCGCGTCGGGTGGATTGCAGTTTTATCCGGCGCGGCAATCTCGTCAGTCGGTTCTTAGACCGTCGCTTTTCTCGACCAACCTATAGCGTTTCGTCGCTCAACCCGCGTGGCGAGCGATGTAGTCCTTGATTTGATTCGCGTCTGCGTCCATCACCTCGAACCGCTGCGGGAGCGATTCGAGGTTTTCGTAACCGGCCGGCCGGCCGGGCAAGCGGCCCAGCGCCTCGATGATGGAATCCTCGAATTTGACCGGTAGCGCGGTTTCCGCGCAAATCAGCGGGATGCCGTCCTCGCGGTATTCCAGTCCGACTTTGACGCCGTCGGCGGTGTGGGTGTCGATGACGATGCCGGATTCCCGGTAGACCCGGCGGATGGTGTCCATGCGGTCTTGGTGGGTGCTGGAGCCGGACACGAAACCGGATTCCTGGGCCGCGCGGAAATAGTCGCTGCCGGACAGATCGAAAAATCCCTTGGTGTCCAGTTGTCGCCACAAATTGCGGACCACCGCCGGATCGCGGTCGACGACATCGTAGACGAAACGCTCGAAATTCGACGCCTTGGAGATGTCCATCGACGGGCTGCTGGTGTGTGCCACCTGCCCGGTCGCGCGCACCCGATAAACGCCGGTGCGAAAGAACTCGTCCAGCACGTCGTTTTCGTTGGTGGCCAGAATCAAGCGGCGGATGGGCAGGCCCATGCGCTTGGCGATGTAGCCGGCGCAGATGTTGCCGAAATTGCCGGACGGCACCGCAAACGACACCTCCTGATCGTCGCGCGTGGTGGCTGCCAGCCAGCCCTTGAAGTAGTAGACGATCTGCGCNNCCGCGCACGGCGATGTTGAAGATATTGGGGTCTTGCAGGGAGAACATTTGCGCGGTCTGAAACCGGCTCATCTTCCGGTGCGGCGAGAGCATGAACACCCGGATGCCGCGCTTGCCGCGCATGGCGTATTCGGCGCTGGAGCCGGTGTCGCCGGAGGTCGCGCCCAGGATGTTGAGGTGACCATCGGTTTTGAGCAGGGCGTACTCGAACAGGTTGCCGAGCAGTTGCAGCGCGATGTCCTTGAACGCCAGAGTCGGGCCGTTTGACAGCCCCAGCAGCCAAACGCCGTCGTCGAGCGGCGCGAGCGGGGTGATGGCATCGGTGCGGAAGATCGCGGCGGTGTAGGTTTTGTCGATCAGCGCGTGCAAGGCTTCCGCCGGCAGGTCATCGGCGAATTTGCTCAGGATGGCGAAAGCCAGTTCGGAGTAGGAGAGATCGCGCCAATTTGCCAGTTCGCCGGGCGCCAGCGCCGGGTAGACCTGCGGCATGGTCAGGCCGCCGTCGGGCGCCAGGCCACCCAGCAAAATGTCCGAAAACGTCGCAGGGGCCATGCCGCCTCGGGTGCTGACGTAGTGCATCAGAAAATCCTCGGGATTCGGGAGGGGAAGATTGTGGGAATGGCGGCTATTGTACTCCGCTGTACTCCGCCAAACTTTCGAAACAGCGGCCCCGCCGAGGAGGTTGTTACGGTGGAGTCAGCGCCGCGTCGTCGGCTTGGACGGGCAGCAGCCTTTTCGTGATTTCCTGCGCCCACGGATTGATTTCGCCGTAGACCTTCACCAACCGGCCTTTCGAGGCGCGAAACAGCAGCTTGGCGCGGGCGTTGTCCACGGAATTGTCGTACACGTAGGTTCGGTCGGCCAGCCAGGTCACGACCGAACAGTACGCCAGCGATTTGGTGTAGCGGCCGATGATCTTGGGGATGGGGACATCGTGCCCGCCTTCCATGACTCGCATCGCGACCCGTTTGGCGTTGATGGAGGGATCGTCGGTGCCGACGAAGAACAGACGGACAAAAAAACCGGCATCGCGGGCGCGGCGGATAAAGTGCATTTTGTCCGGGGCGGACAAAACGGTTTCGAAGGCGAGACTACGGCCTTCGATCAGGCAGTGTTCGCGGATTTCGGCGGCCCGTCGTGCCGCCTGGATAACCGCGTCGGGGGCGTTCCAGTCGCCGAATTCGTCGCGGGCGATGAAGTCCGGGTTGACGTAAACGCACCCGTCCATCCATTCGTGCATCAGCAGTTGCTGGGTAATCGAGGTTTTGCCGGAACCGTTGGGGCCGGCCACCACGATCAGCCGGGGTTTTTCCCCGTCGGTCATGCCCGTGTCAGCAGCAGGGAATCGACCGCCGTGATTTCGGCGCGCAGGCGGATCATGAGTTGTTCGCGGGCCGTTTGAGCGTGTTTGCGCGCTTCGGTGGCGACCGCTTCCATCAAGGCATCGAGTTGTTCGTCGGAGGGCTCATGGGCGATGTCGTTCAAGTTGAATCGAGCGTGCTGAATCATGAGCAGATCCTCCGAAGATCGCGAAACGGTTTAAGCGGGCGAGAAAAGCGAGCAACGAATCATTCTACATGGTATTGGGGTCGATGCCCAAGACACTACCAATGGTTTGGCTAGCCGTTCGGCGGGCTGGTGTTCGACTCGGGCGCACTGCTGCACGTCTTCTGCCCGTTGCCGCTTGGTTTTGGCGCATTGGCGGTTGGCGGAAACCGACGGCGCATTGCACGCCGCCGGTTTGGGACTGCCGCTGTTTTTCGAGAGGGTCGCCGGGCCGTTTTGCAACGGCCGGCGGATTTTTTCCGTCGATCAGGCTTGCGGCTGAAAGGGAAGGCCGATCGCCATGATGTCGGCGCGCAGGCGGATCATGAGCTGTTCGCGGGCCGTTTGAGCGTGTTTGCGCACTTCGGTGGCGACGGCTTCCATCAGGGCGTCGAGCTGTTCGTCGGAGGGTTCGTGGGTGATGTCGTTCAGGTCGAAGTTTTGTGATTTCATTGGTCTTCTCCTCAATTCTTCAACATCGGCCAGCGCGGTGGGTCACTGCCCGCGTCCGACTGTAACGATACGATTTATTTTAACTCAAGCTGCTACGGAAGGTTGGAGATTCCGATCGGTTTGTTTCAATCGTTTTGGGTGGAACCCATAATGTTCAGGCTGGCCGCGCTAGTTATCTGAGTCATCGCGGCGGTCGCCGGGATGTGTCGCGGTAGGGGTGGGAGATTGTTAAACAAAGTCACGCTCACGGATACATAAAAAACTTTGGAGGGACATCGCTGTGTTAACAGAGGCGCTTACTTTTGTTTCCATCGATTGGATCAAGCCGCTCGCGAAAAAGCTCAAGGGAATTCGGGATGCGAGAACCCAGGAAATCAACAACATCTCCAACACGTTTGGCGATCCGAAACCGCTGGTGCGCTATTACGTTGAACCCAAGTGCCAGCACCACAATCCGGCCGATTATCACGAGGATGAAGCACCGATCTCGTTTGTGAAAACGCCGGTGTTCACGACCATTAACGATTTTCTCAACAGAGAAGTAACCATACGGGATGGCCGTACTCAGATGTTTATCTTGGCCGACGCCGGCATGGGAAAAACATCTCTTTTGGTGATGCTCAAACTGACTCATCTCTTGAGATTTTGGCCGTCGGATTACGATTGCCTGCTGTTGAAACTTGGCCCGGATTCTCTGGATGTTATCCGCAAGCACGCGAACAAAGCGAATACCGTGCTGTTGCTCGATGCTTTGGACGAAGACTCGACCGCTTGGGGTCATATCGAGCAGCGGTTGATTGAGTTGCTGCACGAGACCATTAACTTCCGGCGCGTCCTCATCTCGTGTCGCACGCAGTTTTTTCCTGAGACCGGGGCTGATCCGTTTGGGAGCCCCGGCCGGGTAACCGTGGGCGGTTTCATCTGTCCGATGATCTTTCTTTCGCTTTTTGACGATCATCAGGTGCGCGAATACTTATGCAAGCGTTTTCCCGATCCGTGGCACTACGGGCTAACGGGGCGTAGGCACAAGTCGTGGTATCGCGCCGAGCAACTCCTCAAGTCGATGCGCTCCCTACGCTTTCGGCCGCTGCTCCTAGCGTATATCAAGGATCTGCTGGACGCTAATCGACTGCAATGGGACGAGTACGCCATTTACGATGCATTGATGGAAACGTGGTTGCTGCGAGAGGTGAACAAGCTGGCAAAACAAGGAATTAACCCACTGCCAACCAAAGAAGATCTTTGGATAAGCTGCACCGCAGTTGCAGTTCACCTGCAATCGCTCGGAAAGCGCGTGCTGTCTCAAACTGAACTTCGGAGCTTGGTGGTTGAGTTGCCGGCTATCTCTCATATCGAGAAACTCGATTTTGGTGGGCGTTCGCTGATGAACCGCACATCGGATCGCGAATATCGATTTTCTCATTACAGTACTCAGGAGTTTTTGGTGGTTCATACCGTTGTTGAGGGGCAATTGGAGGCCGTGAAAAGGATTTGCCCGGCGGCAACCCGAGAACTGAAGCTTCGGGCCACGGCGCAAATGTTGGACTTCGTCCGTTGTCGCGTTGCACAGATTGATGTGCTGGAGTTATTGAAGTTGCTGGATTGGAGTGATATCAAACCCAGTCAGTTAGTTGGGTGGCTCTGCTTCCAGGAACGTCTGAGGGATGGTGGTGTGGGTCCGATGATGGTCGTCATTCCAGCCGGGCGATTTTTGATGGGTTCCTCTGAGGATGAATTGGAACGACAAGACAATGAACGCCAGCATGAAGTGCAGGTTGCCGTCTTCGCTATTGGGAAATACGCGGTGACGGTGGGACAATTCAGACGTTTCATAGAGGCGAGTGGATATCGGACGGAAGCAGAGAAAGGGGGTGGTATTTATTGCCGGACCGGGAGCGAGTGGAAGCAGGACCCTGACAAGAATTGGCGGAATCCAGGATTCCCGCAAACCGACAATTACCCCGTTGTCGGTATCAGTTGGAACGATGCCATGCTCTACGTGGACTGGTTGAATGAGCAAACCGGCCAGCAATATCGTTTACCCACCGAGGCGGAATGGGAGTATGCCTGTCGGGCGGGAACGGTAACGCCGTTTTATTTTGGTGAAACAATCGACACGGACCAGGCCAACTATGATGGAAACTACGTTTATGGCAAGGGACGCAAGGGGAGTTATCGACAAAAAACTGTCGAGGTGGGGCAGTTTCCAGCGAATGCTTGGGGATTGTACGACCTGCACGGCAACGTCTGGGAATGGACCGGTTCCGAATACGACGAAGGTTATGGTGGCGCCGAATTGCGAATTGTCAGCGACCGCGATTCCGGCGGTCCCCGGGTGTTGCGGGGCGGTTCGTGGGGCAGCGAACCGGGGAGGTTGCGGTCGGCTGCTCGCGACTGGGACGACCCGCGCACCAGGTACTACAACTTCGGGTTCCGTCTGGCCAGGACGTTAACCCTTTGACCTTTTTGCTTTTTCCCTTTTTGGGGGTCCAGGGGGCGAAGCCCCCTGGTCGTTTTTTGGGCGGGTAGGGTATGGAAGAAAAAACCGATGATCGGACGCCGCGCGCCGTGCAGTCCTGTCACGAACTGCTGGCCTGGCTGATTCCGCTACTCGACCAGTTTCCGCGCTCGCGCCGGTTCACGCTGGGGGAACGGCTGGAAAGCGGCCTTCTCGTCGTGCTGGAGGCGCTGGT
>DEHU01000159.1 GCA_002352125.1 Competibacteraceae bacterium UBA2792 | reverse complement strand
CGACTGCGTTCTGCCGACGCGCATGGGCCGCACCGGCAAGGCCTTCACGCGGCGCGGCGAGATCAACATGCGCAACGCGCGCCACGCCGAAGACCCGCGCCCGATCGAGGAAGGCTGCGCGTGCCCGGCCTGCACGCGCTTCTCGCGCGCCTATCTCAACCACCTGTTCAAGGCCGGCGAGATGCTGGGGCCGATGCTGCTGACGCGCCACAACCTCCAGCACTACCAGGACCTGATGCGCGAGATCCGCGCCGCGATCGAAGCCGGACGCTGGGCGGCGTTTCGCGCAGAGCGCGCGGCCCTCTACCGCACCGGCGACATCGCGCCGCCCTGAGCGCGCCGCCTGCCCCTGAGGGGGCATGACGCCGCACGGATGCGGCGCAAATGTCGCTCTGGCTGCAAGCGCCGCAAAGGCCTAAATTTGGCGCAATGCCAAAAACATCCCGCCCGAACCTCACGCTGCTCGGCCGCCCGGCGCGGCAGCCCGACAGCCCCGACGACGCCGTGCTGGAGACCGTGCCGAACCCGCATCCGGGCACGGCCTATCTCGTGCGCTTCGCCGCGCCCGAATTCACCACGCTGTGTCCGATCACCGGCCAGCCCGATTTTGCCCGGCTGACGATCCGCTACAGCCCCGGCGCATACTTGGTGGAATCGAAATCCCTGAAGCTGTATTTGTTCAGTTTCCGCAACCAGGGCACGTTCAGCGAAGACGTGGTGAACTGCATTGCCACCGACCTGTTCGCGCTGCTGCAACCGCGCTGGCTGGAAGTGCGAGGCGATTTCTTGCCGCGCGGCGGCATCGCTATCAAACCGGGCGTGCGTTTGACCGGCGGGCAGACTTCGCCCGATCCAAACGCATCCGACTGACTGGAGCAAACGATTCATGGATACCGCCCTCGTCGTCCTGTCCGGCGGGCAGGACTCCACCACCTGCCTGTACTGGGCGCTACGTCGGTTTGGTACCGGCAACGTTGCAGCGGTAACCTTCGATTACGGCCAGCGCCACCGCATCGAACTGGCTTGCGCCGCCCGGGTGGCCATGCAAGCCGGGGTTCCGCACACCGTGTTGCCGATCAACACCTTCGCCGCCTTGGGTGGCAGCGCCCTGACCGATCTCGATATCACCGTACAACCTGGCATGAATGCTGGCACGCAACTGCCCAACACCTTTGTGCCGGGACGCAACTTGATTTTCCTGACTTTCGCCGCCGCGCTAGCTTATCAGCGGGCAATCCATCACGTCGTGACGGGCGTGGCCCAGACCGACTACAGCGGCTATCCCGATTGCCGGCAGGCGACTCTCCAAGCGCTGGAGCAGGCGCTCCAACTGGGCATGGACTACGACCTGACGCTCCACACCCCGCTGATGTTCAAATCCAAGGCCGAAACCGTTCTCATGGCGCGCGATCTCGGCGCTCTACCAGCGCTGGCCGATACCCACACTTGCTATCAGGGCCAGCGCCCCCCTTGTGGCGAATGTCCGGCCTGCGTGCTGCGGGCCAAGGGCTTCGCCGAGGCCGGCATTCCCGATCCGCTGGTGGAGCGGTTCCGCGAACATTCGCCATGAGCGAACGGTTGTACGTGGTTGCGGCCGCGCCGTTCGAAGCCGCCCGCCAAGTGGATGTACTACCGGCCGGCCATCGCGCCAAGCGCCTACACGGTCACGGATTTCTGGCGCGGATCCGGGCCGGGCTGCCGCCGGGTTGGGCGCCGTTTCCCGGTGCCGAGACCGAAGCGTTGGCCGAGCGGCTGCGAGGGATCGTGGCACCCCTGGACTATGCTTTGCTGAACGATTACATGCCGGTGCCGACCGACGAAAACTTGGCCCGCTGGATTCGAGCGCGCTTGGCCGTGCCGGGGCTCGAACAGGTCGGCATCCAGAGCACCCGCGACCAAGGTGCCGATCTGGATGGACGCGAACACGTCCACGTTTGGCGACGATTTCGCTTCGAAGCGGCCCATCGACTGCCTAACGTCCCGGCCGGTCATCCTTGCGGGCGGATGCACGGCCACGGCTTCGAGGTGATCCTGCACGCCGATCAGAACTTGCAAGGGCGGGATCTGGGGGTGGATTTCGATCAACTGAGCGAACTCTGGATGCCGTTGCACGGCGAGTTGCACCACGCCTGCCTCAACGACCTGCCCGGCCTGGACAACCCCACCAGCGAGCGGCTGGCCGCCTGGCTCTGGCGACGGCTGCAACCGGAATTCCCGCCGCTGTCCTGGATCACCGTGTACGAGACCGCCACCGCCGGCTGCCATTACGACGGGCGACATTACCGGATCTGGAAGGAACAAACTTTCGAGAGCGCCTTGCGCCTTCGCCGAGCGCCAGCCGACGACGCTCGGCGCCGCTTGCACGGCCACAGCTACCGGATTCGCCTGCATCTGACCGCGCCGCTGGACGAGACGATGGGCTGGACGGTGGATTACGGCGAGGTGAAAGCCCGGTTCGATCCCATATACCGCGAACTCGATCACCACCGACTGGATCGGCTGGCGGATTTGGAGGATGCCGACCCCGCCAATCTGCTACGTTGGATCAAGGCTGCCCTGATCGAGCGATTGCCGCTGCTGGACCGGATCGACCTGGAAGAGACACCCGGTTGCGGTACGATGTTGTGTTGGGGCGAGGAGGGGCCAGCGTTGCCAGGGTGAGCATGGCCTATTCGGTCAAAGAATTATTTTACACCCTGCAGGGCGAAGGCGCCCGCAGCGGCCGGCCAGCCGTGTTTTGCCGTTTCGCCGGCTGCAACCTGTGGAGCGGCCGAGAGGCGGACCGAGCCAACGCCACATGCCGGTTCTGCGACACCGATTTCGTGGGGATCGATGGAGCAGGAGGTGGCAAGTACGCCACCCCCGAGGCGTTGGCCGCCGCTATTGCCGCCCGGTGGCCCATCCCAGCGCCACCGAAAGCCCGCCCCTACGTGGTTTGCACCGGCGGCGAGCCGCTGCTGCAACTGGACGAATCGCTGATTGCCGCCCTGCATGCGCAAGGTTTCGAGGTGGCGGTAGAGACCAACGGCACGTTGCCGGCTCCGCCCGGCCTCGATTGGATTTGCGTCAGCCCCAAGGCAAACGCGCCGCTGCGGCTCAGCCGAGGCGACGAGCTGAAACTGGTTTATCCGCAGTTGGAACCCGAGGCACAGCCGGAACGCTTCGTGGATTTAGCGTTCCGGCACTTCTTCCTACAACCGCTGGATGGACCTGGGCGGGAGACTCATGTTCGGGCTGCTATCGCCTATTGCTTGGCTCACCCACAGTGGCGATTGAGCCTGCAAACCCATAAGTTGCTGGGAATTCCCTAAGCGGGATGCAAACGCCGGGCTGGCCCAGCGCAAAACCTCTTCAACGCCGAAAACTCGAAGCATCGGTAGCCAGCCGCCCGGCTGCACGACATCGCCTTTAACTTGGCTTGAACTGACCAGAACGCAAGGAGTAAACTGAATTTTACATAAAATAAAAGGGGAAATTTGATGGCACGTAAACCGACGATCTCTTTATTCGGGATTATTTTCTTCTGCGGCGTAGCCGTCCTGGCGAACGCGGTGTTGGCAGCAGAAAGCCAATGGCAAGCGCTTCCGGATAAAGCGCCAGCGCCCACCGACAACCCGACCACCGAAGCCAAAGTGATGCTCGGCAAGATGCTGTATTTCGACACCCGCTTTTCTTCGACCGGTACAATATCGTGCTTCTCCTGCCACAACGTCATGGAAGGCGGCGACGATCACCGGCCTACTTCCATTGGCGTGCACGGCCAAGTTGGTGGCCGCAACGCACCGACCGTTTGGAACGCGGCGTTCAACTCGGCACAGTTTTGGGACGGTCGCGCTGCCTCGCTGGAGGAACAAGCCAAGGGTCCGCCGACCAATCCCATCGAAATGGGCATGAAGGATTTGGACGCCACCATCGGCCGCATCCAGAAGATTCCCGGCTACCGACCTCACTTCGAAGCGGCATTCGGCAAGGGCGAGGTCGTGACCATGGACAACGCCGCCGAGGCCATCGCCGCCTACGAGCGAACCCTGATTACGCCAAACAGCCCCTACGACCGCTACGCCAAAGGCGACAAGACCGCCATGACCGAGCAGCAGGTGCGGGGCCTGGAAACCTTCGCCAAGGCCGGCTGTACCGCCTGCCATTCCGGCCCGGCCTTCAACGGTTCGGCGAACATGCCGGCGGGACAGGGCTTTTTCATGAAATTCCCCATTTTCCCCGGCAGCCAGTACGACACCCAGTACAAACTGATGGAGGATACGGGCCGCCACGTCGTCACCCAAAAGGATACGGATAAGTATCTGTGGCGGGTGCAAACATTGCGAAACCTGACTTATACCGCGCCGTATTTCCACAACGGCTCGGTCAAGAGCCTGGACGAAGCGGTACGGGTGATGGGCAAGGCCCAATTGAACAAGGACTTGAGCGAGAAGGAAATCGAGGACATCGTCGCCTTCCTGGGCGCGTTGGACGGCCAGTTCCCGCAGCAAACCATGCCTCGATTGCCGCCGACCCCCGGCGATTTGCTGACCGATAACTGAGTTCGGTGGCCCCGAGCGCCGTAATCCATCCGAGCTTCCCGTTTTTGGCGGGGAAAGCGAGCGACGGTGCCGAAACTTCGGGGCCCGCAGTCGCGATGGCAGCCTATCCCGGCGACGGGCGTCCGTTTCGTTCCTCGGTGCGAAAATGTCCGGCCGGACGCCGACGTTCTTCTCCCTTTCAGCCGTCGGCCCCAGGCAGATAATCTTCCCGCACCGGCGCGAACGCTTCGACGGCCACGGAATCCTCCACGGCTTGCGCACCGTGCTCAACGTCAGCGGGTATGCACCAGGCATCGCCGGTGTGGGCGTCGAACTCCCGGTCGCCGATCCGCAGCCGAAGGTGCCCGCTGACCAGATAGCCCGTCTGTTCGTAGGGATGGGCGTGAACCGGCAGGACGCTGTCTTGGGCCAGCGTGAACTGGGCCATGAGGGTTTTCTTGCCGAAGACCCTCGTCTTTTGGCGGATGCCGGGCAGTAGCTCCCGATAGCCGTCGTCTCGGTGTGGATCGAACATGATGGTACGGTCTCGGTTCATACCGCCGAACGTCTCGCTGCACGGATAGCGCGGCGAGACGTTCGGGCTTAGCGCTGCGTCCAGCCCGAGCGCTGTTCGGGCGGCGGCGGGCGGCCATCGTGATTGAAGTGGTAGATAGCCGCACCCGCCACGATAGCCAGGAGCACGGCAAGGACGAGGTATTTCATGGCTTGTCCCGGATAGGCTCCAAAAGATTATGCCATCGCCAACGGAAAATGGTACGGCTTCCGAGCCGGTTCGATGGCCATCTTCGCCCTCACCCCCGCCTGCTTTATTTGGCCGAGATGGGCGCGAGAATCCCGCTCCCAAAATAGGGTAACGCGAAGACTTCCAGCAAATCGCTGCCCAGCTCAACTCCCCATACCAAATCATTTACGCATTCCTCTACGGTCCGATTGTGAGGCGTTTTTTATTTATTTTTAGGATAAAAAATTACACATAATTATCACAGTATGACTCTTTTTATATTCATACTTTATTTAATGTTATTATTATGTTATATTTATTTGCACTCCAAAGCCAAACTTGTCGTAAAACAAGGACGGAAAGTCGCGGATCCTGACTAATCTCAGGACAGCCGGATTGCCGAAGGCGACCGTCGTCATGGCCGCGCGAGAACGCAGCACAGGAGAACGATCATGGGACCGCTTGCACTTGTTGGCGCTATCGTCGGCATCATTGCCGCGCTAATCGGGATCGGGGTGGCCGTACAGCAACTGATCGCTTGGATCCACAACGGTACCGGACTCGACGAAATACTTGACGAGGTGAGTCACACGCATCCGAGCCGCGTTCGGCGACGCACGGCGGATCGCGCGGGACATACCTTCCGCCAGTACACGGTGTACCCCAGGACGGGAGGCGATGATAACAACTGCATTATCGTCGAAGAGGAAAGGGTCGATAGCTGGGTAATCGTTCGAGTCGAGAACGGGATTCACCTAAGATCGCGACCTGCCACTCGATCCGAATTGATCCACATCCTTCAAGGAGAAGGGTTGCATTCCCTCCTTCAAAGACAGGAGCAGCCGGGCGGACGGCGGTATGCGTGATTTTCGTAGGTAATGGGCCATCAGCTATCGACGCCAGGACCGAAAAACCGGCCGGAAGCCAGCAGGAACTTGCATCGCGTCGGGGTTACGGTATCGCCTCGACGCGGACGTGAGCAAGGCCACCTATCGCCAGTTGCTGCGCGGCAGCGCGGGAAAGATCGATGATCCGGCCCTTGCGGAACGGTCCCCGGTCATTGATCGTCACCAGAACCGTCTTGCCGTTCCTGAGATTGGTTACCTTGGCTCGGGTTCCGAGCGGTAGGTTTCGGTGAGCGGCGGTAAGTGCGTGTTGGTTGAAACGGGTACCGCTTGCGGTCTTCTTGCCATGAAAGCCAGGTCCGTACCAGGACGCTTGGCCTACCTGAGTACCGCGTGCCTCCGTTTGGAGTGGAAAAGCGGCGGCGAGAGCGAGCGGCAAAACGATGGACAAAATGCCGGCGGGTACCCGACGAGACCAGCACGGCAAAATATGGCGTCGTTGGCGTTCGTTCACGAGAGAACCTCTTCGGTTGGGTCGTGGAGACCCCCAAATCGCATCGGAGAGCGGGGGCATCCCGAACTGGAAAAAACGTCACGAACAAAGCGTACCACGCTTTTCCATTCGAATGTCCAGCCCAACGCTGAAAAAATTTCAGTTTTTTATTTTAAACACATGAAAAATATAATAAAAAAAATTTTAATGAACTTATTTGTAACAGATTGATAAGACTAGTAAAAAATACTTTGTCAACAAATCGAATAACAAATGTCATACAGCAAAGTTTATTTACATAAATATCAATATCTTAAAAATATTTATTTTCGGAATGGAGGCGCCGGCGGCAAGTTCCCCTATTCGATCCGCTCGGATTTCGGTAGATTGAAATCGATCAAAACTCCCGTGCCCGAAAAGCTTGCCGACGACTCGCTTCGTCGGACCAACCAGGAGATATCAGATCATGCCATTTGCGACCGCGACCCCGGATCACGCAGTCGAACCCTGGCGCAAAAACCTGCGCCATGAGCTGGATGCCGCACTCACCGGCCTCCGCTCCGCCTGGTGGTGGACGGGCAAACCGCCGCAGGCTTGCCCCGGCTTGCAACCGGATGGCGTGCTGACCTCGCTGCCGCTACCGAATCTGGCAACCTGCACCCGCCAGCAGGTGTTGGATTATTTCGACAATACCTGGACGCTGACCGAGGTGCTGTTTTCGGGACTCAAGGGCGAGGAAGCGTTTTTCCGCCCTCCCTATCATCACCTGCGCCATCCGATGATCTTCTATTTCGGCCATCCGCCAGCACTGTACGTCAACAAGCTGCGGGTGGCCGGCCTGATCGAAAAGCCGCTCGACCCCTATTTCGAGCAGTTGTTCGAGACCGGCGTGGACGAGATGCGCTGGGACGACATGTCCAAGAACGAGATGCTCTGGCCAAGCATCCAGGAAGTGCATGCCTACCGTCAGCAGGTATATCGGACGGTACGGCAAGTGATCGAAACGCATCCCGATTTGACGCCCGGTCACGCGCCCATCGCCCAGAACCATCCGCTGTGGGCATTGTTCATGGGGTTCGAGCACGAGCGGATTCACCTGGAAACCTCCTCGGTGCTGATCCACGAATTGCCGCTGGCGCTGGTCCAGCGTCCCGCCGAATGGCCGGCGCTGCATCCGACGGCCGGCCGGCCGTCGGCGAGCCTTCCCCCCCGCATCGGGTGGGACTGCCCGGCCAACGACCTGATCGACGTACCCGGCCAACCGGTTGTGCTCGGCAAACCGTTCGGCTGGCCTTCATACGGCTGGGACAACGAATACGGTCGGCGCGAAACCGCCATCCAGTCGCTCCAGGCTAGTCGCTACCTGATCAGCAACGGCGAATTCCACGCCTTCGTGACCGCTGGCGGTTATCGCGAGCAGCGCTACTGGTCGGAAACCGGCTGGGCGTGGCGTTCCTTCCGCAACCTCAAATGGCCGACGTTCTGGGTACTGGACGGTCCAGCCGGTCTGCATCGCTACAAGTTGCGGACCTTGTTCGAAGTGATCGACATGCCTTGGGATTGGCCGGTCGAGGTCAACTACCACGAAGCTAAAGCCTATTGCGCTTGGCGTACCGAGCGGGAAAACGCACCCTATCGGCTGCCCAGCGAGGCCGAGCATCAGGCGTTTCGCGGCGCTCGCCAACGCGCGGCAGCATCGGCCGGTGTCGAATCCGATCCCGTTATGCAATTCGACGGTGTCGCGTTGGCACGCGAATGCGGCTGGAATCTCAACCTCGCCCACGGTTCTTCCAGGCCGGTCGATGCCGGCCAACCAACCGAGATCGGTTTCCACGACGTGTTCGGCAACGTCTGGCAGTGGTTGGAAGATCATTTCAACCCGCTGCCCGGCGCCAAGGTGCATCCCTATTACGACGATTTCAGCACGCCTTGCTACGACGGCCAGCACCAGATGATTTTGGGTGGTTCCTGGATATCCACCGGCGACGAAGCGAGCATCTGGTCGCGCTTTCACTTCCGCCCGCATTTTTTCCAGCACGCCGGGTTCCGGCTGGTACGGAGCGAGGGCGACGGCGGCGCGGTGCGGCTGGATCGAGCCGACTCGTCGAGCCAGGTGTACGAAGACCCGCAAATCTTGAACGAGTACCTGCTGTTGCACTACGGCGCGGCCGAGGAGCAGATGCCCTACGCTTTCGGGCCGCGCGATGCGGTCGAATTTCCGGTCCGTTGCGCCCGCTGGCTGCTCGACGCTGCCCGAGATTATGGGACTCCGACCGGCAAGGCATTGGATATCGGCTGCGCGGTAGGCCGAGCGAGCTTCGAACTGGCACGCGGATACCAGGAGGTGCTGGGTGTCGATCTCAGTCGCACCTTCATCGCCGCCGCCGATGCCTTGCGCCGCGACGGCGAATTGCGCTATGTCCGCAAGGACGAGGGCAAGCTGGGCGCGATGCTGAACGCGATGGTCGATCCAACAATCGATCGGAACCGAGTCAGCTTCCGGCAAGCCGATGCCTGCTCGTTGCCGGCCGAGTTGGTGGATTTCGACGCCGTGCTGCTGGCGAACCTGCTCTGTCGCCTGCCCAGCCCCAAGGCGCTGCTGGGACGGCTCGGTGGCCCGCGTGGTCTGGTGAAGCCGGGTGGTTTGCTAGCGATTTTCTCGCCTTACAGTTGGCTGGAACAGTTCGCGCCGCCGGAAGCCTGGTTGGGTGGCTATGAGCAAGATGGAGAACCGGTTCGCGGTGCGACGGCGTTGAGCGAGTTGCTCGCGGCGAACGGTTTCGAGCTGTTGCGCGAAGCGGACGTGCCGCTGGTCATCCGTGAACACGCCCGCAAATGCCAGTACATCGTGACCCATGCGATGCTGTGGCGGCGAATTCGGGAGGGATGAGCGCGCTTCGCGAATCGGGTACGGGGGCGTGACGGCACCGTCAGGATCGGTATCCGGTTTTGGCGGTCGGAACGATGAACGCTCGTTCGAAAAAGCGAACGCTCAGAAACTGTACCAGCCCCCCATCTCGCTGTGGGAGAGGGATTGGAGGTTTAAGCTAGAGGCTATATAAAAACATCTCTCAGTGCAGGACTAGCGCGGCGGCCTGTTCGCGGGTATAGAACCGGTCGTCCCGCAGGAAGCCAGCCATTACGGAAGGCCGAATGGCGGTCGCCCGCCCCCCAGCATCGCGCGCGATTACCAGCGCGGTCGGCAGCCCGTCCAGCAAATGCATGGGCGCGGGCCGGCCATCGGCGAAGCACGCCCGATAGACTTGGCCGGTTTGGGTATCCAGAAAGGCAGGGACGAATCCTTGCGACCGGTTCTCCGCGCTGACGCCGCCGGTGCCCCGAAAGACCTGATTCTGTCGCCGTAGCGTTTGAGCGGTCAGACCGGCCACTCGCGCCGTCTGGGATCGACGCCGCTCGCTGGCACGACTCGAAGAAGCTCTGTTCATGGCATATCTCCCGCAATTCGCTTTCGATCAATTTCTAGCAAGTAATACGCCACCAGGGATGAAAATGGATGCAGCGGCCAAGCGATTCATTTTTGGCTGCGTATGGCCGAGCGCCCAACCCGGACCGGAGCGCCCACGACGGTAAAACCGCGAAATCTCGTGGCCGGCTTCGCGGCTCGTGGGGTGGCCGATCACGATGTGAGGCGGGTGCGGCATGATGGATTCTCCCGGTAGCGACGAGAAGAGCGCTCACCGAGTGATTTCCCGCCGCAGCTCAGACGGTTCAATGTATTTTCGAAAATCCGAAACTCGCTTCGGCCGTTGGGCCAGATTTGGCCGTTGGGCCAACCGGACTGACCTACCGGCCCTACCGGCTTGGGGACGCGCGAGGATTGCGCGCTCGCCGCGCAACGCGGGAGGTGGCCTGAGGCTATACTTGGCCTGTTTCCCGGTTAAAGAAGGAACACGACATGAACATCCTGGGCATCGACGTCGGTGGGACGGGGATCAAGGGCGCGGTGATCGACACCGCGATCGGCGAGCTGATCGGCGAGCGCCTCCGCCTCGAATCGCCGCGGCCGGCGACACCCGAATCCGTCGGCGTCACGATCCAGTCGCTGGTCGAGCAACACCGCTGGTCCGGCCCCGTCGGCATCGGATTTCCGGCGGCCATCCAGCGCGGCATCGCCCGCACGGCCGCCAACATCGATTCCTCTTTCATCGGTCTGCCGGTAGCCGATTACTTTGCGAAGCAAACCGGTTGTCCGGTCTACGTTGCCAACGATGCCGACGTCGCGGGACTGGCCGAAATACGGTTCGGTGCCGGCAAGGACGTCGCCGGCGTGGTGCTCGTGGTCACGATCGGTACCGGCCTCGGCACGGCCTTGTTCAGCGACGGCCACTTGCTACCGAACACCGAGCTAGGCCACATCGTGCTCGACAACGGCCTGGAAGCCGAACGCTACGCCTCGGAAGCCGTGCGCGACGCCCAGCAGCTCAAATGGAAAGATTGGGGCGACCGGTTCAACCACTACCTCGTCGCCATGGAAAAGCTGTTTTGGCCCGATCTGATCGTGCTCGGCGGCGGCGCCAGCAAAAAATTGCACAAGTTCGCGTCGCGGATCACCGTGCAAGCTCCCGTCGTGCCGGCCCGTTTTCTCAATCAGGCGGGCATGATCGGTGCGGCGCTGTTCGCCGGGGAAAAATGGGGTGCCACCGGCCAAAACCTTCCGTGAGAGAAACAACTTGCGCTACCGGCACACGCAGTTTGGCCAAGTGATCGTGGTGTCGTTACTGCTCACCGCCGCGTTGCTGGCAGGCCTGGGATCGGTGTTGGGCGAACGGGCGGAATCTCGTCACCTCACCCAAAACACTTCGCCGCGCGGCGTAAACGGCAATCGACGTCCCTCCGGCACCAGAAAAGCGTGCTCGAAATCGATGCTCAACTGCTCCTCGCAATAGCCGTCGGTAATCAGCAACACCGGCCCCTGTTTCGGAAAATCATCGCGCCGGGCCGCGTCCCGCAAGCAATCTACCCCCCGCTGCAATACCGTCCCGCCCCGTCCCTTCACCGCGATGCGATCCAATAAACTCTCGGGCGGCAACCAACCCGCATCGTAGGCCACGGCATCGCAGTACACCAACCGCACCGCGAATACCTCCCGCGCCTGCGCGTAACTGGCGATGGCACCGATGGCCTTGCCGAGCAGCCTCGGTTCCATCGAGCCGGACGTGTCCAACACCACCCCAAACACCCGCGCCCGCCGCTCTTCCTCCGGCGGTTTCGCCACCGAAGGCCGGGGAATGTCCGGCGTGCTGGCCTGCCGGCGCGAAGGCCGCGCGTAACTGCGGCGCAATGCCGGCGGCGGAAAATGCTCATCGAACCAGTAGGCCAAGCGCACGTCCCACGGAATCGGCGGCTGGGCTAGGCTACGGATTTCCTCCACCAGCCCGGCCGGCAGCGTGCCGCGGCCGCCGCTCATCAGGCAACGCTCCATGCCCTGCCACAAGGCGCGGCGGCAGTAGGCTTCGGCATCGACGAAAATGCCACCCTCCTCCTTGCCCAGCAGATCCGGCAATCCGGTCCCGCGCAAGGTCGCCAGCTTGCGGGCGCGGCGCAGATCGCGCGCCAGCCGGTCGTAAATCTCCTCGGCGGAACATCCCGCCAGTTCGGTATCGTGCAGCAAACCCAGGGTCGGCGGCGAACCGATACCCATTTCGATCAGCCAGCCATTGATGACGAAATCGCAGGCGGCATTCCACAGGAACGGATCGCGCCCGCGCCGCCGCGAAGCGTGGTTCAGGCCGGCGTGCAACAGCTCGTGCGCGAACACGAACAGGCATTCCGCCTCGCTCAAACCCGCCGCCGGATTGATCCAGATCGTGCGGCTGCTCACGTCGATGGCCGCGACCCGAATATCGTGTAACTGGCAGACACGGGGGTCTTCCTCTAGATCGAAGCCGATGGCCAGCGCGCCCAGCAGCGGATGGCTGTTCACCAAGCGGCGTTGCGCCTTCAAGGCGGCGGTCAGCTTGCGCGTCGTCCCGCTGGTCGCGACGATCCGGCCGCTCGCCTTTTCGATGGCCTGTCCCACGCTGCGGGCGATGCCGTCGGCCAGCAACCCGCGCCAGTCCGGTAAGCGGCGAGTCCCCGCTCGCCCCTCTGCCGGAAGAAAAACCGTCATACCTTTCCCGCACAGCGTCTCGCGCCAGATCAGCAACGCCGGATCGCAACCGTCGGCGACGAAAGCACGGAACAGCGGATCTTCCCCGCTGACCGGAATCTCCACGTCGGGATGCAGCAAATCTTCCGAAGCGGCACCGATGCCGGCTTCCTGGCAAAACCGCTCCGCCACCAGCAAGCCGGCGATTTCCCACAAGGTCTGCGGCTCGCGCTGGCGCACCAGCCCGAAACCGAGGCAAACGTAGGCCAACGCCAGCACTCGCGCCCATTCCTCCGGCGCCGCCAACCGCTTGGGATGCGCCCAGACCGTGCCGTCCGGCGAAACCGCCAGCCAGCCTTTGGGGCCGACCTGTCGATGTTTCTCGTCGGGCCAGACGCGAACCGAACCGGCAATCGCGTCGAGCGGCGGCTGTTGCGCCAGCATCAACCCCTGCTGAAAGTTGAGGCGCGCGGCGCTCTCCGCTGCTTTGCGGCGCATCATTTACCCGTCCGGCGCTCGGCCAAGCGCGGCAAATCCCGGGCGATTTCCACGAGAAGCCAGGCGGGCAGACGCTGGCCTTCGTCGTCTTCCGCCACCACCGTCTGCGCCATTTCCACGCTGATCCGCGCCAAATCACGCAGCAGGTTTTTTGCCCGCATCGCCAACTGCTTGTGTTCCTGCCGCAGCGAGGCTTCGTCCTCCGGCAACTCCTTGCGCAGATAGCCGCGAAACGACTGGGCCAGAAAATAGAGGATGTCGCGGTCGGCTGGCTCGATGGGCCAGTGGGCATCGCCTTTCAAGATCGCCGCCAGCGTGTGCCGCTGCCGCAACTGCTTGACGAAGCCTTTGAATTGGCCGGCGTGGGCCGGCGTCAGCAGGCCAAACGCCAGCGCCTCCAGCATCTCCTCGCCCAGCGCCTCGCCGAAAGAATGCAGCGCATCGGACAGCATGTGCCACGAGCGCGGCGTCGAAAACGGCTCTTCGTGCTTGGGCGGTTCGTTCCACAAATGGTCGGGACGCAGTTGAATGTACTCCACCACCCACGGATGAATGCCGCCCTCGTTCACCGCCCAGGCCAGCCATTCGCGATGCTGGGCGCGCAGATGAACGTGAACCAGCCGGTTGATCAGCGCCGAGGGCATCGGCTTGACGATGGCGGCATCCTTGGCACGGTTGCCGGCACCGATGACGATGGTGCCGGCCGGCAGCCGGTATTCGCCGACGCGCTGTTCCAGGATCAGCGAATAAAACGCCTTTTGGATATCGTGGCTGGCGGCGTTGAGTTCGTCCAGAAACAGCACGAACGGCTGGCGGCGCACGATGTTGGCCGGCGGAAAGAACCGCGAGCAATCGCCGTCGATCTTCGGCACGCCCAGCAAATCCTCCGGCGCCAGTTGGCTGCCCAGCAGCGACACGCATTCCAGCCCCACCGCCGCCGCGAAACGGTTGACCAGCGCCGTCTTGCCGATACCCGGCGCTCCCCATAGAAACACCGGCCGCACCACCGCGACGTGGAGCAGAAAATCGAAGGACTGAGCGAGGGTAAGTTCGATGGCGGGGTTCAAGAATAATGCTCAACAGAAAGTGGCGGCGGAACGTTTCGCCATTTTCTGATTACAGCATGGCGACGAAAATTTTTTTGGCTTCATGCATCCAAAGATGCACTTGATATCGCATCGCCTTTTGCAAGGCCGCGACCTCGGCGGCCGCTCGATGATCGGGAGAAACGATGCAATGAGTCTCGACAACCCCATCAATGCCCCGACCGGTTCGAACCGGCTGCGGCCCCATCCACGACCAGCCTCGGAGCGGTTGGCGTGAACGGCCGGTTTGGTCGCGCGCTGCTCGCTGTGCTGCTCGCGCTGAGCGGATGCTCGTCGAGCGCGATCATCAACGGCTTGACGCCCGGCGACGGCTACACCGGACCGGTCAGCCTCGCTTACGCCGACGGTCCGCGCCACCAACTGGATCTCTACCAGCCCAGCGGACGCACGACGCCCGCGCCGGTGCTGGTGTTCTTCTACGGCGGCAGTTGGCGCAATGGCGAGCGCGCCGGCTACCGTTTCGCGGCGGCGGCGCTGGCGGCGCAGGGTTCGTTGGTGGTGGTGCCGGACTATCGCCTGTACCCGGAAGTCAGCTATCCGGATTTTTTGCGGGATTCCGCCGCCGCCGTCGGCTGGGCGGTCCGCCACGCCGTCCGCTACGGCGGCGACCCGCGCCAAGTGTACCTGATCGGCCACAGCGCTGGCGCCTACAATGCCGCCATGCTCGCCTACGATCCGCGCTGGCTAGCCGCCGAAGGCCTGTCGCCGCAACAATTGGCCGGTTTCATCGGTTTGGCCGGTCCCTACAACTTTCTGCCGATCCAGGTTCCCGAAGTCATGCCGGTGTTCCATTGGCCCGACACACCGCCGGATACGCAGCCCATCGTGCACGTCACCGCCGCCGCGCCTCGAACCTTGCTGATCGTCGCCGGCCAAGACGAGCTGGTCGATCCTGCGCGCAACAGCGCGGCGCTGGCCGATGCCTTGCGCCGGGCCGGCGTCCCCGTCGAGCTCAAGCGGTACGATGCGCTGAATCATTACACCACGATCGGCGCGCTGGCCTGGCCGCTGCGCTGGCTGGCACCGGTGCTGGACGACGTGACCCGTTTTGTCGCGGCCGGTTCCGGCCCGGCGACCCTGGCGCGTACCGCCACGGTTCAATGAAAACTGGAGCACCGCGCCGCTTCCTCACTCCACCACCACCCGAACGGGACGCGACCGCTCTTCGCGGTACGGCAACCGCACCTGAAACTGATGCACGCCTTTCCGCAACGGCCAATACAGCGGCTTGTCTGCATCCACAACGCCGAAAGGCTCGTCGTCCACGTACCAGACGATTTGCGAAACCCCTCCCTTGACGACCGCCTTCAGAGCGATGCGATTGACGGCAGCCGGCGCCTCGGGATTGCGCCAAAGCCGGGTGTTTTGTTCGGGAGCGACGATAGCGATTTCGACCGGCGTTTCATCGTCGAAGCCTCTCTCCCTTCTGCTCCCCTGTCCCATCGGGAGAGGGGTTGGGGGTGAGGGTTCGACCTCGGCCAACAAATCCGGCGGAACCCACTCGCGCAAGGTTTGCCCACACCGATCCGGTAACTCGGCCCAATGCAGGCACATCTCGACCGGCAGGTAACCTGCCGGCGGCGGAAAATTTCCATCGCGCAGATCGCCCGGCCGGCTCTGGTGCAGATGCAACAAAATGGCGCGGGCCAGTGCGGCCGGCGCGCGTCCTCCGGTCAATCCGCGCATCGGATCGGCATCGCTGCGCCCGATCCACACCCCGACCAGATAATCGGACGAATACGCTACGATCCAGGCATCCCGATACCCCTGCGAAGTGCCGGTTTTGAGCGCGACCGGAAACGGATAATCGGTCGGCCCGTAGCGCGGAAAGCTGGGCAAACGCGCCATCGGGTCGGCCAGGAACAGCGTCACCTGCCGCGCCGCGCCGGCCGACAGCACCGGACGCGGCGCCGGTAACGGCTGCCCTTCGTACCAGCGCAGCGCGGGCAGGCGGCCGTCGGCAGCCAGTGCGCCATACGCCCGGACCAGCCGCTCCAGCGTGGTCGGCAGGCCGCCGAGCACTAATGCCAACCCGAACCGGGCGGGATCGCGACGGTGCGATCCGGGCACCAGTTCCAGCTCGTCCAGCAATCCGAAAAACGAGTTCAACCCGACCCGTCGCAACAGATGGATCGCCGGCACGTTACGGGAGTTGGCCAACGCTTGCCGAGGCAGCAGCGGTCCCAGAAACCGTCCGTCGGCATTGCCGATACCCGCTGACCCTTCCGGCCAGTCGGGCAACCGGGTCGCCGGCGTCACCAAATCCTGCTCCAAAGCCAGCGCGTAGAGAAACGGTTTCAGCGTGCTGCCCGGCGAACGGGGGACGTGTACGAAATCCAGCGCGCCGGCGGGCGGGCGAAAATAATCGAGCGAGCCGAGAGCGGCCCGCACCGCGAAGCCAGCCCGCTCTACCACCAGCACCGCCGCCTGTTCCGCACCCAGTTCCTGCCATTCTGGCCACGCCGATCCGACCAACCGAGCGACTTCCCGTTGCAGCGCCAGATCGAGCGTGGCGCGCAAAATGGGTTCCTTGTCGCGCGGCGGGCCGTTCCGCTCCAACAAGCGGCCGACGTGCAGGATGGCGTGCAGATACGGCGGTCGCTTGCGGCATTCCAGAGGTTGCAGCGTTTGGAGTTGCGTTTCCGCCAACCGCCGCTCCTCGGCGCCGATAACGCCGCGCTCCGCCAGCAACTCCAGCAGGCGCGTCCCGCGCCGGACGATGGCGCGGCGCCCTTCGGGCTTGTAGGGATTCATCCGGCCGGGCGCTTGGGGAATCGCGGTCAGGAACGCGATTTCCGCCCAGCTCAAATCGGTCGCCGGCTTGTCGAAATACCGGCGGGCGGCGTGGGCGATGCCGTGGCTGCCGTTGCCGTAAGGGGCAATCCGCAAGTAGTGGCGCAACACGGCGTTCTGGCCATATCGCCGGATCAACCATATCGCCGCGCCCGCCTCGACCAGTTTGTTCCACAGGTTGCGCGGCGCGGGATGTTGCATCCGCACCACCTGCATGGCGACGGTGGACGCGCCCGACCGTGCCCGGCCGCTGCGCGCCGCCTGCCAAACGGCGCGCAAAACCGCCAATCCGTCCACGCCGGGATGATCCCAGAACCGCTTGTCTTCCAGCGCCAACGTTGCCGCTACGACTCGTTCGGGCAACGCTTCCAACGGCCAATAACCGTACTCGGTTCGACGCGTACCGTCTGGACCGGTCCAATTCACGCCGAACTGCGCCAGAAAATAGCCTTGCTGGTCGAGCAGGATCGGTGTCGGCGACGGCGCTTCCAAATCGATTCGTTCGGCGACGGCAACCACGTACAGAACCAGCGCCGAACATAACAATGCACCGACCGAATTTCGCAACCACCGCTCGCGAGCTCGGCGGACAGCGTTTGCTTTCCATCTCTGCAATACCGTTTCCGCCACGAATTTCATTTCTTCCCGGAGGCAATTCATCGTTCGACCACATTGCAAAGCCCGATGGTATCGCTTGCTTCGATTCGGCCCCGCGCTATGGTTCGATCAAGCGCCTTCGAAAACTCCGGATGAAACCAGATGTGTTGGAATCGCTGTGGGCGGAGCATGTCCCGGTTCTCGCCGGCGCCCCGCTGGCAGCTACCTCCGCCACGCTCTGCCGCGCGCTCAAGGCCGCCAGCACGATTGCCAGCTTTTCCTCAACGCTTCAGCTCTGTGGCGTTGCTTGCCCATCATGGCCTCCGCTAAAAGTCACTTCAGTTTGACTTCTCGTGGAAGAAATTCTTGGGGCACTA
>DEHU01000160.1 GCA_002352125.1 Competibacteraceae bacterium UBA2792 | reverse complement strand
ACCCAGGTCAGGCCCTTGTCGAGGCCGCGATTGCAGATCAGCACTTTTTCCGGCGGGAACTTGGCCAGATTGCACGACTCATCGACCAGGTGCTTGTAGGGCACGGCCTTGCCGCCGCGCATACCGGCATCGGAAGTGACCATGACCTTGGGCTTGGCATCGTCGATACGCACCGCCAGGTTGTAAGCAGCGAAACCACCGAATACCACCGAGTGAATGGCGCCGATCCGGGCACACGCCAGAATGGAGAAGAGGGCTTCGGCGATCATCGGCATGTAAATGATCACCCGGTCGCCTTTGCCGACTCCCAGTTTTTTCAGTACTCCGGCGAAGCGCGAAACCAGATCGAGCATCTCGCGAAAGGTGAAAGTCTTGATGGTCCCGGTTACTGGGCTGTCGTAGATCAGCGCCACCTGATCGGCTCGTCCGCCGGCGACGTGCCGGTCCAAGGCGTTGTAGCAGGTATTGAGTTCCCCGCCGACGAACCAGCGATAGAAAGGCGCCCGGCTGTCGTCCAACACCTTGTCCCACGGTTTGAACCAGTCGATTTCTGCGGCGGCTTCGCCCCAAAAGCCGACTGGGTCGGCCAGCGAACGACGATGAATGCTATCGTATGAATTCATGTCGGGATTTCCTCGCGGAGGTGATTTTTTCGAGACTCTGTTTTGTCGAAAATCTGGCCGGCCCGGCCGGTGATTGGCTTATTGCACCGAAAGTTAAGGCCACGTCAGCCTTCAAAAAAATAGCTCATCCGGGCGCCCACCGTTAGCAATACAATGCGATCTTCGATTGATGTGCGCTTTGAACTATATTGTTCTTCAAGCAAAAACCGACAGAAAAAGCCATGCAAATCATCGGCGCTGGGTTCGGGTTGTTCCTGTTCGTTTGGTCCGCGCTCGCCCGGTCGGCGGCCCTTCCGGCGCAACCCGGTTTCGATTGCGGCAAAGCGCGCACGCCGGTAGAAAAGATAATTTGCCAGGATGCGACACTGGCCGAACACGATGCCAGGTTGCAGCAGCTTTTTTCCGATCTGATCGCGAAAAAACCAGATCGCCGGGAACGGGCGCGACGCGAGCAATTGCAATGGCTGGCCGAACGGGACCGGCGCTGCACGCCCGCGCTGCAAGCAGGCCGGGAAAGCGAGGCCGTCGGCTGTTTGCGCGAGCTGTACGCGCAACGCCTGTCGGCTTTGAACGACCCCGCTCCAAAGCCGCCGGCCCAGCCCGTGCCGATTCCGGGCGCTCTCGTGCCGCCAGAAGCTGTCGTCGACCCTGCGGAGCTGCCAGCCCAGGGCAAGCAGACCGCTTATCTCGAAATCCCCGTTGCCGGGCGCTACGCCATCAGCGCCCGCAGCAAAACCGGCGTGGCGCTGGAGCTGGTCGATTACATGAGCGGGCCGGTCGCCCGCGACGGCGTGCCCGGCCAACGGGATGGCCGCCTGGACCGGTTTCTCGACCGGGGACGCTACAAACTGATTTTGCGCGGTGCGCCCCAAGCTCAGGATAACGCGACGGTCGAGGCGAAACCCTTCGCCGAGCTGCAAGCCACCCCGCAACGTTTGCCTCCTCTGGAACGGCTCGCCAGCGATTTGGGAGATTATCAGCAGCGGTCTTACTGGCTGGAAGTCAAGGAGCGAGGACCGGTTTTTCTGGAAGCCGGCGGGCGGTTTTTGGATGCGTTGCACCTGTGGCGGGACGGCTCGACGCTGCTGGACGTGGCCGCTGGGCGGCAGACGCTGGAGCCGCAAGCCGGCCGGCCGCTGACCGTGCTGATCCTGGATACCGTGCTCGATGCCGGCTTTTATCGGGTGACGCTCTACGGCGGCCGGGAACGGACGCAGTGGACCCAGCAGAGCGAGGACAAGCCATTGTATTTACGGCTGGGCGTTCCTCGCATCGAATCGGTGACGCGACAATGGCGTACCATCGGCCCGCTGGGTTTGGACCGTTTCATCGTGGCGACGCCCGCATCCGATTACGGCCGCCTCGAACTGCCAGCCGCTGCCGACGTGCAGGGCGAAACAGCGGCCATCGAACGCGGAGGTGCCAAGCGTTCGCAGGGCACGGCGTTCGCGTTTACCAAAGAGACTCGTTTGCCGGTTTGGGAAACGACGCTCGACGCCAACGCGGACCAGCTCGTCACCATCCAAGGCCGCCAAGAGCAAGGTTATGTCTGGCAAAATTTCAAGCGGGTGTGGGGAGACGTTCCGCAAAAGGGCGGCCAGTATTGGCTCGACCTGATTTCGGCCGGCGACGAACGCGATAATCCACCGGCGACAGCGGTACTGGCTTGGCCGCAAAACCCGAAAGACCCCGACCATCCGAACTGGCAAATTCTGGCCTCCAACGCGCCGCGCTTCGACCAAAACTCGACTTGGCGCGGGCGGTTCAACCTGCTGGGACCAACCGAGCTGTTGGTCGAGATCGTCGCCCCCGGAGAGTATGAAATCCAGATTCAGGATGTACCGCTGACCGCCACGCTCAAGCCCTTGCTCGCGGCGGACCATCCGAACGTCAAACCGCGCAGCGGCTCGCGCTGGGTCTTGGAAACCGGCTTTTACCGCCTGGAACTGACGCCGGTGCAAGGCCAACGCGGCATCGTCGAAGTGGTATTTCGGGCGGCGGGGCTTTCCGCTGACGCCGGCAAACCGGTGACGGTTGCCGCGCCGCGTTTTCCTTCGCTCCAAGTGCCGGGCTCGACGCGCCTGCTGCTCAACCGGCGCCCGCAAGTTCCGGTCGGTTTGCTGCAACGCGATTTGCCGGTTTCTCTCAAAGAGCCGCTGTTCGTGCCGCTGGCGGCGGCGGAGAGTGTGGAGCTGGCGGCTACCGTGCCGGCCAAGGGCGCGCTGACTGTTTGGGACGAGCAGGGCCAAGCCCAATCCCTGACGGTCGACGGCAAACCCGCAGCGACTCGAATCGAAGTCGAAGCGGGCCAGCACGCGGTGCGCTTGACCGGGCCGACGGAGCGCAGCGGCACCCTTTCCCTGCAATGGCAGCCGGACCCGATTCCACCGGCGCCCTTGCCGGCCGGCTTGGGACAGATCCCGCAGCAACCACCATTGGTCTTGCGCGAGGAACAACCTCTGCCGCTGGAATTGGTCGCCGACCGGGATCAATCGTTCGCTATCGAGGTGCGAGAATCGGGTTTGTTTCGTTTAGAGACCGATGGCCGGTTGCGGACGCAAGGCCGATTGCGAACCCATCTGATGCCGCACCTCGCCGAAGCCGAAGGAAACGGGACCGGCCATAACTTCCTGATGCAAAATTATCTACGGGCGGGATATTACCTGCTGAATACCGGCAGCCGGCAAGGAACCGCCGGTCATGCCCGGCTGTGGTTGCGACGCGCCCCGCTGCGCGATGGAGGAGCCTTGCGCTTCGATGCGCCGATCCGCGCCACGCTGGCGGCAGGCGAGGGGGTGGCGTACCGATTTGCCGTGCCGCCGCCCGGCGGCGTCTATCGATTGCAGGCGGTCGGTCTGGCGCAAAACTATCCGCTTCGATTGGAAGATGAGGAAGGTTGGCCGGTCTTGTCGCCCGGTCAGACGGGTTCGATCTCGGCGGAACTCGAACCGGGCACGTATCGGCTGGTGGTGATGCCGGCCGACGTGGCCGGCCGTTTGCTGGTGAACGCGGTAGCGCCGATGGTTCCTCCTGCGACGCTGGAAGGCCACGGACCACATCCGCTCACCTTGAACGGCGAGCAAGCGTACCGCTGGCTGGAGCCGGCCGGGGAGGGGGAAGCCCGCGTGCCGGACCAGTGGACCTTCGCGTTGATCGGCGAAACCGATTTGCGGCTGAACATTACGGAAGGGATGCGCGGCGAACTGCAACGGCTGGACGCCGCCGGCCAGTGGCAGGGCGTGGGGCGGCTTTCGGATCGCAAGGCGTATCGGGGACGCGTCCCGGCGGGACGGTACCGGCTGTTGGCCGAAGCCTTGGGCCGCAACAACCAGCTCGATTACACCCTCGGCGCCTGGACCGGGCAGTTGCAGCCCGGCCAACCCCGCCTGCTCGACGAGTTGCCGGCCAAAATTCCCCTGTCGGTGGCAGAGGAGCGGGTGGTGGAAATCGCTTCCGTCGGCCGCCGGGACGTGCGGGCGACGTTGCAAGATGCAACGGGGCAGATTCTCGCTCGCAACGATGACCGTGCCGATAGCTGGGATTTTCTGATTTCCCGCCAGCTCGGGGCCGGTCGTTACGAATTGATGGTGGAGGAGGTCAGCTTCGAGGAGAACGGCGGTGATTCCGACGCTGAGACGGACGGATCGACGGAGGAGCCGGAAGACGCCGACGAAGAAACTTCCGCCGGGGAGACGCTGGAAGAAGATGATTCGATCTCCAAGACGACGGTTCGCGATGGCGACCGCAACGGTTCACTCGACGAAAAGGCGGTTTGGGTCGCGTTGCGCCTGCCCAACGAAGCGGCGGCACCGGCCTTGCCGCCGAGCGGCGACGTGGAACTGGCCGATGGCGCCGTGCGGATTTTTCCCCTGGCCGACTCCGGGACGGCAGGCTGCCGGCTGTTCGCTGCCCGCTCTTCCGGCGAATTGACGCTGGCTTTGGAAGAGCGGGCAACCGACGGCGCTTGGCGGACGCTGGACGCCGTGTCCGGCCGTTCGGCTTGGCTGGCCGTGCTGTCCGGAGCGCGAGAGTCCGAGCGTCGCTTGCGCGCTTGGGGCAACGACGGCGGTAAAGCGCCCATTCTGCTGCAAAGCCGCGTGCTGAACGCCAAACCGCAGCCGCTCGGGAAACCCATCGCCTGGGAGCGAATCGCCGACATCGAGCCGGCGTTGGGCGTAGCCTCGATCGAATTGCCGGCGGCGCAAGCTGTGCGCTTGCCGCTGGCCGATTCAGCCTTGCGCGTGGCGTCTTGGCCGGGCGAGGTGTTGCAAGCTGCGCCCGACGATATTCTGGTTCCCCAAAGCCGCCAGTTATGGCTGCTAAAACCCGTTTCCGCCGACGAACCGCTCGCGCTCGCGCCGGTTGCACCGACCGGATCGGCAACCGTGCAACTGACCGTTCCGGCCGGTCGGGCCGCACGTCTGCCGGCCGCTTCCGCCGAAAAGGAGAAACTGACGTTCTGGCAAGCAGAATCCCGTTTGGGGCAACCGGGAATCGACGCCGGTAACGGAATGGGCGTCGCGGCCGACCACAGCGCGGTAGCGCTGGCCGGTTCGGCGGATGAGGTTCGGTTCTGGCGGGCGGATGCTTCCGACGAAGCGTTGACCATCACTTTGCGGCGCCGCGATTTACGGTTGGTGGCGACGGAAACGGTGGTTCTCGGCGTGGGCGAGATTCGGCTCGCGGCCGGGGAAGTACGTCGGTTGCGCTTGCCGGCCGGTCGCAAACGGCTGCGTCTCGACTTGCCGGCGCGGATGGCGGCGGTATTGGGTTGGGGCGATCCCAAACCGCTGACGCTGTGGACCGGCGACCGCACGCTCGGCTTCAATCTCGATCCGGCAACGGAAACGCTGCTACTGGCCAATCTCGGCGAGAGTTCCGCGCCCGTTTCCTGGAGTCTGGCGCCGCTGCCGGCAGCGCTAAATCGATTGATGCCGGGCGCGCTGTTCCGGCGCTTCGAGCCGACCGCCGGGGTGTTGCTGCTCGAAGTCGAGGGGCGAGCTGGGCTGGAATTGATCGCGCGAGGCCAAGCGGTATCGGTCACCGCGTTGAACGCCGATGGCTCGGTCCGGCGCGGCGATCGAATTCCGCTCGCGGGTTCGGCCTACGTGCTGCTCGAACATGGACCGGGGTTGGTGGCGGCGTGGCTGGCGGGGGAAGGTTCCGATCCTTGGCCGCACGTTCCAACCGAGCGGGTTCAAGTGCCATCGGTATTGGCGTTGAACGGCCCGGCACGGGCGCTACAGATCGAATTTGATCGTCCGGTGATGTTGTCTGGGCATGGTTCGGCGCCGTTGCTGGCCGGTGTGCGCGGTGACGGCCGAACGGCGATGCCCGTGCTCTATTCGCAAGGGGCGCGGTTCGCGTATTACCTGCCGCCCGGCCGGAGCGAGCTGTTGATGGTGTCGGCGCAGGAAGGCGAATTGGCCGGCGTGCTGGAATTGCAGGCCAGCGACGTACAAACCATCGGAGAAGGATTGGGGCAACCGTTTCTGCTGGCGCCCGGCAGCGCGCGGCTGTTCGGGTTCCACGTTGCCCGGGCCGGCTTGATCGGCGTCGGAGTTCAAGCCACGCCGGATGTCGTCACCGGCCGGCTGTTGAACGAGCAGGGCGAGTTGATCGGCGAAGGCGTGGTGCAGATGCCCCGTTTGACGGTGGGAAACTACGTGCTGGAAGTGACGGCGCCACCTACGGGATCACCGGTACAAATTCGTCCCGCCGTCGCGGGAATCGAACCGCCCGCCGCCGGACCGCCGCCGGAAGTCCGCCAACAGTTCCGGGCGTGGCTAGACACGAGAAAATCACAGGGCAAAAAACGATAGCGTTCGCGGTGTCTGCGGCGAGTGCCGTCCATGGCTGGAGTTACCCCGATTCCTGACTTTCATAACGCCGACTGGGCGGATCCGGTTTCGCCGCCGGTTACCCGCGAGCGTTCCGCCGCCGGGCACGGATCCCACGCTATCCCGATCCCGGCCGCGCTGGCCGCGCTTGGCCACTCACCTTTCGGTCCGTTCGTTCAATTTTTCGAGGAAAAGATTCATGAATTCCGAGATCACGTAAGGATGCCGGGCGGTAATCAGCCGGCCGTCGACGTGGGTGTCGGCCAGCGACCGATGCTTCCGGTCGTAGACCAGCGCGGCGCCGGCGTTGCGGACATCGTGCATGATGTTGTGGGAGCAGGTGACTTTGCGGCCTTGGAGCAAATCCGGCGCCGGTGTCAGCAACCATAGCGAATGGCAGATCGTGCCGATCAGCAGATGGTCGGCGGCGAACGCCCGGCGCATGAACCGGGTGGCCTTGGGCTCGTCGGGTTGGCCTTCGTCGACGTGCACTTCGTACCGCAGCATGTCCATGGCGTAACCGCCGACCAGGAGCAGCCCGGAGTAGTCCGCTAGCTTGACCTGATCGAGATCTTTGGTGACGCGAATTTCCTGATCGCTGTCGTTGCCTTTGAAAGTGCGTTCTTGAGCGCCGCGCAGATTCGAAATGAATTCGGTGCTATACCCGTTGGCCGGAAAAAACATGGTAAAGGCGCCCGGTTCCGTGTCGTCGAAGTGCGACTCGATCATGATCGCGATACGCTTGGGATGCGAATGAGATGACATCGTGGTAATCCTCTTGCGGACGGGGTATGGCGGCGATCAACGCACGTTGGTAAACGTGGCACGGTAGATCTTGCGGCTGCCGGGAGCGGCCACCGTCGCCGGGTCGAGTTTCGCGAGGTGGCCGGTATAGAAATACGGTTGCACCGTACCTTGCTCCGGGGGTTGCGCGAAAGCGTAATAGAGCGTCACCGGCTGGGTGTGGAATTGCTGAGCCGTGATATAGCCGACTAGACAGTGTTCGAAGGAATGCAGGGAATTTTTCCAGGAATGTTGTTTTGGAAAGCAGTTGGCCGCTCCCGGTCCGCACGGATAAGGTTGATTGGTGCGACCGTCGACCATGTGCCAGATTTCGTGGTTCTGGTGATCGACCATGTACTTGAACCAGTAATCGTAGGTGTTGATCAGATAGCCAGCATAATTGGGATCGATCAGGCTGAAAGTAGCGGACACTTGATCCAGTTCGGCCAAACCCCACCATTCTTTGTCGGGGTCGATAGTGCCATCGAGCAGCGGCCGCCGGCCCCACGATCCCGTTTCGGGGATGTAAGCCTGTTCCAGCAGCGCGGTGGCGTTGCGCCAGCCGAATTCGACCAGATCGAGATTGTTGGTCAGCCGGCCGATATAGTGGATCATCCACATGGTCTTGACCGAATGGCCGAAGTCGGTGTGAGGCGTTTCCAGCCGACGGGTGTCGGTGGCGGTGGCGGCGCCCCAGAACAAGTTCTGGCGCGGGCTATAGAACTGCTCGATCATCGTGCGCGCCAACTTCGCCAGATCGTTTTTCCATTCGGTGCGGTGCGGCTCGGGCAGTGCGGGCGTCGCCGCCAGCATGAACGCGTAGATTTGATCGAGCTGCGCGACCAGTTCGCGCTGGTCGGTGGTATCGCCGTCCGGCGATAGCTCGCGCACCCAGGTCACGAACTGCTGTTCCGGGTCGAAATAGGTGCGGAAAATGTGGTTCTTCAACGCCAGCAAATCGTCCAGCAGTTTCGGATCGCGGGTCAGGTAATAGACCATGCCGATGCCGGTGGCGGCGTAGGCGAGGTCTTGGCTGGTCCGCTGCAACGACGCCGGACCGGGAACCCACTGGCCATCCCGAAAAGTCCGGTAGCTGTAAGCGCCGCCGTTTTTGGTATCGAAGAAGTGGGCTCGCTCGAAGTCGATGCCGTCGTAGGCGAGTTTCAGAAAGCTTTCGTCGCCCGTCATGTGAAAGGCCACCGCATAGGCGTAAACCTGCCGCGATAACGCCCGCAAGTATTGACGTTGCTCCGGATAAACGAAAACGATGCCCGGCGCAGCATATCGCTGTTCGGGACAGAGTCGGGCCGGGTCGATCGGCGAGCCGTCGTTGCAGCGATACGTCGGGAAATTGCCGCGCGGGTTACCGAAGGCCGAGTCCATCAGCCAAAACGGCAAGAGATCTTCTCGCAGATGGGCGAGCCACCGTTCCCCCGTCGGCAGCCGGGTCAACAGCTCGTTTAAACTGTATTGAGGAACCAATTTGGGGGCGGCTGTCGTTTCGACCGCATCTCCCGCCGAAGCAACCGACAAAGTGGCCAGCAACGCGACCGCAATGCCTACAGCCTTAGCGCGACGACCGAACAGAGTTTGGCGCATCACGATGTTCTCTCCTCGAAGCGTTCGTTAATGTTTCTTGATGATGGCAATCTTCTAACTGAAGATACTTAATCCAAGCGCGAAGCAAAGCACACGCTTAACCGTCCGTTTTCATTACCGCGAAGCCGGTTCCGCTTTGATCGTGCCGTCCGCGACGATTTCGATGGACCAGCCCGGTGTGTCGCTCAAGGCGAGCGAAATCTCGCGCGGACCATTTCCGTCGATACCGGCGTTCGCCGCGAGCGCGAACTTGCTGGCCGCGCCGACGGTGATGGGACCTTTCTGATGAAGGCTAAACAACCCTCTACACGTTCCCAACAGCAATCCACCGCCGGCTATGGTCCCGGCGCCGGCAGAATAGGGCTGCTGCGTGGGAATGTTGAAGTTGAGATCCGTCCTGGAAACACCCGTACCGGCGAGGCATCCGCCGGTCACTTGGCCGTTCGAGGCAATTTCCAAAACCATGACGTCGTATTTGCTGCCGTTTATGATCGCTTGCAGCGGTGGTCCCGACATGTTGTCTCCTCTCGGCCTCGAAATGCCGACGAATGGCCGCCAAAAAAACTAGGAAAGTTGGTGCGTTTCTCGGGAAAGATCAGCGCGTCTCCCGCTTACGAAGATTTAGCATGGAATCGCGTAATGTCAATTTTAAATCACTAGAAAATCACTATAGCGTTGTCTATTTAAAACATTAATTTTGTGATTAGTGCATCTTTTTAACGACATCGAGGTGGGTAGTAGCAAGATCGCACAGCGGGAGGTTCGAAATGGCAAATAGAATCTTTAGTTCCGATAAAAGTTAGCGGACGCGGTGCTGATGGAGCAAAACGAAGAGCGGCTGTTGCAACAGCGCTATCTACCCCAACACACCATGGCCGATATCGTCCTGGAGACCGAACCCAACGGTCCATTCGGATTGTCCTGGACCAAGGCGTCCGCCCGCCCGCCGCCCCGGTTCGGTTTCCCCCATTCCTCTCGGCCAGTCCCAACATGTTGGGACGTTCCCAAAATAGTGGGAACGCCGGCTGCCGCCCCCCCAGGCCAGCTTTGGTTTCGACGGGGATCGCTCCGTATAACACGGTTGTAAAACAATCACTTGTGACTGTTCTCGATCATCCGGCGCGATCTGGCAGGGTTCGTGCCCTTATCGAGCCGAACGAGCGGTCGCAAGCGTTCGCTTTGGGTCGTCTGTCCAGACGTTACAGCTCGGTCGCTCACGGTCGATCTGCCGCCCCGACGGGTAGGAAGGGCTCTCGTTTTCCAGTGCAAGCGAGAATTTCCCGAAGCGCGCGACATCTGAATGAACTGAAGGAGAAAATGATGACCGAAGCCGATCGCGCCAAATATTTGCGCGTCGCCCTGGTGGTTGTGGGGCTCACTTTCGTTTTCGGCCTATGGCCGCTCACCGTTGTCTGGCCTTCCGGCTGGTCCTGGCATGCCGAGGGCCGTTCGCACTACCTCGAGATGATCCTCGCCATTTACGCGACACTCGGGGTCTTCCTCCTTCTCGCCGCCCGTAACCCCCCCGCACACCGGAGCCTCATCCGGTTCGCCATCTGGTCCAGCATCGCGCACGGCGGGGTCATGGCCGTGCAGTCGTTCGACGGCGCCCACAACATGGGTCACCTCTGGGGTGACGTTTTGGCTCTGTTCGCGGTGGCGGCCGTGCTGGCGTCGCTGGCGCCTCGCGAAGCCAAGGTCCAGGCCCGGCAGCCATCGGTATGACTCCAAGCGGCCGACGCTTTGCGGCGCGGCCGATTGAAGGTTCACGGGCAATCGATCGGATTCCAGAGAGGCTCTCATGGCCGGTTCAACTTACGAACAATTCAGCACCCCTTCCGCATTTACCCGCGTCAATCCGGGAATCGCTCTCCAGTGGATCCTCAACAACGTTCCGTGCTTCAGCGGAACCGTCCCGGTCGAATGGACCCGGGCCGTGTACCGCGAAGCCAGTCGGTGGAAAGTCGATTTTTTTATCCTTCAAGTCGCTTTGAAGATGGCGGGCAAGCACGGCTACGTGTTCGCCGAAGAGCCCGTGCACGCGGCTAAAGCCGGCGATATCCTAAGCCAATGGCAAGCCAGGAAAGCGGAGTTTCTCGCCGTCGCTTCTTCCCCCAACTATTTGAATGCCCGTCAATTGTTTCATATCTGGCAGCAATTGTGGCAGGAAGAAATGAGCCGGGGATCGCTCGATGAGGACAGGCTGCGCAAGCAGATCAACAAAAGAAATCCGGCCGTTTACGCCGATAATATGGACAAGTTTGAGCACGGCAAACGCGATGCGCTGGGGCCGGAGTATCAGGACGCGGCCGATCGTCTCGATACCGCCAGATTCATGCTCACCGCGGCAACCGATCTGCTGAATTGGCTCGAAGCCCGCGTCGATACGATGGGCGACCGTTACACGTTGCAGCAGGTCAACGAGCGGGCTTTCGAAATCGCGAACACCTGGAGCAAAATCGAAACCTGGTTCATGCCGGTAATCATCGGCGTCTTGGGGATGGCGAGCATGAAGGGCTCGGGCATGGGTGGTTTTCGAGAAGGGCGCGTGCCGGAACGGCTTGGGTCTACCCCCACGGCCCAACACCACTTGCCGCCCGAGCCGGTTC
>DEHU01000231.1 GCA_002352125.1 Competibacteraceae bacterium UBA2792 | reverse complement strand
CCTTCCACCGCCGGCACCGCCGCCAGCATCCGCATGACTTCGGCCATCGTATCGTCGGCCGCGCTCGCCAACGGCCAGCACGCCAGCAGCAGCCACGCCCAGCGCATCACGCGCAAACCCCGGTCTTCGACTGTTGCAGCACGATGGTGATGCGGGCTTCCGCCAGCAATCGGCCGGTGGCGCTAATCTGGATCGCATAGATCCAGGAGCCGGTATCGCCCAGTAGGGGGCGGGCGGTAACTTCCAGCGGCGCGGCGATCCCGTCCAGTTCGGTGGCCGACCAGCGGGCGTCGCGCAGGGCAGCCAAATAGCCCGGCGATGCCGTTCGTCCCGCTGCCCGGGCGCACAGGGCACCATGAATCGCTGCGGCTTGGGCACCGTACTCGATCGCGTGTAACACCGATAACCGGCCTTCCCGGCGCAGCGGATTGGCGGGATCGCGATGAGTGTCGGTCAGGCAGGTGATGGATTGCTCGTCCCAAGCGGCGACCGCGTCCAGTAGGCACATGGTACCGGCATGGGGAATTAGGCTCCGGATTTCCGCCTTGTCGATCAACATGGTTCCACAGACAGTTCGAGTCGGGTCTCGGGCAAATAGGGCAACGCGACCATCCCGGTCTGTCCGGCGGCAAGCCGTTGCAACAACGGCAAACTTCGTGCGGCGGGATTGCTCAGGCGCAATCGTTCCAGCTCTTCGGCCGGCATCGCATCGGCTGCGCCACTTTGCAACCGCAATCCGTGCAGGCGCGCGATACTGCCGGGCAACGGCTCGGGAGTCAACAACAACGCCACGCCGAACGAAGTGGAAACCGGCCGGAACGGTTGCAGGGGGGGGGGCGGCGGCGTGTCGTAGGCCACCAGTATCACTGGCCGGTTTTCCGACTGCGCCAAGGCGAACGCTTCCAGGAAACCGGCGGCGAACGACGCATCGTAAGCGCCGACGCTGGCCGCCGGCTGGGCCGAACCGGCCGCGATGCTCCAGTAACCGAGGGGTGCGTTGTGCACCGAGTGATTGAACTGACTGGGAGAGATCGGGCGCTCGGGCTCGATCAGCGCCCGGCACAGTGCATCCAACGCTTCGGTGTTGCCGCCGGAGCAGGCGAACACGGCGCCGCATCGCGCGGCGTCCAACTCGACGGTATCCAGCGCCTCCGCTGCCGCTTGCAGCGCCAGCCGGACGGTCGCGGTCGCCCGCCGGGCTTCGTTGCGCGGCAAGTGCACGCGATCGAAACGCGGCGCTTCGTCCCGCCGGTACGGTCGTTGGCCAGCCAGCACCGCGCGGCCGGCCGGCCAGTCCGGCAAACCGGGGGCGCACAGGCCGATGCCGCTCGCGTAAACGATCATTCAGGTGATTCGCGCCAGGCTGTGGCGATTGCCGGTCCAGCGGGACCAAGCCTTGCCGACCGCATACCAATGGAGATAGTAGGCCTCCAGCCCGAGCCGCCAGAACAGCGAAAGACTGTATTGCAAACGCTCTTCGGCAGCGCACAACACCGGCCGCAACGTCAGTCCGCGCGCTAGCACCTCGCTCCGCGCCAAGTGGTAGCGGCTGGTCACCAGCACGAAGGGGCGCTCTCGAATCTCCGGAAACAATTGTCGCGCGCGACGCAAGTTATCGAGCGTATTCAAGGATTGATCTTCGATCAGCAGATCGGATTCCGGAACGTCGAGTCCGCCCAGAAATTCCCTGCCTCGTTCGGCTTCGCTGCCGCTGCCGCCGGTATGGCCGCCGACCAGCAAAATGCGTCGCCGGGGATCGGCCCGGTGCAGTGCGGCGGCGCGTTGCAGCCGGCGCGCGTAACCGGGAGCTACCTGGCCGCCATCGAGCAAACGCGCGCCCAACGCCACGACCCAGTCGCCTTCGAGGTCGGCAAACGGCGTATCGCGGGCGATTCGCCAGACTCGATACAGCATCCAAAGTCCGCTCGATCCCATCGTTGCCAACAACACCAGATTCGACAGCGCCAGCATCGCCAGGCCGTCCCAACCCATGCCGCGCTGACGGGCGAACCACCGGCCAGGCGTCGGGCCCGGTTTCAAGTCGATTCCTCCGCCCAATAATCGTAAAAATTGAACCAATTATAGGGGGCAAGCCGGGCGTAATGCTCCAAACGGTCGGCGTAACGCTGCATCCAAATCTCAAGTTGTTCCCTGCGATGCCGCCGATCCAGCACGACCCGTTCGGCCAGTTTCTCGAAATGGACATCGTAGCGATTACCGCCCCGATACAAGCCGAAAAACAGGATGATCGGACAATCCACGAGCGCCGCCAGCAGGATCGGCCCAATCGGAAAGGCGGTTTCCCGGTCGAACAACCGGCAGCGCACCGTTTTTTCGCCTTGGGCCACCCGGTCGCCGAGCGCGCCGACCATAAAGCCTTGCGCCACGCTTTCTTGAACTTTGAGCAGGGTTTCGGGCTGGCCGATGGGAACGATGGCTTGCGCCAGCGCGGGGTTTAGCGCGTCGAGCAACCGGCTCATGGCCCGATTGTGCTCGACGTTCATCAAGATCTTGATCGGAAAGTGGCGCAACGTTACCCCGATTGCCCGCAGCGCTTCGAAACTGCCCAAGTGCGACCCCAGCAAAATGCAGCCCTGGCCGGATGCCACCTGATCCAGAATGGCTTGATCGCCAAAGATCCCGATTTCGAAACGCTCCACCTGTCCGGTTAGAAAATAGACCCGGTCCAGAATGGTGGCGGCGAAACAATGGATATGGTGGAACACGTCCCGCCAGCCCGGCTCGCGGCCCAGCGCCCGCCGCAGATAGCGCCGCGAGCTGCGGCGGGCCGTTGCGGCGGTCACCAGAAAATATGCGGTGATGGGAATGAGCAGGATGCGGCCCACGGACCGGCCGGCATGAAGAGCGATCCAGCAGATCAACCGTAGCGCCAGCGCATTGCCCCGCTCCGGCAACCGCGCCCACTGCTGGCTCACGGGCGTTTTCCTTCCGGTGCCACCGCAACCGTTACGCGCGGCGTCAACAGGTTCGTTGTTGTTGGATGTGCTGGCTCAAAGCTCGCAGCGAAGCGAAAACGCGCTGATTCTCGCTATCCTCGGAGCGCAGTTGAAAGCCGTAGGTTTTCGAAATCGCCAGCGCCAGTTCGAGCGCATCGATGGAATCCAGGCCGAGCCCCTCACCGAACAACGGCTTTTCGGGGGCGATATCTTCCGGTTTGATATCTTCCAGATGCAGGGTCTCGANNCAGTCGAGCCACCTCCAACTCGAACGGCGAAAGAGCTTCCATTTGCGACCTCGTCAGGATGGGATGAAATGGCTATAAGCGATGGCGCTATCGGGATTTGCGAATTCATCTATAAACTATACCATGCCTCGCAATCAAAACTCGCAACCGTCCTTTTTTGTGATTTTGGTACATTTGTAGAGCTTTTTCATCGCTCGAATAAGCCTGGCCACATAGCGATAATCATCGAATGAGTCTTTTTTTCGAGACGGGCGTTTATGACTCCTTTTACCGTCTTTTACTGTGACGACGCACGAGCCGAGGAATGGCTGGACAACGAACGGCTTCTGGCTCTGATCCGGTTCGGCGAACCGGGTGCGATCGCGCCGGACCCGCAGATTTGCGAAGTCGCGTTAGCCGAATTGGGGGGAACCGCGACTGCCGAGGTCTGGCTCGGGGCAGGACCGGCGCAAACCGGGATCGCGGATGGAGTACGTCACGCCAGCGATGGCGACACGTTGTTTCTCCACCTCTGCCTGGACGAGTACGCCCCGGATGCTTTGCAGCCCCTAACCGCCGTGGCCTATCGGCGATTATTCGCGGTGGCCCGCGCGCTAGGTTATCCGCACTTCCTGCGCATCTGGAATTTTTTCCCGCAGATCAATCGCGAGTGCGAAGGTTTGGAACGCTATCGCGCCTTTTGCGCGGGCCGGCACCAAGCTTTGGTAGCGGAGCTGGCCGAGTTCGAAATGCAGTTGCCCGCCGCTTCGGCTATCGGTGCGCGCGGTCCGGGCCTGCAACTGTACGCGCTGGCCGCCAGGGAGCCGGGTATCCAGATCGAAAATCCGCGCCAGGTTAGCGCCTTTCACTACCCGCGCCAGTACGGTTTGCGCAGTCCCTCTTTCTCGCGCGCCGTCCTGAAAACCTGGGGCGAACGGCACCATCATCTGTATATTTCCGGCACGGCCAGCATCGTTGGCCACGCCAGCCGGCACCAGGATACGTTGCCCCAACTGGATGAAACGCTCGCCAACTTGGAGGCGTTGCTCGCCGAAGCCGGCCGACGCACATCGATGCCGTTGCCTCTGGCGCTGCTGAAAATCTACGTGCGGCCGGATCTCGATCCGTCGCCTTTGCGCGACCGGGTCACCCGAACGTTCGGGGCCGACGTGCCGTTGCTGTTCCTGCGCGCCGACATCTGCCGCCAGGAATTGCTTATCGAAATCGAAGGGTTGGCAGCCAGCGCCGCCGGCCATCATTTTCAGGATCATGTCTCTTGAAACCGGAAAAACCGCTCGAACCCCATCCGGCGTTGCCGGACTATTACCCCGACTTGGCGCAACGGCCGGCTTTCGTGCGCGGGTTGTTCGACCGCACCGCCCGCTACTATGATCACGTCAACCGCCTGCTGTCGTTCGGATCCGGCAGTTGGTATCGCCGGCGGGCGCTGGAGCGCGTAGGGTTGCGGCCCGGCATGACTGTGCTCGATGTCGCCATCGGCACTGGCCTGGTCGCGCGGCAGGCGATGGCGATCACCGGCGATTCGCGAGCGGTGATCGGTCTGGACGTGAGCGCGGGGATGCTGGACGAGGTGCGCCGGCTGTTGGGCATACCGCTGATTCAGGGTTTGATGGAGCAGTTGCCAGTGGCTGACGCCTGCTGCGATCTGGTCAGCATGGGCTACGCGCTGCGGCATGTCGCCGATCTCAACGTCACCTTCCGCGAATTTCACCGCGTGCTGCGACCGGGCGGCGCATTGCTGATCCTGGAAATCGCCCGGCCCGCTACGTCGTTCAAGCGCGCACTGCTCAAATTCTATTTGGGTCGACTGATTCCGCTGCTTGGCCGGTTGACCACCGGCGAGAAAGATATGCAAACGCTGATGCGCTATTACTGGGACACCATCGAAAACTGTGTCCCCTCTGAAACCATCGTTCAGGCTATTCGCGATGCCGGCTTCGCCGAAGCGGGCTGCGATGTGGAATTCGATCTGTTCCGGGCTTATTTTGGACGCAAGGGTTGACGACGATGTCGTCAACCGTAAGAAATGGACGAAAACAAGCCTGTCATTGCCATTTTCTCTATTTCTTGATGCCTTTGTATGCCCGTGGCGTAGCGAGACTGCCGGCATAATCCGGCACCGCTTTGATGGCAGCGCGCAAATCGATCCATTCTTGCCAGAAAGATTTGCGTGCCGTAATCAAATCGGCGATCAAGAATGCCTTTTGAAAAACCGCGTCCTTTTTCTTGTCCGTGTTATCCGTTAGGCGCAAGCCGGTCGATGCCGGATAGCCGTGTCCTCGAACGTAAAGAGCCTGCGCGACGAACGCGGCCACTTCGTCGTCTATGGTGGCAATCTTGCTGCGTTTCTTGATGTCGTTGATGGCGTGAACGCCTTCGTGGATGATGAGGGCGCACAGCAAGAGATCGTTAAAGTCGTAGCTCTTCAAAACGATTTTATTGGTTTTGAAAAAGTAGATCGCATCGCCCTGCGCCAATTTTGGATCGATCTCGATGGCGATGCCACCATCGCGGATCGCCTTGCCGACTTCGACAAAATAGCTGGGCCTGATCGATATCCCAATGATGCTGAAATTGATGTTGCTATTTTTCGGGTCTTCGAAAATGGCCGCAACGCCAAGCGGCAACGCCAACAGCAAAGGAGTCGTCAAAGGAGTCGTCATGGTTTTGGCACCAGGTTCAAACAGGAAACGGCGATAATCGATCCGATCTACAAACTCTTGCCATCCAAAGTATCCGCTTGCAGCGAGAAGATATCGATCCCATCGATGCATGCCAGATTGGCCCGAAAATAACAGGTTTTCTGGCAGTCTCGTCCCACCGCAACCACGATGGACGACAGAAAAGGTATTCTGGCCAAACGAACGGCCCAACGAATCCCGCTGTCCGGACGCCGGGAAACCACCGCTGGGCCGCCGCGCTGATGTTAGGATGGGCGAACGAAACGATTCCGGCAACTCGAAGACAAACTCGGCGTAGACCGTCCGTTCTTTCGGTTGCGACGGAGGCCGCGCGCGGCGACCCCACCCATCGCGCCAAGGAAAAAAAGCATGCATCCTCTTGTCAACTTGGCTTCCATTGGTTAACCTTCCGCTCCTAATCGCTCAGGCGCGTAGCTCAGTTGGTTANNGTCCAATCGCGCCTACCAATTTTGGTCTGAGTCGCAACGCAGACAGGTTTCAGAAAGGGCGCGCCTTCCTTCCAAAAGAAGGGCTTTGGGTGCGCCCTTTACTATTTCGCCCAGCAAAAAGCGGATCGAGAGAATTGCAACGATGCCGATCATCACGCTCCCCGATGGCAGCCAGCGCGCGTTCGACGCGCCGGTCAGCGTCCGCGAAATCGCCGCCGCAATCGGATCGGGTTTGGCGAAAGCCGCCTTGGCCGGCAAGGTGAATGGCCGCTTGGTGGATACGTCGCACACCATCGACCAGGACGCGGCCTTGGCTATCGTCACCGAGCGTGACCCGGAAGGTTTGGACATCATCCGCCATTCCAGCGCCCACCTGCTGGCGCACGCCGTCAAGCAGCTCTATCCGGGCGCTCAGGTCACCATCGGCCCAGTGATCGAAAACGGCTTCTATTATGACTTCGCCTTCGATCGCTCCTTCACGCCCGACGATCTGGAGCGGATTCAGGCGCGCATGGAAGAGCTGGCCGCTCAGGATATCCTGGTCGAACGTTCGGTCATGCCGCGCGACGAGGCGGTGGCTTTCTTTCGCAACATAGGCGAGGAATACAAGGCGCAGATCATCGCCGACATCCCTGCAAACGAGCCGATTTCGCTGTATCGGCAAGGCGATTTCATCGATCTTTGTCGCGGTCCGCACGTCCCTGCTACCGGTCGGCTTAAGGCGTTTAAGTTGATGAAGGTGGCGGGCGCCTACTGGCGTGGCGATTCCCGCAACGAGATGTTGCAGCGCATCTACGGTACCGCCTGGCTGGATCAAAAGGCGCTGAGAGCTTACCTGCACCGGCTAGAGGAAGCGGAAAAGCGCGACCATCGCCGGGTCGGCAAGGCGCTCGACCTGTTCCACGTCCAGGAAGAAGCGCCAGGGATGGTGTTCTGGCATGATCGGGGCTGGCGGGTCTACGTCGAAATTCAGAACTACATCCGCCAATTGTTGCGCGAGTGTGGTTACCAGGAAGTCCACACTCCGCAGATTGTGGACCGCAGCCTATGGGAACGCTCCGGGCACTGGGACAAGTTCCGCGCCGACATGTTCACCACCGCATCGGAAAATCGCGACTACGCGATCAAGCCGATGAACTGCCCCGGTCACATTCAAATTTATAACCAGGGTTTGAAGAGCTACCGGGATCTACCGCTGCGGCTGGCCGAATTCGGCTCCTGCCATCGCAATGAACCGTCCGGCACCTTGCACGGCTTGATGCGGGTGCGCAACTTCGTTCAGGACGACGCCCACATTTTCTGCACCGAAGACCAAATCCAGTCTGAAGTCTCGGCGTTCATGGATTTGCTGTTCCGGGTTTACGCCGATTTCGGTTTCAACGAGGTGCAGTTGGCCTTGGCGACCCGCCCGGATAAACGGGTCGGCAGCGATGAAGTGTGGGATAAGGCCGAGAAAGCGCTGGAGCTAGCCCTCAATCGTACCGGCCAGCCGTGGACGCTCAAGCCCGGCGAGGGCGCTTTTTATGGCCCTAAAATCGAGTACGTGCTGCGCGATTGCCTAGATCGGCTCTGGCAGTGCGGCACGATTCAAGTGGATTTCTCGATGCCGGGCCGGCTGGATGCGCATTACATCGCCGAAGACGGAAGTAAACGGACGCCGGTCATGCTGCATCGCGCCATTCTCGGTTCGCTGGAACGGTTTATCGGCATTCTGATCGAACAGTACGCCGGCGCGTTGCCGGCTTGGCTGGCGCCGGTGCAGGCCGTGGTGCTCGACATCACCGACCATCAGGCCGAGTATGCGGCAAAGATCGAAAAATTCCTTATGCAACAAGGTTTCCGCGTTGCCGCCGACTTGAGAAACGAGAAAATCGGCTTTAAAATCCGCGAACACACTTTACAGCGCGTTCCGTATTTGCTGGTCGTGGGCGACCGGGAGATGGAAACGGAGACCGTGGCTGTGCGCACTCGCGCCGGCAAGGACTTGGGTGTCATGAACTTGTCGGGTTTCGTGGAGTTGCTGCAAGCCGATATCGTCCGGCGCGGACGAACCGAATAATCGCAGGAGGACAGCAACATCGCCGCGAACAATGAACTCCGGCTCAACGACGAGATCACCGGGCGCGAAGTGCGTCTGATCGATCAGGACGGCGAGCAGTTAGGTGTCGTTTCCCTCGTGCAAGCTAGGCGGCTGGCCGAGGACGCCGAATTGGATCTGGTGGAGATATCTCCGAACGCAAAACCGCCAGTCTGCCGCATCATGGATTATGGCAAGTACCGGTTCGAGCAGGCCAAGAAACAGCAGGAAGCGAGGAAAAAACAAAAGCAGATCCAGGTCAAGGAGATCAAATTCCGTCCAGGTACGGACGAAGGGGACTATCAGGTCAAACTACGCAACCTGATCCGTTTCCTGAGCGATGGCGATAAAGCCAAGGTGACGCTGCGGTTNNTGGAGGGGCGGCAGATGGTCATGACCATCGCCCCGGTCAAGAAGAAGTAATTCTCCTTCGAGCGATCAGCGCTTTCCGCCTCCGGCCCGCGCCGGAGCGGACCCAGAATTTTTCGATCCAATAGCGGAGTCATGCAATGCCCAAGATGAAAACCAATCGCGGGGCGGCCAAGCGTTTCAGCCGCACCGGGTCCGGCACGTACAAGTGTTCTCACTCGCACCTCCGGCACATTCTGACCAAGAAGAGCACCAAGCGGAAACGCCAGTTGCGCGGCACCACCACCTTGGCGGCGGTAGACGTTCCGGCGGTGCGCCGGATGTTGCCCTACGATTGATGTCGCCGGACTGGAGAGTTAAATCATGCCCCGAGTGAAACGTGGCGTTACCGCCCACGCCCGCCACAAAAAAATCCTGAAGCAAGCCAAAGGTTACCGCGGCGCCCGTAGCAAGGTGTTTCGAGTCGCCAAGCAGGCCGTCATCAAGGCTGGCCAGTACGCCTATCGCGACCGCCGCCAGAAAAAGCGCGATTTTCGCGCGCTGTGGATCGCGCGCATCAACGCGGCCGCCCGCGAGAGCGGTTTGTCCTATAGCCGGTTGATCAACGGCCTCAAGCAGGCCGCCGTCGATATCGACCGCAAGGTGTTGGCCGATCTGGCGGTGTTCGACAAGCCCGCGTTCGCCGAACTGGCCAACCGCGCCAAAGCTGCGCTCGGCATTGCCTGAACCGTCCGCCGAATCGAAACCGGTTCGGCGGCATTCGGAATTCCGACGAGGGAAAGGCTGCAGTCCTTTCCCTTTTTCGTTTGCCATCGTTGAGAGACCCTGCCAGCGTGGACGCATTGCCCGAACTCATTCGGTCCGCTCAAATCGCCATCGCCCGAGCCGACGATCTCGCCACTCTCGACCAGGAGCGCGTGCATTATCTCGGCAAGAAAGGCGCGCTCACCGAGCGGCTAAAGGAACTCGGCCGCTTGCCGCCGGAACAGCGGCGCGAAGTCGGCCAAGCCATCAACGAGGCCAAGCAGGTGCTGGAAACGGCCATCGCCGCCCGCAAGGTGGCGCTGGAAGCGGCGGCGCTGAACGCGCGCTTGGCAGGTGAGACCATTGATGTGACGCTACCGGGACGCGGTCAGCGACCCGGCGGTTACCATCCGCTGAGCCGAACCTTGGCCCGCATCGAGGCGTTGTTCGCCCGGATCGGTTTTGCGGTCGCCGAAGGCCCGGAAGTCGAGGACGATTTCCGCAATTTCGAGGCGCTCAACATCCCGCCGCACCACCCGGCGCGGGCGATGCACGACACGTTCTATTTCGATGCCCATACCCTATTGCGGACGCATACCTCGCCAGTGCAGATCCGGGTGATGGAGCGACAGGCGCCGCCGGTGCGGGTCATCGCCCCAGGGCGGGTCTATCGCTGCGATTCGGATTTAACTCACTCGCCGATGTTCCATCAGGTCGAGGGTTTGCTGGTGGACGAAGACGTGAGCTTCGCCGACCTCAAGGGCGTGCTGGACGATTTTCTGCGAAACTTCTTCGAGCGCGATCTGGGAGTGCGCTTTCGGCCCTCTTATTTCCCGTTTACCGAACCCTCCGCCGAAGTGGACATTCAATGCGTGATCTGCGGAGGTGCTGGTTGCCGGGTTTGCAAGCACAGCGGTTGGCTGGAGATACTGGGCTGCGGCATGGTGCACCCGGCAGTATTCGAGAAGGTCGGCATCGATAGCGAGCGCTACACCGGCTACGCGTTCGGCATGGGCGTCGAACGACTGACCATGTTGCGCTATGGCGTCAACGATCTCCGCTTGTTCTTCGAGAACGATCTGCGCTTCTTGGGCCAATTTCGGTGAGGTATCCCGCATGAAAGTCAGCGAACGATGGTTGCGGGAGTGGGTCGATCCCGCGATTTCTACCGCCGGACTGGTGGCGCAATTGACCATGGCTGGTCTGGAAGTGGACAGCGTCGAACCAGCTGCGCCGCCTTTCGAGAAGGTGGTGGTCGGGCGAGTGGTCGGCCTGATCCCGCATCCCGGCGCGGATCGTTTGCGGGTGGCGAACGTGGATGTGGGCGGCACCGAGCCGCTGCAAATCGTTTGCGGCGCACCCAATGTCGCTGTGGGGATGTGCGTACCAACCGCTTTAATCGGCGCGGTATTGCCCGGCGATGTCAAGATCAAGCCGTCCAAGCTGCGCGGTGTTCAATCGCAGGGCATGCTGTGTTCGGCCAAGGAGTTGGGCCTGGCGGAGAGCTCCGACGGCCTGTTGCCGTTGCCCGCCGACAGCCGGCCCGGTCAGGCCGTGCGCGAATTGTTGGCCCTGGACGATTCTTTGATCGAAATCGAACTGACGCCGAATCGCGGTGATTGTCTGGGCATGGAAGGCATCGCTCGCGAAGTGGCGACGCTCAATCGCTACGAGTTCCGCCCGCTGCCGGTGGAAACGGTAGAGCCGGTGGTGGATGCCACCTTCCCGGTGAGGTTGCTCGATCCGGCCGACTGTCCGCGTTATGTGGGCCGAGTGATCCGGGGTGTCGATCCCGCCGCCGAAACGCCGTTGTGGATGAAGGAGCGTTTGCGCCGCGCCGGGATTCGCAGTCTGGGGCCGCTGGTGGACGTGACCAATTACGTGATGCTGGANNGCCGATGCACGCCTTCGACCTGAACCGGCTGACCGGCGGTATCGAGGTGCGCCGCGCCCGGATCGGCGACAAGCTGGAACTCCTAAATGGAGTCGTGGTGGAGCCGGATGCAGAAACCTTGTTGATCGCCGATGATGCCGGCCCGCTGGTGTTGGCCGGCATCATGGGCGGCGAANNTGCAAACCGATTCCTCCTACCGCTTCGAGCGCGGCGTGGATTCGCGATTGCAGCGGCGCGCTGCCGAGCGGGCCACTCGCCTGCTGATCGACATCGCCGGCGGCCAGCCAGGCCCCCTCGTCGAAGCGGTATCGCCCGAATATTTGCCGACAGAGCCAGCCATCCGGTTACGGCCAGCGCGAATCCGTAAACTGCTGGGGCTGGATATTCCCGCTGCCGACGTCGAAGAAATTCTGCGGCGATTGGGCATGGCGGTGGCGACCGAAACGGACCATTGGCTGGTGGTACCGCCGAGCAGCCGCTTCGACATCGCGCTGGAAGCCGATCTGATCGAAGACATTGCCCGGATTTACGGCTACGGCCGCCTGCCCGGCAATCGTCCTCTCACCCGGCTAGAGATGCCACCGCAACCGGAAAACCAGGTCGAACTGGCGCGATTGAAGGAAACGCTGGTGCAGCGCGGCTTTCAGGAAGCCATCACCTATAGCTTCGTCGATCCGGTTTTCCAGAAACACCTCGACCCCGACCAAGCGCCGTTGGCGCTGGCCAATCCGATTTCTGCCGACCTGGCGGTCATGCGCACCAGTTTGTGGCCGGGTTTATTCAAGGCGATGATCTACAATCAGAAACGCCAGCAGCCGCGCGTGCGGTTGTTCGAGCATGGGCTAAGCTTTATCCAAACCGATAGCGGGTTACGGCAAGAGCCGTACCTCGGCGGTGTGGTGGTGGGCGCCGCCCTGCCGGAGCAGTGGGGCGTTCCGGCCCGGCCAGTGGATTTCTTCGACCTCAAAGCCGATGTCGAGGCGCTCTTGGTGCTGACCGGCGAGCCGGAGGCGTTTGCATTCGTCGCCGCTCCGCATCCGGCTTTGCATCCGGGCCAGAGCGCCCGGATCGAACGAGCCGGCGCGGCGGTGGGCTGGCTGGGCGCCTTGCATCCTCAAGTGGCGCGAGAGCTGGACGTGGAAGGTGATGCCTTCGCGTTCGAGTTGCGGTTGGCGAGCTTGCAACCGGCGCGGGTACCGGTGTTCGGAGAGCTTTCCAAGTTCCCGGCCAGCCGCCGCGACATCGCCGTCGTGGTGGATGAAGCCATTGCTGTGCAAGCTATTTTTGCCTGCATTCGCCAGCGCGGCGGCGAATTGCTGCGCGATGTGCGGCTTTTCGACGTCTATCGGGGTAAAGGGGTGCAAACGGGCCAGAAAAGTTTGGCTTTGGGATTGATTCTACAAGATTTCTCGCGCAATCTTACGGATAGTGTAGTCGAGGAGACCGTTTCCGGCATTATCGCGGGTCTAACGGAACAGTTTGATGCAACGCTTAGGGTTTAGGAGCATGGCACTGACAAAAGCCGACATGGCGGAAAGGTTGTTCGAAGAACTGGGCATTAACAAACGCGAAGCCAAGGAGTTGGTGGAGATTTTCTTCGAGGAAATTCGCAGTGCTCTGGAAGAGGGTCAGCAGGTGAAATTGTCCGGATTCGGCAATTTCGACCTGCGGGACAAGAACCAGCGACCGGGCCGCAATCCCAAGACCGGTGAGGAAATCCCGATTACCGCGCGGCGGGTCGTGACTTTCCGGCCCGGCCAAAAGCTCAA
>DEHU01000049.1 GCA_002352125.1 Competibacteraceae bacterium UBA2792 | reverse complement strand
CCGGCTGGCTGGAAGCGATGGATAGCTATCTGACGGCGGAGGCGCCGAAGCTGGTGCTGTTCGAGAAGTTCGCGCAATTCACCACCGCCAAGCTGCAAACCTCGGTCAACAAGGGCAAAGCCGCACCCCGACATCCGTTCTTCGATGCGTGCGAGACGCTGAAAACCGCCTGCGAGGCGCTCGCCACGTATTGCCGCCATCAAATTCCGGTCAAGCTGCTGGCCTATTGCAACGCCGAGCTGGCGGTCCGCAAGCGACGGCAACAGGTGCAGTCCTACGACGATTTGCTGCTCGATCTGCACGAGGTGCTAAACAGCCCCCGGCAAGGTGCGGCGCTGGTCGAAACCCTGCATCGCCGCTATGCCGCCGCCCTGATCGACGAATTCCAGGACACCGATCCGGTGCAGTACGCTATCTTCCGGCGCATTTACGCCGGTACGCACAAGCCGGTGTTCCTGGTGGGCGACCCCAAACAAGCCATCTACAGCTTCCGGGGCGCGGATATTTTCGCTTACCTGAGCGCCCGCCAGGATACCCGCCAACACTACACGCTCGACGTGAACTGGCGTTCCGATCCGCGCCTGTTGACGGCCTTGAACGCCGTGTTCGGCGCAGTCCGGGAGCGGCCGTTCCTGTTCGACGGCATTCCGTTCCACGATGCGGTTCCGGCCGAAGGAAAACAGCACGAACCGTTGTCGATTCGAGGGCGGCCGGAGCCGCCGTTGCACGTCTGGTGGCTGGAATCTGGCGGCGACAAACCGATGGGCAAGGGGGTGGCCAGCGACTTGGCCGCACGGGCGACGGCCGCCGAAGTTGCCCGGCTGCTCAATTTGGGCGCGCGCCAACAAGCCTACATCGGCAATCGGCCGCTGGCGGGCGGCGATGTCGCCGTACTGGTGCGCAGCCATCGGCAAGGGCGTTCGATCCGCGACCAGTTGTTGCGGCTGGGTGTGCCCAGCGTCCAGCACGCCGACGACAGCGTGTTCGTTTCGGACGAAGCGTTGCAACTGGAATGGTTGCTGGCGGCGGTGGCAGAGCCGGGCGACGAAGGCCGGGTGCGAACGGCGTTGGCATCCGATCTGTTCGGATTGAGCGGCGAAGAGCTGTACCGGTTGCGCGAGGACGAGCAAGCGTGGGCGCGGTGGCTGGAACGCTTGCAGGATGACCGGGAGTTGTGGCGGGAACACGGTTTTATGCGGTTTTTCCGCGCCTGGCTGATCGGGGAGGGGGTGCCGCAACGGTTGCTGGCTTTCCGCGACGGCGAGCGGCGCTTGACCAACTTGCTGCACCTGGCCGAACTGCTGCACGTCGCCAGCCGCGCCCATCCCAGCCTGGCCGGGTTGCTCAAGTGGCTCGGCGAACGGCGGCGCGTGCCGGCCAACCAAGACGAAGAGCAACAGTTGCGGTTGGAGAGCGACGAAAATCTGGTGCGGATCGTCACCGTTCACAAGAGCAAGGGGCTGGAGTATCCGGTGGTGTTTTGTCCGTTTCTGTGGGACGGACGATTGCGTGACGACGGGAAAAACAACGAGGTGTTGCTGTACCACGATCCCGGCGATCCGCGCCGCACCGTCCTTGCCGTCGGCGTGGGCGAGGACGATCCGGCCCGGCAGCACGCTCGCCGCGAGGCGATGGCCGAAAGCCTGCGGTTGTGCTACGTCGCCTTAACTCGCGCCAAGCAGCGCTGTTATCTGATCTGGGGCAAGATCAAGGATGCCGAAACCGCGCCGCCCGCGTGGCTGTTGCACCATCCGCCGGTGGTCGGCCCCTCGCAGGACGCGCTGCAAGTCACCGGGCAGCGTTTTAGAGACGCGACGCCGGAAGTGTTGCGCGGCGATCTGCAAAGGGCGTTCGCGGCGGCGGGCGAAGCGGTCGTCATCGAACCGTTGCCTCGGGAACCGGGCCAGCGTTACCAACCGCCGGCCACGGCGGAACCCGAACCGGCGGCGCGCGTTTTCGGCGGATCGCTGTCCGAGACTTGGCGGGTCGGCAGCTTCACCGCGCTGGTCGCCGGCCAATCGGTCGAAATGCCCGATTACGACATGGTTGCCGCCGTTCCCGTCGTCGAACCCGAACCCGTCGTTGCGGCTCCTGTGCGAGATGTCTTCTCTTTTCCGCGCGGCGCCCGGGCGGGAACTTGCCTGCACGCGGTTTTCGAGCGGCTGGATTTCGCTCAGCACGACCGGGCACGGCTGGAGGAGTTGGTAAACCGGACTCTGGCCGATCACGGGTTGGATGCGACGGTTTGGACGCCGGTGGTCGCGGACATGGTGGATCGGGTGTTGGCGACGCCGTTGGACGAAACCGGAGTGCGGCTGGCGAATGTCGCGCCAGATCGGCGGCTCATCGAATTGGAGTTCTATTATCCGCTGGCGCAGTTGCGCGCCGATGGGTTGCGGCGGGTGCTGGAACGACACGGTTATGCGGCTGGCCCGTTCCGGGAGCTGATCGAAAGTTTGGAATTCAGCCCCTTGCGCGGTTACATGAAGGGCTTTATCGATTTGGTGTTCGAGGCCGATGGGCGGTTCTATCTGGTGGATTACAAATCCAACTGGCTGGGCGCCGAACCGGCGGCCTACCGGCGGACGCGGCTGGACGAGGCGATGGCCCGCGAATCTTACGTGCTGCAATATCTGATTTACGTCGTAGCCCTGCACCGCTATCTGCGTTTGCGGCTGCTGGATTACGACTACGAGCGGCATTTCGGCGGCGTGTTCTATCTGTTCCTGCGCGGCATGAGCCCGGAGCTGGGGGCCGATTGCGGCGTGTTCCGCGACCGGCCCACGCCGGCGCTGGTGGATGCGCTGGATGTTTTGATGGCAACCGGCGCATGAATCCGGCCGGTCTCGCTACCGGTTCGCCGGGCTGCGTTGCCGTTCGCTTTTAGAGGACGAATGCTTCCCGAATCGACACCCACCCGATCAGATCGCGTTGCTTGCCGTTGATGGTGAATTCCCAGTTATCGAGGCGCCACGGGTATTCGGCATTGGAATTCTTTTTGAAAGTCCGCTTGTTCCGGATCGTCCACCACCCGTGGCTGTGACCGTCTTTTTGGCCACCGTCGATCGTGGTCCATCTCATTTCTTCGGCGGTGACCAGCGGCGCCTCTTCGATGATGCCGACATGGCCGGAATCGGTCACTTTGCCGAAAGGGGTAAGGCTGATGAAAAACAGGTCTCCGGGTTGGGGGGACACGGACACGGGTTTGCTGGCTAGATCTTTTTTGGTGGTCGATACCCAGCCCTTGCCGGAAACTTTGTAGTTATCGTAATTCAAGCCCATGCTGCGGATCATGTGGGGCGGATTGGTCGGTTTTTTGCCCAGTTTTTCGTCGGTCATCCGTTTGTCGCCGGCGGCAACCAGGATCGCGCGGAGAAACAGAGCGCAGGTGGTGCCTCCCGGTTGCGTGGTCTTCAGCGCGGTTTTGTAGTCGATGCGGGCATTCAGGCTGAACAGGTTGACCTGCCGGTCTCCGGTTGGGGAACATCGAATGTGCGAGCGGGCCAAGGCAAGGATTCGCTCGGCCGGAGCCAGGTTCATGACCTCGGGATAAAAGAAGCCCTGGACGGGCGGGCCGTAAGCATCCTGTTCGGGCAACTGCTTGACGATAAAGGCGCGCGCCTGATCGTAGTCGCTCATCGCGTCGCCTTCGGTCAGTTGCGCGACGCCGAAGGCAGGATATTGCGGCATGTCCAGCATGACCGCCACGGTCAGGATGCCGGCCAGCCGGTCCCGCCCCGACAGGCGTGCGTCCTGGTGCAGCTTCGAAAGGGTGCCGCTGGGTAATTGCAGCGCGGCTCGCCGCACTTCCGGCAGAACCTCTTGAATGGGCATTTTGGCTACCGCCGCGCGCAATTCGGAAATTTTGTTTTGGTTGATGAGGTCTGTCAGCATGGTTTCCCCCGAGGTGGTCGCAAGTTTTTCGATGGTCTGATCGAATGGATCGTTTTCGGTCGAGCCGGCCGAATAGCGCGCCCTGCGTTCTTGTGGGCGACATTGTTACGGATAAGTAGCATTATCCATGCCATAGCCAGTTCATTGGTTTTCGTTGTATGACAGTGCCGAAAGCCAAACAAAAGCGGCCAGCGGCAAACCATTTTGACCTTTTGACCTGTTCAGTTTGCCCATTGGTTGCGGCAAGCTATCTTTCGACGACCGCAAGCGTTTGGAAGCAATCGTGATCTCGACGGAACATTTCGATTCGAACGACCCGCTGCCGATTTTGTACGATCTCGGCCTGTTGACCGACCTGGACCTGCATTTCGCCCGGTTCGTGAACCGGCTGGCCGGCGGCGAACTTTCCGAGAGCTTTCCTCGCCCGGTGGCAGAGACATTGGGGGCGAGGGAATCGCTGGAACTGGCGGCGGCGTTGGCCAGCCACGCCACCGGCCAGGGCGACATTTGCGTGAACCTGCGCCAATGGGCGTGGCGCTGGAACGCGGGCGCGACCGAGTCCACCCCTTTCGCGCCGCCACCCATCGGCGATTGGCTGGAAATTTTGCGTTCCAGTCCCGTGGTGGGCCGGCCAGGCGAACGTCATCCCTTGATTCTCGACCGGCGGGGCCGCTTGTATCTGTACCGCTATTGGGGATACGAGCGACAGTTGGCCGACGATCTGCTTCAGCGAGCGAGCGCGGACCCGGACGAAGTGGACGAAGCGCAGTTGCGCGCCGATCTCGACCGGCTGTTTCCCCATCCTCCGCAATTGATCGGGCCGGACTGGCAGAAGGTGGCGGCAGCGGTGGCGGCGCTGAAGCGGATTTGCGTGATCTCCGGCGGTCCGGGCACCGGCAAGACCAGCACCGTGCTGCGCATTCTGGCGCTGCTGAGCGGACAAGCGGGCGGGCGACCGCTGCGCGTCGCGCTGGCCGCGCCGACCGGCAAGGCGGCGGCGCGCTTGCAGGAGTCGATTCGGGCCGCTAAGCCAGGATTGGGGTTGGAGCCGCAGCAAGCGGTGCAAATCCCCGAGGAAGCGTCCACCTTGCACCGCCTGCTCGGCGGCCGGCCGGATTCGGTGTATTTCCGCCACGACCGCGACAATCCGCTGCCGCTGGATGTGCTGGTGGTGGACGAGGTATCGATGGTCGGCTTGGCGCTGATGGCCAAGACCGTCGATGCGTTGCCGCCGGAAGCGCGGTTGATTCTGCTGGGCGACAAGGATCAGTTGGCTTCGGTGGAGGCGGGATCGGTGTTGGGCGAAATGTGCGCCGGGGCTGGCCGGTTTTCGCCGGCGTTCCAGGCGCGGCTGGCGCGATTGACCGGCGAAGCGTTGCCGGGCGGCCGGGAAGCGATTTCGCCGCTGGTCGATGCCATCGTGTTGTTGCGGCACAGCTTCCGGTTCGGTGCGACCAGCGGTATCGGCGCGTTGGCGCGGGCGGTGAACAAGGGCAGATCGGCGGCGGCGATGGCGTTGTTGGCGGACGCCGAATTCCGGGATATCGATTGGCAACGGCTGGCCGATCCTGCCGATTTGGCGGGGCGGTTGGCGGAGCCGGTGACGGCCGGGTTCGCGTCCTATCTGCGAGCGGCGCGGGAACGGGCCGAACCAGCGGCGGTGTTCGGGGAATTCGGCCGTTTTCGGGTGTTGGCGGCGCTGCGCGGCGGGCCGTTTGGCGTGGAGGCGTTGAATCGGTTGTGCGAAACGGCGTTGCACGGCCGGGGGCTGATCGATGAACGGCAGGCTTGGTATGTCGGCCGGCCGGTGATGATCGTGCGCAACGATTACAACCTGCGGTTGTTCAACGGCGATATCGGGATCACGTTAGCCGACCCGGACGAACCGGAGCGGGTCAAGGTGTTTTTCCTGGGCAGCGACGGGACGTTGCGGAGTTTTGCGCCAGCGCGCTTGCCGGAGCACGAGACCGTTTACGCGATGACGGTGCACAAGAGCCAGGGCTCGGAGTTCGAGCGGATTTTGGTGGTGACGCCGAACGAGCCGTCGCCGGTATTGAGCCGCGAGCTGGTGTACACGGCGCTGACGCGGGCCAAGCAGCACGCGAGTTTTTATGGCGTGCCAGAGGTGTTCGCGGCGGCGGTGGAGCGGCGGTTGCGGCGCTCGTCGGGCTTGCGAGATCGGCTGTGGGTGGAGCCGAGAGCGAGAGGGAATCCACAACCTCAATTTTAGATGGCCTTGATTGATTGGGATGGCGGCAACAAAAAATTTTCGAGTCTTGCATCCAAACTTTATCTGGTTCCGTAATTCAGGGTGTGAATCGGGTTGTTCCGATTTCAATCCGGCTTTTAAGAGCGCCGGAACATTCGAGCCATTTTTTGAGGAGATAAATATGGAACCATTTAATTCCGCCAGGGGAATATCGCGTTCAGTAAATAGGGGACAATCAAATCACACCAGGAGAATATCTAGTCCAGCAAATATGCAACGGCTCATTCCAACTGAGAGAATGCCGAATCCAGTTGCTGGACATGCTATTCAAAACAAATTCAGGGAAAAGATTAAAATAGGAATGGTTCCTACGAAAGTGGTTAAAAAAGGCACTTATGTTGACCGAACCATACCGCGTGATCTGGCTTTCCAGCTTTGCCATCAGATGAAGTTCTCTCTGCCTTTTTCGCTGAATAAATTGATGTCGTGCAATCCTAAAGGACATACGGGCGACAATAACCGATTCAATGGATTAAATAACGATGACACTCCTGGAGAGCATGCGACTTATCAAAGCATAGTTTTCCCCAAGTTCGGTGCGGCGCCAGGTATGGTTGCGGAATTAAGGCATTATGGAAAAAAAAGAATAGAAACAGCCCCAATCATTCAGCCAGGTCAATATACTCGCTCGCGCTTGGTGGGTAAGAATAATCCTGCCTTTGCATTTTTGGATCGAATAGTACTTAGAGCTGTAATACCTGAAGATATCGTGGTTGTTAATTTAAATTTTTTTGATGAAGATGTATTAAAGTTTATTAAAAGCTTTTCTCAAGAAATACAATCTGAACTAAGCGCGCTAAAATGTCCGAGCTTTGATAAAGCGTTATTTCTTCCAGATGATCATAGCGTATCGCGTCCAATTGGTAACCTCGTTCTCGAACAAGATGAATTTGCCGGCTTACTTGCCACTTCGGCGCGGGATGATTTGATTGAAGAAGGACCGTGGAAGAGATTTGAGCAAAATCTCGTACTCAAAGCAGATCCTACCGCTCCCAGTCCGTTTTTAGCTCTATCTTCAGTCTTCTTTTTTGAGCATAAAGATGGGAAAGCGCGTTTTTATTCGAGAAAACCGGATGAAGTGGTTTCTTCCTTCTTGGAAGAGTCGCAGGCCAAAGAAGATTCTAGCGATCCTACAAGCAAGGTATGAAGCTGACCGCTAAGATTCGGCCAATCAAATTCAATTAGGTCGCTGTGGAGCGCAATCGTCAATACACGCCCGGTAATTCTCATCCAGTGCCGGCCGCAACAAAACTAGCGCCGCGATTCGGCGGGCCATCCAGGTAAACCGGGCGCGGCTTGCCTTGGGTGATGCCGGGCAGCGAAGTTTCGGTATCCAGCAGGGCGGCGATTTGCCGGCCCAGTTCGGCGGAAGCCAGTAGCCGTTCTCGCGTGGCGGGCGGCGGAATACGCGGCCAGTCCTGTTTCAATGCCCCGGCGTTGTGGCGCGATAAGCGGGGCGTGCAGAATGGCGACTACGAGGTTCCCTTGACGCCGCCACCCGTGGCGCGCACGTCGGCCAGAGCGGCGAAATAGGTTTCGGCGGGGGATTTCATCGCTCTTCGAGCAGCGGCGCGGATTGCGCCTCATCGATCCGTTCGTCGCCGGTCAGGCGCTCGATCTGGCGGTCGTGGAGGCGGGAAAAAAACAGCAATGCAGTGCTGCCACCGATCAACGCCAGAAACATATCGGATTGCGTGTCCCAAGGATCGCCCTGGGTGCCCAGAAACTCGTCGGCCCCCTGACCGAGAATCAGCGCGGCGGCCCATTCGATCAGTTCGTACAATGCGCTAATCGCCAAGATGATCGACAGAACCACGAACGCCAACATCTTCCGGCCCCGCACGAACCGGCCGCGAACCAGGATTTCCCGCGCCACCAGCGCCGGTACGAAACCTTGAAAGAAATGGCCGATCTTGTCGTAAGGATTGCGGCTCAAATCCAGCCAATCGGCCAGATAAAAACCGAGCGGCACGCGGGCGTAGCTGTAGGCGCCGCCGAGCATGAGCACCAAGGCATGAAGAAAGATGAAAAAATACAATAAATTGGTCAGCGGAAAGCGGTGATAGGTCGCCCAGAGCACCGGCAGGGCGATCACCACAGGAAACACTTCCAGCATCCAGGTGGTGCGGTCGAACGGTCGAAGACCCGACAGTACTAGCAAGATCACCAGAACGAAGACGGCGAAAACAAGCGTTTGGGATCGTCGTATGTGCATCATGGTAAAATTGCCCACAGGTTCTGCGAGGGAATCACTTCAGGAGATCGCCATGATCGTAACATTTCACAGCGACGCATATGCCGATATCATGATGTTTGGCGACATAGCCATTCAATTGCTCAAGCTGATGGGCCACAGCGGGACCGTGCCGGGCGCTCTACTGGCCGAGGATGTTCCCGAAGCGCTGGCCAACTTGAAGAAAGCAATCACCGACGACAAGGCCAGAGCTGCGGCGATGCCGAAACCGGAAAAGACGAAGGAAAACGATGATCGAGACGATGACGACCAGGAACCGCCGGTTCAATTGGCACATCGCGCTTTACCGCTGATCGAACTGCTTGCGGCTTCGGCGGCGGCGAAGTGCAACGTAATGTGGGATCGATAGCCGGGGTTTCGGCTAAGGCGCTCGAAGCCGGTCGATTCGGTTGGCGCCAGTCGGCTGCGGCCAATGCTGGCGCTTGCGGGCGGTGTTGGGCGCAGAATCGCGACAAACCGGCAAATCCGGCATTTTACGGTTGGCGGGCCGGAAAGCGAGCGATCATCCGATTTTGCCGTGCCAGCCGAACTTGACATAAGTAGCTTGCCTGCCTATAGTTCCGCCTCTTTGCAAACCCGGACGTTCGACTAGCGCAGGCCCGCTGCCGGGTTNNTACACCACGACGCCGAAGAAGCCCAATTCCGCGCTTCGCAAGGTGGCGCGTGTGCGCCTGACCAACGGCCAGGAAGTCACTAGCTACATCGGCGGTGAAGGCCACAACCTGCAAGAGCACTCCGTGGTGCTGATTCGCGGCGGCCGTGTCAAGGATTTGCCCGGCGTGCGTTACCACGTCGTGCGCGGCAGCCTGGATACCTCCGGCGTTACCAAACGGCGCCAGGGGCGTTCCAAATACGGCGCCAAGCGACCCAAGACCTGATTTTCGCGTCAGCCCATCGAGATTGAGGCGGTTATGCCGAGAAGAAGAGAAGTTCCCAAGCGCGTTCCTCTTCCCGATCCCAAACACGGGAGCGAGATGCTGGCCAAGTTCGTCAACATGGTCATGGAACGTGGCAAGAAGTCCGTGGCCGAGAAAATCGTCTACGGCGCGCTCGACGTCATCGCCGAAAAAGGCAAGGACGATCCGATGGGCACGCTGGAGCAGGCGCTCGACAACGTCCGCCCGGTGGTCGAGGTTAAATCCCGCCGGGTCGGCGGCGCCACCTATCAGGTGCCCATCGAGGTTCGCTCGGTCCGCCGCAACACCTTGGCCATGCGCTGGCTGATCGACGCCTCCCGCAAGCGCGGCGAGAAGTCCATGGCTCGCCGTCTAGCCGGTGAATTGCTGGATGCCGCCGATAGCCGCGGCGCCGCCGTCAAGAAGCGCGAGGACGTGCACCGCATGGCGGAGGCCAACAAAGCCTTCGCCCATTATCGCTGGTAAGTCCAAAAGGATCGAGCCGTGGCCCGGAAAACCCCTATCGAGCGCTATCGTAACCTCGGCATCATGGCCCACATCGATNNGAGCAGGAGCGCGGCATCACCATCACTTCTGCTGCGACCACCTGCTTTTGGGATGGTATGGCCGGCCAGTTCGAGGGGCATCGGGTCAACATTATCGACACCCCCGGCCATGTCGATTTCACCATTGAAGTCGAGCGATCGCTGCGAGTGCTGGATGGTGCCTGCGCGGTATTCTGTGCGGTGGGCGGCGTGGAGCCGCAATCCGAAACCGTTTGGCGGCAGGCCAACAAATACGGCGTGCCGCGCTTGGCCTTCGTCAACAAGATGGATCGTGCCGGCGCCGATTTCCTGCGCGTGGTGGGCCAGATCCAAAGCCGGTTGGGCGCCAATCCGGTGCCGATCCAACTGCCCATCGGCGCCGAGGACAAGTTCAAGGGCGTGGTCGATCTGATNNTCCGACGAGCTGATGGAAAAATATTTGGAAGGCCACATTCTGAGCGAAGAGGAGATCTACGCCGGTTTGCGTGCCCGCACCCTCAAGGGTGAAATCGTCTTGGCGCTGTGCGGCTCCGCCTTCAAAAACAAAGGCGTGCAAGCGATGTTGGATGCAGTGGTGCGTTACCTGCCATCGCCGGCGGACAAGCCCCCGGTCAAGGGTGTGCTGGACGATGCCGCCGAAAGCGAGGGAGAGCGGCCGGCCGACGACAGTGCGCCGTTCGCCGCATTGGCTTTCAAGATCGCCACCGATCCGTTCGTCGGTACGCTAACTTTCGTTCGTTGTTATTCCGGCGTAGTCAATTCCGGCGACTCGGTCTANNCTGGAGCGGATGGAGTTTCCCGAGCCGGTGATTTCCATCGCGGTCGAACCCAAGACCAAGGCCGACCAGGAGAAGATGGGTATCGCCCTCGGCAAACTGGCGCACGAAGACCCTTCTTTCCGGGTCCACACCGACCAGGAGTCGGGCCAAACCATCATCTCCGGCATGGGCGAGCTGCACCTGGAAATCATCGTCGATCGCCTCAAGCGCGAATTCAAGGTGGACGCCAACATCGGCAAACCGCGCGTTGCCTACCGCGAAACCATCCGCAAGACGGT
>DEHU01000282.1 GCA_002352125.1 Competibacteraceae bacterium UBA2792 | reverse complement strand
CGGTGACCGTCCTGTCGCGCTGCTTGCAATTCAACCTCAAGCGATTGTCGGCGGGCATGATCGCCGGTTATCTGGACAAGGTGCTGGCCGAGGAAAACATTCCGCGCGAAGAGGGAGCGCTACGGCTGATCGCCCGTGCCGGGGATGGCAGCATGCGCGATGCGTTGAGCTTGCTGGATCAGGCCATCGCCTTCGGTGGCGGGCGGGTGGAGCAGGCAGCGGTCGGTGCCATGCTCGGCAGCATCGACCGGCGGCAAGTGGTGAATTTGCTGGACGCGCTGGTGGCCGACGATGCGGCGGCGCTGTTGCGGCACGTAGCGGAATTGGATGAAGCCGCGCCCGATTATGCGGCGGTGCTGGCCGAACTGTTGTCGCTGCTGCAACAGGTGGCGCTGATTCAGGTCGTGCCCGCGGCGGCGCCGGCCGATGGCGTGGCCGAGCCCGAGGATTTGTTGCGCTTGGCTCGCGCCTTGCCGCCGGAAGACGTGCAGTTGTTCTACCAGATTGCCTTGCTGGGCCGGCGCGATTTGCCGCTGGTGCCCGATCCGCGCGGCGGTTTCGAGATGGTGCTGTTGCGGATGCTGTGCTTCCGGCCAGCGGCCTCGCAAAATGCGGTGTCCGAACCGCTCGCGCCGGCGGCAACGGTGCGCGTTCCCGTCGCCGTTGCCGCGCCGGATGCCGGGGACGTTCCGCGCTCCGCACCGCCGGCTCTGGCTCCGGCGCAACCGGTTTCGGAGCAACCGGTTTCGGAGTGGGGTGCTTTGGTCGAGCGGTTGAGTTTGGGCGGCATGGCCAAGCAATTGGCCTTGAATTGCGCGTTGGTCGCGCGCGAGGGCAACGATTTCCGGCTAGCTCTGGAACCCGCTCACGCCCAGATGCGGAACAAGACCAGCGAGGAGCGGCTGAAAGCGGCTTTGGAACAACATCTCGGCGCACCGGTCAGCTTACGCTTTCAGGTGGGCAAGCTGACGGCGGCGACGCCCGCCGACCAGCGGCAGCAGCGGCAAATGGAACGGCAACAGGTCGCCGCCGCGGGAGTCGCCCAAGATCCGGTCGTGCGGGATATGCAGGAAACGTTCGATGCGCGGGTCGTCGCGATTCACCCGCTCGACGAAACCGATGGCTAACAGTTCGTTCTCTTCGCCCGCCATCGGCGGAGCGGTCGAGATAACAAGTTGACGACGGAGGAGAATCCGATGAAAGGCGGTTTGGGTAATATCATGAAGCAGGCGCAGAAGATGCAGGAAAATCTGCAGAAGGCGCAGGCGGAAATCGCGGCGATGGAAGTCTCCGGCGAAGCCGGTGGCGGTTTGGTCAATGTGACGATCACCGGCCGCTACGAAGTCAAGCGGATCCGGATCGACGACAGCTTGGTGGGGGACGACAAGGATATGCTGGAAGATCTGGTAGCGGCCGCTTTCAACGATGCCGTCCACAAGGTCGAGCGAACCGTGCAGGAGAAGATGTCCGGTTTGACCAGCGGCATGGGATTGCCGCCGGGCATGTTGGGCGACTTGAAGCTGCCGTTCTGACGGTTCGCCGTGGCCGCCTCGCCGCTGTTGAGTCGATTGATGACGGCGCTGCGCTGCCTGCCGGGAGTCGGGCCAAAATCCGCCCAACGGATGGCGTTGCATGTGCTGGAGCGAGATCGCGACGGTGGACGGCGGCTGGCCGAGGCGCTGCAAGCGGCGCTGGAGGGGATCGGTCGTTGCCGATCGTGTCGCGACCTGAGCGAAACCGAAGTGTGCGCGCTGTGCGTTAGCCCCCGCCGCGACCGTTCGTTGTTGTGTGTGATCGAAACGCCCGCCGATGTGTTGGCGGTGGAGCAGGCGACTGGTTTTCAAGGTTTGTATTTCGTGCTGATGGGCCATTTGTCGCCGCTGGATGGTATCGGCCCGGCGGAACTGGGTCTGGAAATCCTGGAGGCGCGCCTGGGCGAAGGCGAGATTCGCGAGATCATTCTGGCCACCAACCCGACCGTGGAAGGCGAGGCCACCGCCTACTACATCGCCGAACTGGCCCGCGAGCGCGGCATTCGCGCGACCCGCATCGCCCATGGCGTACCGCTGGGCGGGGAACTGGAATACGTGGATGGCGGCACCTTAGCGCGCGCTTTCGCGGGCCGCCGGGAATTGTGAGATTCACCCGGAGCAAGCGTCATGACCGATTGCATTTTCTGCAAGATCGCCGCCGGCGAGATTCCTGCCGCCAAGCTTTACGACGATGGCGAAGTGTTGGCTTTCCGCGACATCAATCCCGAGGCACCCGTTCACGTCCTGCTCATTCCTCGCCGGCATATCGCCACGCTCAACGACCTGACCGCAGAGGATGCGGCGCTGATCGGCCGGCTTTATTTGGCCGGCAAACAGGTGGCGGACGAAGCGGGGGTAGCGGAAAGCGGTTACCGGACGGTGATCAACTGCAATCGCGACGCCGGTCAGATCGTATTTCACGTCCACATGCACCTGTTGGCGGGGCGCGAACTGGGCTGGCCGCCGGGCTGAGGAAAAGCTCTCGATGAGGCGTCGCCGGACGGTATCGTTCGACCGGATCAGGCGATTTTTAGAAACTGGCGCACTGTCGGCAGGTGGCGGCGGCTGACCTCTAGCCGATCCGGGATGTTGTCGAAGATCAAAGCGATGTCCCCATCGGTCGTTTTCTCCAAACCGGCGATATGCGTCGCCATCGCCAGCGCGTTGCGGTGGACCCGCATCGCCCGCGTTCCCAGCTCGGTTTCCAACGTTTTCAGCGACTCTTCGATCAGTGCTTCGCCGTGGCGATGGCGGACCATCACGTATTTCTGGTCAGCTTGAAAGTAGGCCACATCGGCTAGCGGAATCAATTCCAGCCGCTGGCCCAGTCGGGCGCGGATGTGAGTGCGGCCCGCTTCGGCGCGGTCGGCCGTCAGGCTAGCCAGTTGGGCGCGATTGAGACGACTGGCATTGATGAGCGCCCATTCCAGCCGCTCCAGCCGAACCGGCTTGAGCAGGTAAGCGACCGCTTGGGCATCGAGCGCTTCCAGGGCGTGTTCGCCGTAGGCCGTGACGAAAATGATCGCCGGAGGTTGAGCGAGCGCCGCAAACCGCCGCGCCGTTTCCAAGCCGGAAAGCCCCGGCATCTGGATATCCAGCAACACGATGTCGGGCGGCGCATTTTGCGCTAGCCGTAGCGCGTCCGCACCGTTGCTGGCCTCGCCGCAAGGATGATAGTCGGAAAGTCGATTTAACAGATCGCGCAGTCGATCACGTGCTGGCGGTTCATCGTCTACTATCAGCACATTCATGGATTAACGCTCAAATCGAATAATTTATTAACGATAGTAGCAAATAAAATACCAATTACGACGATTTTAGGAAACGACCGCAGGCTGTTGATCCGCTATCGGGATGGCGAAACCGATTTGGTAGCGTTCCGGTGTTTCGGTGATTTCCAGGGGGTTAGGGATGTTGTAGGCCAATTGCAATCGCTGGCGGATGTTGTGCTGGGCGATGCGCTGGCCTGGTTTGATCGTTGCGTCGCTGTCGGCGGGGCGCGGATTGGCGACGGTGACCCGCAAAGCCCGTGGCTGTCGCTCGATGCGGATGGTCAACACCCCGCCTTCCGGCAACCGCTGGATGCCGTGATGGATGGCGTTCTCGACCAGCGGTTGCAGCAGCAGGGCGGGGGTCGGCAAATCGAGCGGCAAATCCTCGTCCAGTTGCCAGTCCACGCGCAGTCGTTCGCCAAGGCGCAAGCTTTCGATGGCGAGATAGCGGCGGGTGAGTTCGAGTTCCGCCTCCAGGGTAATGCGTTCTTGATAGGCGAGCGCCGAGCGTAGCATGTCGGCCAAGTCGAGAACCGCCTGTTCGGCCCGTTCGGGCTGGCCGTGAATCAAGCTGGCGATGGTATTGAGGGCGTTGAACAGGAAATGCGGGTGGATGCGTGCTTGCAAGGCTTGCAAGCGGGCGCGCGCTTCGGCCTCGACGTTCCGCTTCCAGTGGTGCTGAACGTAGAAATAGCGCAGCGCGATCAGGGTAACGATACCGGCGATGGCGAGATTGCGAACGAGTAGAGGAACCAGCGGCGCCGGGTTGCCTAACAGATCGGGGCGCGGTTCCAGGAACCACCAGCCAGCTATCGAAAATAGTAAGGTAATCAGGAGCGTCAGTCCCAACACAGCAAAGGCGGCGACGGTCGAACTTAGCCGGTTAAGCCAACGTTTGCAGAAACAAAGTGTTGCAGCGGTTCCTAGCACCACCCATTGCACGAATAGCGAGATGAACGCCAGTTGATTCCAAAACTCTCCGGGTTTATCAATTTCGGTCAGCGCCAAGACCATCGCGAACAGTTCGGCGAGCAAGACCATCGCGAAAACGACCCGATTGGTACAAAAATCGGGCAGGAAGCTTGTTGCAGGAGTCGAATTGGGGCGTGGAAGCGGTGGACGGGGCATCGTGATGTGTGGTCGGTCATTTAGGAGAAGTCGGATGCGGCGAACAAGCGGGATCGCTCGTTCTGTCGATGGATCGGTAGCGTCGAATGATCGGCTGCTCTTGTCAATTTTGGCCGAAATCCGGCGAGATGCTGCTTGGCCGAGCCAGAAAAGTTGCGAATCGCTTTTATCGGGAAAAAACGACCGTTCGTACCCTCGCTCGCTGCAGTTCGAGCTACCATCGGATATGTGATGATTGTCCAAGAAGGATTTGAAGACTATGAACAGAAATGCAGGTTTTACTCTTATCGAGCTGATCGTCACGGTGGCGTTGGCGGCGATCGTGTTGACTATCGGGGTGCCGACCTTTCGCACGGCTATCCTCAATAACACCCGAACGGCTCAAGCGAACGAGTTCGTCGGTGTCCTGAGTCTGGCGCGTTCCGAAGCGGCGAAGCGTGGTTTGAGAGTTGTCGTCTGCAGAAGCGAGGATGGCATGAACTGCAAGACCGATACCTCGGGTGCCTGGGAAAACGGTTGGATCGTGTTCGTCGATCAAAACCAGGACGGTGATTCCAATCCATATACTCCCAGCAGTCAGCCCAACAGTGCGGATGTACTCAAAGTGCAAGGTTCTATCGATCGTAATTTTTCTTTGCGTAGCGGCAGCACGTTTACGCAGTGGATCGCCTATCTTCCCAACGGCGTCAGCGCCGGCAACACTGGGCTGGGCACGGGCACTTTCAGGCTTTGCGATAGCCGGGGCGTGGATCAGGCTCGTTTCGTTGTAATCAGCGGTACGGGACGCGTCAGAGCTAGAGAGAAAGAAACGGGAGATGTATGTCCATGAATAAACGCAATAGAACCCGTTATAGCCCAGTTAGCTGCCACGACGGTTTTACTTTGCTCGAAGTGTTGGTCGCTTTGATCGTGCTGTCGGTGGGTTTGCTGAGCCTGGCCGGCATGCAAGTGATCGGCTTGCGCACCAATCACAGCGCCTATATGCGCACGCAGGCAACGATTCAATCCTACGACATCGTCGATCGGATGCGAGCGAATATCGTTGGAGTGCGAGAGGGTCGATACGACAAACCCGCAGTGAACGATTCCAAAGGTATTCTGCACGCAAACTGTAAAACCACGAGCGGTTGCAGCGGCGGTCAATCGCAGAAAGCACAGGAGATGGCGGAGCACGACTTATTTGAATGGAACCAAGCGATCACCGATGTGTTGCCCAGCGGCGTTGGCGTGGTTTGCATTGACAGCACGCCAGAAGACGGAACGCCGGATGCCGCTACGGCCAGTGCCCCCGCATGCGATGGTATTGGGAGCGCCAACCCGGAGATGGCGATGTACACGATCAAAGTTTGGTGGACTGATGACCAGTCCGCGAATCCCCAGCGATTTACCACGAGTTTTCGCCCATGAACGGCATGATGCTCAACTACCATCGTCAGCGTGGTCTGACATTGATAGAAATTATGGTCTCGCTCGTCATCAGCCTATTTCTGTTGGCGGGTCTGTTGCAGTTGTTTGTCGGTACCAGACAATCGTCTCGGGTGCAGGAAAATCTGTCTCGGGTGCAGGAAAATGGCCGTTATACCATCGATTATCTCAGTCGCATTGTCCGATTGGCTGGCTACCGTTCGCGTTTCACGATCGAGCGAGGACAAAGTTTTGAAGATGCATTTCCAGCATTTCCAGCAGTTCAGGGAACGAATAATGATGGATCAAACAGCAGCGATACGATTACTGTCGCCTTTGAAGGCGAAGGTGCAGGGCAGGGCGATATCAGAGATTGCTTGAATGCCCAAATTAGCAATAATAACATTGCCAGCAATACGTTGAGTATAAACAATAACAGTTTGCAATGTCGAACCCGCACTCTGACGGCATCCGGTAATGTCCTCTCCGATCAGACTCAACCCATCGTAGATAACATCGAGAACATACAAATTTTATACGGCCAGAATACCGATAATGATATTTGGAAAGTTGCAGATCGTTATATCTCGGCTAACGATGTGAATGCGAGCAACTGGAATCAAATAGTCAGCATACGTATTAGTCTTTTGCTACGAACCGCCGAAAATAATTTGGTTGATCGTCCTCAGCCTTATACTTTTAATGGGGCTACGATCACTCCAAGCGCAGATGATCGGCGGCTACGCCGCGTGTTTACGACCACTATTACCCTGCGCAACCAAGGTTGAAATATTTTTATGATTGACAAGCAATTGATTATGAGAAAACACCAAGCAGGTAGCGCTTTGATTATTGGTTTGATCATTTTGTTGCTGATGTTCATTCTCGGTACGGCAGGCATAAGAACGACGATTTTAGAAGAACGGATGTCGGGCAATGTGCGCGATTTGAATAATGCGTTCCAGGCTGCGGAATTAGGCTTGCAGGATGGCGAGCAAGACATAAGCAACAAAGATCCGATCACTTTTCGTAAGGTGCGCCCGAGCGATTATAAGAAGCTTAATTTCTCTGCGAATTGTATCAATACCAGCGTCCCAAGCCTAAATGGATTGTGTCTGGCAGCGGATACCAATCCACCAAAATGGATCGCTATTAATTGGAATACTACTGGTCCTTCCCGGGGATATGGTCAATATACGTCTCTAAATACTTCAGTTGGAGCGTCGACTATTACGCATCCGCCGGCTTTAGCCTCGGTTTCGAGACAGCCTCGCTATATCATCGAGTACTTGTACGAGATCGGTTCGCTTGTGATTGGAAGAGCCCCGGCGCCGATAACGATTTATTATCGTGTCACTACGCAAGGATACGGTATTGCGGTGGCCGATAGCACCAATCAACCCTTGGCCCGAATTATGTTGCAAAGTGTTTACGGAAGGTGAACTCCGAAAGGACTACCTTCTCACGTTATTGGAGAATGGCAATGAACGAATGCCGAAAAACGAATAGGCAATTCCTGTTGGGCAGTTTGTTGTTGGGATTCGCGGCTATGCTGCCTTTGTCGACTGCCCGCGCAGTTGTCGATATCTCTAATTTACCACTGTTTCTTGGTGGAAATGGGGTTCCGCTGTCGATGCTGGTCATGGGACGCGATCATAAGCTTTACTACGAAGCGTATAACGACGCCTCGGATGTAAACCAGGATGGTGAAATCGATGTTGGATATAAACCCAATCTCACTCAGAACGGGAAAGCGTTAGACTATTACGGCTATTTCGATTCGTATAAATGTTATAGCTATAGTAGTGGGGTTTTTCAGCCCATCACGATGACGCAAGCTCAAATTCAAGGGAGAAGAGATAGTCGCACCAAAACCTGTTCGAGTGGCTGGAGTGGTGATTTTCTCAATTATCTAACCACATCGCGCATCGATGCTATACGGCGAGTACTTTATGGTGGTTATCGCTATACGGATAGCACTACGGAAACCGTCTTGGAACGGTCCCGTATTCCCCAAGATGCGCACAGTTGGGGCAAGGAATACACCAGTATTGCTCATGATGGTTACAACATCTCTGAATATGCTCCGCTGTCATTGCCAGCAACCGGTACGCGGCATTTATTCGCCAATACGACGTTGCAAAACGATACGTCACAACTTCCCCTTTTGCGAGTACTTACCAACAGTAATTTCCGGGTTTGGAACTGGCTGTCGATCGAACGGCCGGTGGCAGGCGATCAGTGCGTCTCTGGAATTACGACCGGCGGTAGCGAAATACGAACCAATTGTGCTGTAACCGGAAGTACCTTTTGGGAGAAGGTACCCAGCCAGTATTTCACTAACCTGACTCAAACAACCTACGATTTGAGACAAGGTGGAAGCACCGATGTTAATGTTGCGCATCCCAATAACCACACCGAATTCACTCAAATGGTGACGACCTATGCTACGACGGCCAACCGATTTGGCTCTGGCCCAGCTAGCAAGATTGATGGCAGCGGCAATCCTTTTGGCAGGAGCGATGATTACCTTACCGTCTTTACCGGGCAAATTTTGATTCCGGCAGGCGGTACTTATACGTTTGCCGTCGATGGCGATGATGCGGTTGAAGTACTCATCGATGGTACTGCCGTGGCCGGTTATTATGGTGCACACGCAGCATGTAGTTGCCAGACTTACAGCGGTACTATCACCCTGACCGCTGGTTCCCACACCATCGAATTTCGCCAGGAGGAAAACGCTGGGAGCGACAGCTATTATTTGTGGTGGCAGCGCACCATTCCAACATCCACTCTCACCGATTACACGGTTCGCGTCAAAGCTTGCGTGAGTGGTCTTTTGGAGCCGGAGTGCAAAGGTTACCCGGAAAGCAGTCCGACCGTTTACAAACCGACCGGTCTATTGCACGAGTATGGTGAGACCGACCGTATGGCGTTCGGCCTGTTGACCGGCTCTTTCAAGAAACACCTGTCCGGCGGGTTGTTGCGGAAGAACATATCGTCGTTTACGAATGAAATCAATTCTACTACCGGACAATTCTTAGCGCCGGGAAGTGCAGGCAGTATCGTGCGAACGATCGATAATATTCGAATTGTTGGGTTTCGCGGGACTTACGCATACAACGATGGAGGTTGTGGAGTCCCCATGGTTACCGCGATGCAGGAAGGCCGTTGCGCGATGTGGGGCAATCCTATCGCCGAGATGATGTATGAAGGGCTCCGTTACTTCGCGGGTAAAACCAGCCCCACCACTGCCTATGCTGTTACGGCTGGCGAGTTCGATGGATTTAATACGGCCGACAACCTCAATTTGCCTAAACCGACTTGGACCGATCCTTTCCGGGCGGAAAATCAAGGTGGCTATCCTTATTGTTCCAAGCCATTCGAAGTAGTCATTGCCGATATTCCATCCTTCGATACCGACCAGTTGCCTGGCGTCAATACCAATTTTGGTACTGGTATCGGTAGCGACATTGGAAGCTTAAGCGTATCGAGCATCGGCGAAACCATTTGGGACGAAGAAGAAGGCGGCACCAAGAACATCTTCATCGGCCAATCGGGCAGTGTTTACGATACCGCACCAACTCCAAAGAGCGTTGACAGCTTCGGCGATATCCGCGGTCTGTCGCCGGAAGAGCCAACCCGTCAGGGTGGTTACTATGCGGCCAGCGTGGCCTATTTCGGCAAGACAACCGGTGTAAGGCAGATTACTGTCGGAACTGGCAACCCGCATCTTGTCACGACTGACACGTTCGGCGTTGCCTTGTCTTCGCCTTTGCCATCAATCGAAATACCGACTCCCAGCTATAACGATGCAAATAAAAAGATCATTACCGTGGTGCCGTTTGCCAAGTCGGTCAGCGGTAGCGGTATCAGCGCGACGCAAGGGCAATTCCAACCGACCAATACGATCGTCGATTTTTATGTCGAAACCATCGCCAACACGGGGGCAGGCAACCTGGATGCTACGGTTAACGGCGGTCGGCCTTACATCAAGTTCCGCCTGAATTACGAAGATTCGGAATACGGTTCCGATCACGACATGGATGCGATCGTGACCTATACGTTCTCGGTCAATGCGTCCGGTCAACTGGTCGTAAATCTTTCATCCGATTATGCCGCCGGTGGCGTGATTCAACACATGGGTTACGTCATCTCGGGCACTACGGCGGATGGCGTTTACCTGGAAGTTCGGGACACCGATACCGCTGCCACTAGCGACCCGGACTACTTCCTCGACACGCCCCCCACTTTCGTTGGGATTCCGCCCGCTCCGAGTACCACTGCGGGCTGGGATGATAATGCCGCTTTACCCTTGACCGCGACTCGCACCTTTACCGCTGGCGTCAATGCCAGCACGGCTTCGCTGATTCCCCACGACCCGCTCTGGTACGCAGCCAAGTGGGGTGGCTTCATCGATGCCGACTCGAACGACCTTCCCGATCAAGACAAGGAATGGGACAAGGACGGTGACGGTAAACCCGACAACTACTTCCTGGTGACCAATGCGGGCAAACTGAAAGAGCAGTTGCGCGACACTTTCGAGCAGATCATCAGCCGCACCGGTTCGGCGGCGTCGGTGGCCGTCAATTCCGGGTCGCTGTTTGCCGGCAGCCGGGTCTATCAGGCTCGTTTCAAGAGCGGCGTTTGGAACGGCGAAGTGCGCGCGCTGCTCGTGGATCCGGCCACGGGCCAGATCCAGCTCGACGCCGATGGGAAACCGCAGAGGGATTGGAGGACCCAAGATGCAACTAACCAACTGGCCCCTAATGACCGTCAGATTTTGACCTACAAGCCCTCCAACGGTAACGGTATCGCCTTTCGTTGGCCGAGCAGCGTCCCGACCAGCAGCCCCACCGCGCTCGATCCCGCCCAGATCAGCGCCTTGGATGGTAGTGATAATCAAGGCGCGCTACGTCTTGCCTATCTTCGTGGCGATGCCAGCAACGAAGATCAATTCCGTAAGCGCATCGATGTCGACGAGGATACCAATCAGGTCATTCGCAACACGCTCGGCGACATCGTCAATTCCAATCCGTTCTACGTTGGTCCTCCCGATGCGGGCTATCCTTTTGGCAACTATCAAACTTTTGCCGATGCGCGCCTCAATCGCCGCCCCATGGTGTATGTCGGCGCCAACGATGGCATGTTGCACGGTTTCGATGCCAATACCGGCAAGGAGGTGTTCGCGTATGTCCCGAGCGAACTGTATCCGAAGCTGAACGCACTGACCCAGTTGAGCTACGCTCAGCAGCATCAGTTTTACGTGGACGCCTCGCCGACCGCGCTCGACGTGCAATTTAGCGACGAGAGTTGGCATACGGTGTTGGTCGGTGGTTTGCGGGCGGGAGGACTCAGCTATTTCGCCCTGGACGTGACCGAAGCGGGCACGGTCGATAGTAACGGCAACGTCACCGATCCCGGGTCGCTGACCGAAGCCAACGCCGACAGCGTAGTGCTGTGGGAATTCAAAGATCCCGATCTAGGATTGACCTTCAGCCAACCCTCGCTGGTGCGGCGGAGCGACCACGATACCAATCTCGACAACAATCCTTGGGTTGCCGTCTTTGGCAACGGTTACAACAGCAACAATCCCAACAAACCGGTTACCGTTCCCGCTACGCCCACTACGACTGCCGTTCTGTTCGTGGTCAACGTCGAAAACGGTAGCATCATCAGAAAGATCGACCTGCGCGAAGGGCTGGGGTTGTCCACGCCCAGCGTCGTCGACGGCGACGGGGACGGGATCGCCGATTTCATCTATGCGGGCGATCTGACGGGTAATTTGTGGCGGTTCGATATTCGGAATCCGAATCCCAATAACTGGACTTACGCTAAGCTGTTCACCGCCAAAGACGCCAGCAACAACGTGCAGCCCATTACGGCGGCTCCGCAGGTCACGCGGCATCCAAAATTGAACGCGAACACCGATTCGAGCACGCGGCTGGAGGAGTTTACCTACATGGTCTTGTTCGGTACGGGCAAGTATCTGGGTGCGACCGATGTAAGCAGCACCAGCCGGCAAACGTTCTATGGGATATGGGACGACATGGATGCCGGTTCGTGTGTCGGCGTTGCCTTCGGTGTTGTCACGACCGCCTGTTTCAACCGTGCAAACTTGCAAGCGCAGGTTTTCTGTCCGGGTAATCCGGTCGATCCGACTTGCCAATTTGCCGGCACGTCGGGTACCGTTACCTCGACGGGAAGCATTACCGTGGATGGCAAGACTTTCCGGATCACCAGCGCCAATTGCGTGGAATACGGCGCTTTGCCGGCGGACAAGCAGTGCGGCACCGATTCGGTGACCGGTTTGCCAAAGGATCAGCAGCGCGGTTGGTATCTCGACTTGAAGGAAGCGGGCGAGCGAGTGCCCGGCGATCCCTTGGTCGTCGGTAGCCGGGTGATTTTCACCAGCATCTTGCCCGATCCCGATCCCTGCAAGTTTGGAGGTACCAGTTGGGTAAACATTCTCGATGCCGTGACCGGCAAGCGGTTGTCCACAAGCTTCCTGGGCGTGAATAACTCGACCGTGCCCGTCACCGAAACCTCCACCGGATTTGCGCCCAGCAGCGCGCAAATCGATAGCATCGCTTCGGCGCCCACCGCAATGAAGGCTCCTGACTTGAAGAAGACGATGATTTACGTCAGTACTTCCGAAGGCGGGGTGGTGGATTTGCCCATTGTCGATAGCGAGATTGGCCGGCAATCCTGGCGGCAAGTGGAGTTCCAATGATGGATGTCGATAACAGTCAAATCGCAAGATGGCAAAACGTCGGCAAGCGGGGCGGCTATACCCTGATCGAACTGATGATCGTATTGGCGATCATCGGCATCTTGGCCGCGATCGCTTATCCGACCTATCAGGACAGCGTGCGCAAGTCGCGCCGGGCGGATGCCGAAGCCGTGCTGTTGGAACTGGCGCAATGGATGGAGCGGTTCTACACAGAAAATAACCGGTATGACCAAACGCGGGCAGGCGTGGCGGTGGCGTTGCCGTTCACCCAGTCTCCCAAGGAAGGAGGACCGCCCGGTGGTTACTACACGATTGCGGTGGCTGCGCCCCAGCCGAATACCTTTACTCTCACGGCCACGCGGGTGGGGCCGCAAGTCAGCGATACGATTTGCGGCAATCTGACCCTGAACAATACTGGAGTGAAATGTATTTTAGGCGGTACTAAATGTACGAACAGCGCCGCCGCTGCCGACAGGGATGCCGCTGCGCGGTGCTGGTAGCCGGCGAATAGCGAGGGCCGTAAAGTTGCGGTTGCGGCCCTCGATTTGATCGCTGGTTCGGATAGGGTGGACGTTGTGCTCAGAAGCGGCGAGTTACCGCAACTCTTTCGGCAACGAGAACACCACGTTTTCCTCCCGCCCGGCGCTTTCCGCGACCGTGGCGGCACCCAGTTCGCGTAAGCGGTCGATCACCTGTTGCACCAGCACTTCGGGCGCCGAAGCGCCGGCGGTGACGCCGATAGCGGTTTTGCCTGCTAGCCAAGCAGAGTCGATATCCGCCGGTCCATCGATCAGATAGGCCGGCGTCCCTTCTTTCTCCGCCAGTTCCCGCAGCCGGTTGGAATTGGAACTGCTGCGCGAACCGACCACCAGCAGCAGTTCGCAGCGCCCCGATAACTCCTTGACGGCATCCTGCCGGTTCTGGGTGGCATAGCAGATGTCGTCCTTACGCGGTCCTTGAATGGCCGGGAATCGCTCGCGCAAGGCGGCGACGATCCGAGCCGTGTCGTCTACCGATAGAGTGGTTTGGGTGACGTAAGCCAGCCCGGCGGGATCGTATACCGCCAGCGCCAAAACGTCCTCGACCGTTTCCACCAAGTACATCCGTCCACCCTGGCCCTCGTCGTATTGGCCCATAGTGCCTTCGACTTCGGGATGGCCAGCGTGGCCGATCAGGATCACATCGTGGCCGGCGCGAGCATGGCGACTGACTTCCATGTGCACCTTTGTCACCAGCGGGCAGGTAGCGTCGAATACCTTGAGGCCGCGTTGTTCCGCCTGCTCTCGCACTGTCCGGGATACGCCGTGAGCGCTGAAGATCACCGTCGCGTCGTCCGGCACTTCGTCCAGTTCCTCGACGAATACTGCTCCCCGCTGGCGCAGGTTATCGACCACGAATCGGTTGTGTACCACTTCGTGGCGCACGTAGATCGGCGCACCGAACAGATCCAGCGCCCGTTCGACGATACCGATGGCCCGGTCCACCCCGGCGCAAAAGCCGCGCGGATTGGCGAGATGAATGTGGGCGCTCATGCGTTTCTCCGCAGCAAACTATCCACCACTAGCAGCGCCGCGCCGATATTGATGGAAATATCCGCGATGTTGAAAACCGGGAAATACCAGCGGTCGTAATAAACCTGGATAAAATCGATCACCTGTCCGAGCCAGGCACGGTCGATCAGATTACCGACCGCACCGGCCAAAATCAGCGCTAGCGCCGCCGCCAGCCAGCTATCCCCCGGTTTGAGCCGCCACAGCCAGGCGATCAGGCCGATGCTGACCGCCGTGCCCAAGCCCAGAAAAAACCAGCGTTGCCAACCGTCGGCACCGGCGAGAAAGCTGAACGCTGCGCCGGTGTTATACGTCAGCGTCAGGTTGAACGACGGCAGCACCGGTACCGGTTGGTGCATCGCCAGCAGCGTTTCGGCAAGGTGTTTGGTAGCCTGATCGAGCGCCACGACCGTTCCGCTCAACCACCAGCACCACTTGGGCGTAGCCATTAGGCGTAACGCCGGATTTCGCCGCTGCCGGCAACGTTTTCCACGCACCGCCCGCACAGTTCGGGGTGCTCGGAATGCTGGCCCACATCCTCGCGGTGATGCCAGCAGCGCACGCATTTGGCATGGGCGCTAGGCGAAACTCGAATCGCCAGCGGTTGCCCGTTGATTTGGACCTCGACCGCTTCCGCCGGTTTCGCTGCCAGGGGGTGCAGCCGGGCATAGGAAGTGATCAGGAAGAAGCGCAATTCGTCGGCCAGCTTGCCCAAGTCGGCCGCTAGCGCGCCATCGCAATACAAATCCACTTCGGCGTCCAGCCCGGAACCGATACCGCCGGCTACCCGAAGCTTTTCGAGTTCCTTGCTGATCGCTTCGCGAACGCCGAGCAACCGTTCCCAGTAGGTTGCGCCAAACGGGTCGTTGTCGCCGGCCGCGAACAGTCCGTTGTACCAGGTCGCGAGGAATACCGACGGGCCGCGCTCGCCCGGCGCGTTGCGCCAGATTTCCTCGGCGGTGAAGCTCAAAACCGGCGCCAGCCAGCGGGTCATCGCTTCCAGGATGTGATACATCGCGGTCTGCGCCGAGCGGCGGGCGACGCTGTCGCGCGGGGTGGTGTATTGGCGATCCTTGATGATGTCCAGATACAGGCTGCCCATATCCACCGAGCAGAAGTTGTGGATCTTCTGGTAGATCAGGTGGAACAGGTATTGGTCGTAAGCTTCCAGGATTTCTTCCTGCAAACGGCAGGCGCGGTCTACCGCCCAGCGGTCCAGTGCCAGCATCCGTTCCGGCGGCACTAAATGCTGAGCCGGATCAAAGCCGTTGAGGTTAGCCAGCAGGAAGCGGGCGGTGTTGCGCATCCGCCGGTAGGAATCGGCCATGCGCTTGAGTATCTCGTCGGAGACGCCCATCTCGCCGCGATAGTCGGTCGCTGCCACCCACAGCCGTAACACGTCGGCGCCCAGCGAGTTGACCACCTTTTGCGGTGCGACCACGTTGCCCAGCGATTTCGACATCTTGCGGCCTTGGGCATCCACGGTGAAGCCGTGGGTCAACAGTCCCTTGTAGGGCGCGACGCCGCGCATCGCCACCGACGCCAGCAGCGAGGACTGGAACCAGCCGCGATGCTGGTCCGAT